>VEPA01000117.1 GCA_012026675.1 Betaproteobacteria bacterium | reverse complement strand
GGTGCGGCGGGTATTCGCGCGCGGCGATCTGGCGGCCATCGGCGAGGCCATCGCCGCAAGCGAGGCGTCGCATCGCGGCGAACTGCGCTTCGTCGTCGAGGCGGCCATGCCGCTGTTGGCCTTGTGGCGCGACCAGTCACCCAGGGCGCGGGCAGTCGATCTGTTCTCGGCTTTGCGCGTCTGGGATACGGAAGAAAACTCCGGCATCCTGATCTACGTGCAACTGGTCGATCACAAGGTCGAGATCCTCGCCGATCGCGGCATTGCCGCACGCGTGCCGCAAGCCGAATGGGATGCCATCTGCCGCGCCATGGAACAGAGTTTTGCCGAAGGCCGATGGCGGCAAGGCGCGGTGCAAGCGGTGTCGCGAGCCGGCGAACTGCTGGCGCATCATTTTCCGGCGCGCACCGACAATCCCAACGAACTGCCCGACCAGCCGCTCATCCTCTAGTCCTGCACAGCCCTCGGCTAGACTGCGCGGGTGATAGCTTCCCGTTCCCTTCCGCGCGAACTGCTGCACCTCGCCTGGCCCGTGCTGATCGCCCAGGCGGCGGTGATGGCCAATGGCGTGATCGACACGCTGATGGCCGGCCGGCTTTCCCCGGTTGATCTGGCGGCGGTCGGCATCGGTGCCAGCATCTATGCCACCGTCTTCGTCACCGCCATGGGCGTGCTGCTGGCGCTGACCCCCGTGGTCTCCCATCACTATGGCGCCGGCCGCTACGCCGAGATCGGCGCCGACGTGCGGCAATGCGCCTGGCTGGCCCTGCTGCTGTCGATGCTCGCGTTTGCCGTGCTGAAAAACCCCGACCCCCTGCTGAGCTTTTCGCGACTGACGCCCGAAGTCGAACAGAAGGTGCGCGCCTATCTCGACGGTGTGGCCTGGGCGGTACCGGGCGTATTGTTCTTCCGCGTCTTCTTCGGCTTCACCACCGGCATCGGCCGGCCGCGGCCGGTGATGGCCTTCAACCTGCTCGGCCTGGCCTTGAAAGTGCCGCTCAACTGGGTCTTCATGTACGGCCATTTCGGCTTTCCGGCCATGGGCGGCGCCGGTTGCGGCTGGTCGTCCGCCGTCATCATGTGGGCGGTGGCAACGCTGGCTTGGCTGTGGTGCCGGCGCGATGCGGAGTACGCGCCCTATGCGGTCTTCGCCCGCTTCGATCCGCCCCGTCCGGCCGCCCTGCGCGAACTGCTGGTACTCGGCCTGCCGATGGGCGCCACCTTCATGGTCGATGTAACCGCCTTTACCTTCATGGCCTTGTTCATCGCCAGGCTCGGGCCTGAAATCTCGGCCGCGCACCAGATCGCGGCCAATGTCGCGGTATTTGTCTTCATGGTGCCGCTGGCGCTGGGCAGTGCCACCGGCGTGCTGGTCGGCCAGGCGCTGGGCGCGCGGGACAGCCGGCGCGCGCGACACGCCGGTTTGCTCGGGCTGGCGGTCGGCTGCGGTATTGCCGCCGTCATCGGCGGCGCGATCTGGCTCGGCGCCGGGCCGCTGGCGCGCGCCTACACGGTTGATGCACAAGTCGCGGCTGCCGCCGCGACGCTGCTCGCCATCGTCGCCGTCTATCACGTTGCCGATGCCCTGCAGGCCGTCATGGCGCAGGTGCTGCGCGGCTACAAGCGCGCCATGGCGCCGATGCTGATCTATGCCATTTCGCTATGGGGCGTCGGCCTCGGCGGCGGCTATCTGCTTGGCCTTACCGATGTATTCGGCCAAGCGTGCGGCGCAGCGGGATTCTGGATCGCGGCAGTGGCCAGCCTGGCGATCGCCGGGGTCGGCGTGCTGGCCTACTTCCTGCGGATTTCGGCTCAGACCATCCCTGCGCCGGCGACGACGAGGGCATAGCGCGCGACCTTGCCGGTCGCCATCCACAACGCACAGGCTAGTGGCGGCAGGCGCAGCCAGCCGGCGGCGGCGCATAGCGCAGCGCCGATGATCGGTGCCCAGGCAAGCAGCAGGACGGGCGCTCCGTGCCGTCTCGCCAGCGCCGACTTTTTCGGAGCAAGATGTTGCGGCAGCATGCGGCCCATGTAATACGTCACCATACCGCCCAGCGTATTGCCCAGGGTTGCCAGCAGTAGCGCGGGCAGCGCTTGTTCCGGGTGCAGCCTGATCACGGCGAAGAGTACGGCTTCGGAGCCGCCCGGCAGCAGGGTCGCGGAAAGGAAGCTGGCGAGAAACAGGCCGGCCAAACCGGCTTCCGCAGTGAATGCGAAGTCCATGGCGCATGTTACCCTTCGCCGCTGTCGAATCCCTTTGCCGCACTGTCATGGACTATCTCGAAAAAATCCTTAACGCTCGCGTCTATGACGTGGCCATCGAAACGCCGCTGGAGCTGGCGTCCATCCTCTCGGCGCGCATCGGCAACCGCGTTCTGCTCAAGCGCGAGGACATGCAGCCGGTGTTCAGCTTCAAGCTGCGCGGCGCCTACAACAAGATCGCTCACCTGACGCCGGCGCAAAGAAAGCACGGCGTGATCTGCGCCTCGGCCGGCAACCACGCCCAGGGCGTGGCGCTGTCGGCGCAGAAGCTGGGGCTGCGTGCCGTGATCGTCATGCCGACCACCACGCCGCAGATCAAGATCGATGCCGTGCAGAAACGCGGCGCCGAAGTCGTGCTGGCGGGCGATTCCTATGACGCCGCCTACGCCCACGCACTGGAACTGGAGAAGAAGCAGAAGCTCAACTTCGTCCATCCCTTCGACGATCCTGACGTGATCGCCGGCCAGGGCACGATCGGCATGGAAATCCTGCGCCAGCATCCGGAGCCGATAGACGCAGTGTTCTGCTGCGTCGGCGGCGGCGGCCTGATCTCCGGCGTGGCGGCCTACATCAAGCGCCTGCGGCCGCATACGAAAGTGATCGGCGTCGAGGCCGCCGATGCCGATGCCATGGATCGTTCGCTCAAGGCGGGCCGCCGCGTGCGCCTGGAATCGGTCGGCCTGTTCGCCGACGGCGCGGCGGTCAAGTATGTCGGGCAGGAGACCTTCCGTCTCTGCCGGCAATATGTCGATGAGATGGTGCTGGTCGATACCGACGCCATTTGCGCGGCGATCAAGGATGTGTTCGAGGACACGCGCTCGATCCTCGAACCGGCCGGCGCGCTGGCCGTGGCCGGCGCCAAGGCTTGGGCGAAGAAAAACGGCGCGCACGGCAAGACGCTGGTGGCGGTGGCCTCCGGCGCCAACATGAACTTCGACCGGCTGCGCTTCGTCGCCGAGCGCGCCGAAGTCGGCGAACAGAGGGAGGCGGTGCTGGCCGTGACGCTGCCGGAGAAGCCCGGCGCCTACAAGAAGTTCGTCGCCCTGATCGGCTCGCGCAACATCACCG
>VEPA01000043.1 GCA_012026675.1 Betaproteobacteria bacterium | reverse complement strand
GAAGAATTTCAACAGCGGAATGCGGCGGTTGAACAAATGCTGCAGGACGAAGATGTCGACCCAGGTCTGGTGATTGCTGTTGACCAGGTACCAGTTGTGCGGATCGAGTCCCTCTATGCCCTCGACATCCCATTCGGTGCGCTGCGTCAGCGCCATCCAGCCGCTGTTGCCCGAGATCCAGGCTTCGGCAATGGCGACCAGCAGCGGGTCGATGGCAAGGCGCACGCCCTTGAACGGCAAGATCAGGCGAACGATGGCGAGCGACAGGAGCAGTGGCACCCAGAAGAACACATTGAGCACCAGCAGCAGGAAGGCGACGACGCCGACCAGCGGCGCCGGCAGGAAGTTCAGCACGGCGCCCTCAACGTCGCGGGAGCGCGGAATACTCCTCGCGCAGAGTGTTCTTCTGCACCTTGCCCATGGCATTGCGCGGCAATTCTTCGACCAGATATACCCACTTCGGCACCTTGAAGTTCGCCAGCCTGTCCTTGATCGCGGCGATTATGCCGGACTCGGTCAGCGCCGCGCCGGCGGCGTTCTTCTGGCGCACCACGACGGCCGTGACGGCCTCGCCAAAATCGCGATGCGGCAGGCCGATGACGGCGGATTCGACAACGCCCGGCATGGCGTCGATGAGTTCCTCGCTTTCCTTCGGGTACACATTGAGCCCGCCGGTGATCACCAGGTCCTTGGAGCGGCCGCTGATGGTCACATAGCCGTCGGTATCGATGCTGCCCATGTCGCCGGTCTTGAAGAAGCCGTCGCCGGTGAATTCCTCCCTGGTCTTCTCCGGCATGCCCCAGTAGCCGACGAAGACATTCTCGCCCTTGACCTGGATATTGCCGACCACACCGGTCTTCACTGCCGTGCCGCCAGCACCGACTATGCGCAGGGTCGTGCCCGGCAGCGGAAAACCCACCGTACCGCCGCGTCGTTCGCCTTCATAGGGATTCGAGGTGAACATGCCGCCCTCGGTCATGCCGTAGCGTTCGAGCAGGGTATGGCCGGTGCGCGACTTGAATTCGTCGAAGGTTTCCTTCAAGAGGGGCGCCGAACCGGAAACAAACAGCCGCATGTTGCGGCAGGCCTCGCGGCCGAAAGACGCTTCGTGCAGCAGGCGTACGTAGAAGGTCGGCACGCCCATCATCACCGTGGATTCCGGCAGCAGCTTCATGGCGCGCGCGGCGTCGAATTTCGGCTCGAAGAACATCGCCGAGCCGTTCAGCAACGCGCAGTGGCAGGCGACGAAGAGGCCATGCACGTGGAAAATCGGCAGCATGTGCAGCAACACGTCGCCGGGCTGGAAATGCCAGTAGGCGTGCAGGGTCTGAGCATTGTGCGCGAGGTTGCCGTGGGAGAGCATCGCGCCCTTGGAACGGCCGGTGGTGCCCGAGGTGTAGAGGATCGCGGCAAGGTCGGCCTTGCTTCGAGTCACCGTGACAAAGTCGTCCGGCTGCGGCGCGGCGGCATCGATCAGAGAGCCGCGTCCGTTGTCGTCAAGCTCCAGCGCATGGGGCACGCCGGCCAGCGCGGCCATTTCGTCGGCCACCAGCCTTGCCTGCGGCCGGCAGACGAACAGGCCGGGCCGTGCATCCTTGAGGAAATACTCCAGTTCATGGCGCTGGTAGGCCGGGTTCAAGGGCAGGAAGACCATGCCGGCACGCAGCGTGGCGAGGTAGAGCACCAGCGCCTCGGGCGTCTTCTCCACCTGCGCCGCGACGCGGTCGCCGGGCTGCAGGCCCAGCGCCACGATCAGCTCGGCCATGCGCCCGCTGGCACGTTCGACGTCGCCGTAGGTCCACACCCTGCCGTCGGGCAGGATCATGCACGGTGTCGCTGGATTCTTCGGGAAATGCGTGGCGAGCAGCGAATACAGATTCTGGTTCATCGATCGAGGACTTCAGTAATTATTTGACATTGTCCGGCAGCCACATCACGATCCCGGGAAACAATGCCAGCAGCACGATGGCCAGGATCATCAGGCCGATGAAGGGCAGCGTGCCCCAGATGATTTCGCGCATCCGGATGTCGGGCGCGATCGAATTGATGACAAAGAGGTTGAGGCCGACCGGCGGATGGATCAGGCCCATTTCCATCAGGATGGTCATGACGATGCCGAACCAGATCAGGTCGATGCCGTGCGCCTTGAGCGCCGGCATGATGATAGGCGTCACCATCAGGATGATCGCCACGGGCGGCAGGAAGAAACCAAGTACCACCAGCAGGATGTTGGTGGCGATAAAGAAAGCCCATTTGCCCAGCGGCAGGCCGACCATCCAGGCGGCGACTTCCTGCGTGATGTGCAGGTAGCTCATGACATAGGTGTAGAAGAAGCTCATGGCGATGATCATCATCACCATGGTCGATTCGCGTACCGTGCCGCCAAGGATGGCCTTCATGTCGCTCCACCGCCAGCAGCCGTAGATCACCATGACCATCAGCAGCGAAAAGAAGGCGCCGATGCCGGCCACCTCCGAGGGCGTCGCCCAGCCGCCATAGAGCGCGACCATGATGATGGCGATGATGCCGATGAAGGGTGCCAGGCGCGGAATGGTCTCCAGTTTCTGGCGCCAGGTGAAGCTTTCCTCGCGCAAAATCTCGGTGTTGTCGCCCTGCAACCTGGCGCCGGCCTGCTCGCGGCGGAACTTGATCACCACCCAGACGATGAACAGCGCGGTCAGCAGCAGGCCGGGGCCGACGCCGGCAATGAACAGCTTGCCGATCGACTGTTCGGTGACAACGCCATACAGGATCAGGGTCAGCGAGGGCGGGATCAGGATGCCCAGCGTGCCGCCGGCGGCGATGATGCCGGCGGCAAGGCCCGAGGAGTAGCCGCGCTTGCGCATTTCGGGAATCCCCGAGGAGCCGATCGCGGAGCAGGTAGCGGGGCTCGATCCGCACATCGCGGCGAACACCGAGCAGGCCATCACGTTGGCGGCGCCGAGGCCGCCGGGAACGCGCCCCATCCAGCGGTTCAGCGAGGAGTACAAGTCGCCGCCGGCGCGTGATTTGCCGATTGCCGCGCCCATGAGGACGAACAGCGGGATGGTGAGCAGGACGAAATTGTCGAGCTCCGAATACAGGGTTTCGGCAATCAGCCCGACGGTTTCCGGCGGCATGTAAAGCAGCATGAAGACGAGCGCCACTCCCCCCACCGCAAACGCGATCGGCATGCCGGAGAAGAGGGCAACGAAGGTCGCGATGCCGAACAGGATGCCTACCTGGAGCGTACTCATCGAGTCTTCCCTGTCTTCCCGCTCAACGGGCGGGACAAACATAGTCGCCTCCACCGCGTGGCGGGGGAGGTCACGAGGGGGTGCCCCCCAATGCGAAAAATGGGCAGATGGCCAAGGGCGTCGCGCTCATTCCTCATCCTCTCGATGCTCGTGGATATGCTGGTCACCGAGCTGCACCAGCATCTGCAGCGAAAGCATGGTCATGCCCAGCGCCATGGACAGGTAGGCGGGCCACAGCTTGGGAGCCCAGGCGGTGTTGCTCATCTTGCCGTCTACCCAGGCTTCGTGAAAGAACTTCCAGGCGTGCCAGGCGATGAAAATGCAGAAGACCATCGACAGGATGTCACCGAGCAGGTTGCGCCAGCGGTTGGCGCGCGCCGATAGCAGCGTGTCGAGTACCTCGATGCCGACATGCCCGCGCGAGGCCTGGGTGAAGGCGGCGCTCATGAAAGTGGCGATGATCAGTAGCATGATCGACATTTCGATTTCCCAGTCGGTCGGCCAGTTGAGCCAGTAACGCACCACCACCTCGAAGACGAGGACGCCGCTGCAGATCACGATCAACACCCCGGACAGATAGCCGGTCAGGGTGTTGATCGTGGTCACCGTACGGCTGAACTGCCGCCATGCCGCCAACATGGCCTTACTTCACCGCCACGGCCATGTCAAACAAAGCCTTGCCGTCCTTGACCTTTTCCTCGAAGTCTTTCCAGGCGGAAGCCTTGGCCACTTCGCGCCACTTGTCGAAGGCGGCCTGATCCATATCGACGACCTTGCGTCCGGCCTTGGTATAGACCTCGACCACGCGCTCGTCATCGGCTTTGGCCGCATCCATGCCGAACTTCTCCAGCGAAGCGCCGACTTCCATGACTAGCTTCTGCTGTGCCGGCGTCAATGCATCGAAGGTCTTCTTCGACATCAGCAACGGCTCGAACATGAACCAGAAGGAATGCTTGCGCCCGGCAGTGAGAAAGTCCGAGGTCTCGTGCAGGCGGAAGCTGATCAGGGAGGTGCTGGAGGTAACCGCGGCATCGAGCACGCCGGACTGCATCGCGCTGTAGATTTCGTTCGATGCCACATTGGTCACCGCGGCGCCCGCCGCCTTGGTCATCAGATCGACTTCACGGCTGCCGCCGCGCACCTTCATGCCCTTGGCATCGTCCGGAGCAACCAGCGGCTTGGCCTTGGCGGCGATGCCACCGGCCTGCCAGATCCAGGTGACGATCTTGACGTTGCGCTCGTCGAGCAGGCGCGTCAATTCCTTGCCGATCGGCGCATCCTTCCAGCGCAGGCCCTGTTCGTAGCTGGTGATCAGGGCCGGCATCAGGGTCAGGTTGGCGGCCGGAAACTCGCCGCCGGCATAGGCCAGCGGATACAGCGACATGTCCAGCGCACCGGTGGACAGGGCTTTGTACTGCGGCACCGCCTTCATCAGCGAGGCGGCCGGATAGATTTCGAACTTGAGCGCTCCGTTGCTCTTCTTTTCCACCTCGGCGGCGAACTTGCGCACCAGGCGGTCGCGGAAATCGCCCTCGTCGATGGTGCCGCCGGGAAACTGGTGGGAAATCTTGATGGTCTTGACCTGGGCCATCGCCGGAGCACTGCCCAGGCTCAACGCCACGGCGCCGAATGCCGCCAGTACGCATTTCAGAAAATTGCGTCGCATATTGATTCTCCTCGTTTAATTTTGTTTGGGCCGCGCCAGCCGCCGGATGGCAGCCGAGGTGGCAATTGCGCCCTCGCGGGCAAAGCTTTCGACGTTGTGTTCCAGCTCGTCGAGATCGTACAGATAATTCACCATGACACCGAAGGATTGCCGCATGCCCTTGGCCGAAGCATCGCCGCCGGGATTGCTGCGCTCGATGCGCGCGCCGTTGCCCAGATGAAAGCGTGCGACGGGATCGAGCGGCTGGCGGCCGTCGCCGCGGCGGGCCTTGGCCAGCGTCAGGTAGCGCGCCGCCAGCGTTGCCAGCGCCTCGTTGATCCTGCGCGCCGCCAGATTGTCCTGCCGCCACTCGCCGGCCGCCAGCGGCGCGGCGTCGAGCTCGACGCCTGCGGCGGCCAGTTCCTGGGGATTCTTCTCCACCCACTTGGCGAAGCCCGGCAGCGGCGACAGTGTGGCGAAGTGCCGCAGCCTGGGGAAGTCGCGCTGCAGGTCGTCGATCACGCGCTTGAGCAGAAAGCTGCCGAAGGAAACGCCGCGCAATCCGGCCTGCGTGTTGGAAATGGAATAGAAGATCGCCGTATCGGCGAGCTTCGCATCGAACACCGGCGCGTGCTCGTAGAGCACGTCCAGGACGTATTCGGCAAGGCGGTCGGTGAGCGCCACCTCGACAAAGATCAGCGGCTCCAGCGGCATGCGCGGGTGGAAAAATGCGTAGAGGCGGCGATCCGAGTCCAGACGATTCTTGAGGTCGGCCCAGGAACGGATCTCATGCACCGCCTCGTACTCGATCAGCTTTTCCAGCAGCGCGGCCGGGGAGTTCCAGGTGATGCGATGCAGTTCGAGAAAGCCGACATCGAACCACGCCGTGAGGCGCGACTCTAGCTCTCGGTCGAGCGGAGCCAGTTCGGGATCTTCCTCCAGATAGCGCAGGAGGTCGGCGCGCAGGTCGACGAGGAACTTGACACCCTGCGGAATGGCGTTGAACTGGGTCAGGATGCGGATGCGCGCCGAGCGCAGGGCATCCCTCAGTTCGGCTTCCGCATCCCACTGCGCAGAGCCGCCCAGCGCCTGCTGATAGCTCTCGTGAGCCACCGCCACCCGCGCCGGATCCGGGCCGAATTCCAGCGAAATCAGGCGCAAAAAGTCATGCCGCGCGCCATCGTCGAGCTTTAGATAGGTCTGCGCCAGCGCGGCGGCCCGGATGCGTGCCGACACTTCGCCGCCTTTCGCCTCGGCGCACTCGACGAGTTGCCGGCGCCAGCCCTCGACCTGCTTCGGCCGGGCGCCCGCCGTCACGCGAGCGCCGACTATCGAACGCAGACGCTGGACCAGGCCCTCAACCACCGACGGCCTCCGCGGCCAGAGACATTTCGCGCAGGGCGGCCAGCTGAGCCAGCAGGTGTTCGCGCATTACCCGTTCGGCGGTATCGGCTTCCTGCCGATGCAACGCCTGCATCAGCGCGCGGTGCTCAGCCAGGGATGCCGCCAGACGCCCCGGCAGGCGCAGCGAGTGATGGCGGGAGAGCTTCAGGAGTTTTCTCAGGTCGCCGATGACGATCTGCAGCCAGCGATTGCCGGCGCATTCCTGCAGCCGGTCGTGAAAGACGTAGTTGGTCTCGTAGTAGCGATCCACGTCGCCCGTCGCCGCATGGCGTTCCAGCTTTTCGTGCAGGGCATCGAGCGCCTTGAGCTGGGCCGGCGTGCGCTTCGCAGCCACTTCATGGGCGACGCGGCCTTCGAGCGTCGCCATGATGGGAAAGATCTCTTCCAGGTCGCGCAAGCCCAGCTCCGTGACGAAGCAGCCCTTGTGCGGCTGCAGATCGACGAGGCCCTCCGCCGACAACACCTTGAGAGCCTCGCGCAAGGGGGTGCGGCTGATGCCGAGTTGCTCGGCAAGCGCCGCTTCGTCCAGCCGCTGCCCGGGCAGGAGCGCGTGATTGTAGATGCGCTCGCGCAGCAAAGCGACAGCTTGTTCGGCCAGCGATGAGCGATTAACCCTTGTTTCCACGAATGTTTTGAGTTGCATACGAT
>VEPA01000149.1 GCA_012026675.1 Betaproteobacteria bacterium | reverse complement strand
TGTAGGCCGCCACGTCATCCCAGCCGAAACCCGCCCCTTTATTCGTGCCAAGCTGCGGCGAAGTTCCAAATGGGAAGGGAAGATTATTAGGGTTCAGGCGATTGCCGACGGCATTGATTTCACTGAAGTTGATTTGCATGATATCGGCAGCAATCACCAACTGGGGCGTTGCCTGCCATGCCAAACCGACGCCATAACTCTCGGGAATGTCCATGCTGCCCTTTTCCGCAAACAAACCCTTGTAATCATTGAGTTCCTCCATATAGGTTCTGGAATGGTAGACAGCGCCCAGCTTCAGGGTCGGGGTGATTTGTCCGGTCCAGCCCAGGCCGATGCCGTAGCCCCAGGAGCCGTCGTGACCATTGTTGGTCAGGTTACTGGGACTGCTTGACATTGGAGCGAAGGGTTGAATGCCAAAGGCCTTGAAGCGCTGATAGGCAATCTTGACGGTAACGCCGACCGAATGGTTCTCGTTCAGCTTGTAAGACCACGTAGGAGCGATCATGAGCTGTGAATAATCGACACCGGCGTTGCCCGTAGCACCATATGCGGCATAAGGGTTCCTGTTGTAATCAGTCGCCATGCCGCCGTTGCCGTATACCGAAACACCCAGCGACATGTTGTTGGCGATCATCTTGTTGTAGCCAAACTCGGGAATGAAATAGTCTTCCGAACTATTGCCATCAAACTTGCCATCGGCAAACCCAAAGGGAGTACCGACGATCTTGGACTCACGCTGAGGGCGGAAATAGTCGACGCCGAGATCCCATCGATTGCCGACCAGCACCATGTTGGAGGGGTTGGTGGCAGCAGCAAGCGCGTCCTGCCCGTAAGCGATGCCGACACCGCCCATGCCCTTGGCCTTCATGCCGTAGCCGTGAGCAAAGTAGCCATTGGTAGCGAATGCCGATCCGGACAGACCGGCGAGTGCGATGAGTGCTGCGATTTTTTTCAGTTTCATTGTAATGCCTCCCTTGAATCGATTAATTTCAATACGTTACATTTATAAGCTCAAGTCATACTGGAAGTCCAGACAAACAGCTTGACCAGCTTGATCGCCTCGACTTTTGTTGCGTCCCCACTACATGAACAAGCTGACATCGGCCTTCTGCGCCACCGGCAGGAAGGTCGCCGCGCCGGCGAAATCGATGCCTGGAATGAAATCGTCATGGCTGAAACCGAACAGGTCGACGGTCATCTGGCAGGCGATGAACTTGACATCGGCCTCCAACGAAAGGCCGCGCAACTCTTCGATGCTCGCGACACCGTTGTTCTTGATGGTCTGCTGCATCAGCATGGTGGCAACGGTTTCGAAACCGGGAACACCGGCCTGCACGATATTGGGAATGTTCCAGTTGATGCCCTTGAACCACTCGGGGCCGAACGGCATTTTCATCGGCATGCCGGGGTTGCCGAGCGGGCTCACCTTGAGGTCGGAAATGTCCTTCTTCAGCAGGTTCAGGCCGTAGAAGGTGAAGAAAATCGACACATCCCAGCCCAGCGCGGCAGCCGTCGAGCCGAGAATGAAGGGCGGGTAGGCCCAGTCCAGCGTTCCCTTGGTGGCGATGATGGCCAGCGAAGGTGTCTTCGATTCCTCGCGGCTGCGCAACGCCTCTTCGAGTTTCTGCGGCAGCAATTCTTCCAGTCGACGATTGATGAGTTCGTCGATATTGGCAATTTCGGGGATGGCGCCCATGTGAGTCCTCCTGGTCAGATTGACCGACAAGCTTGATGATTAAACAAATCGCAGTGCAGCAGCCAGACGATTCTTTCTATGCCCCCATAGCCGTCAATAATTCCGCCTGCATCAGCGCGTAACGTCCGGCGAGAACGCGCCGCTCTGGCGCAGACGACACGACCTGCCAGCAGGCGGGTCGCGTCAAGGGCAGACAATGCCTATTTGCGCTTCATGAAAAATTCGAATTCCTTGTCCTTTTCCGAACTGGCAAGCAGTTCGTTGCCTGTCTGCTTGGCGAAGGCGGCAAAGTCCTTCACCGAACCCGGATCGGTGGCGATGATGCGCAGCACCTGGCCCGTGGTGAGTTCGGCCAGTGCCTTCTTGGCGCGCAGGATGGGAAGCGGGCAGTTGAGGCCGCGGGCGTCGAGTTCCTTGTCGAAATTCATGATTTCTTCCTCTCGTTAATGGTTATGGTGGGACGGCTTTCGTAATTTAGCGTTTGATGATATGCCTAAAACCCTCTAGCTACAATGGCTTATCAGGCAATCGATTGATAATATAAATTTTGCGGATGATTGGCCTGGGCGAAGAAATACCAGCGCTCGGCCAGCAGGCCCGCATACTGCACCACGAATGCCGTCAACAACAGGCCGAAGCCTCCATGCATTCCGGACAACTGGAACAGAAGCGGCACCGGGAACACCGCCAGCAGGAAAAACCACTTCACCCCGCGCAGTACCGCAACCGGCTGGCCGTGAAAAAACTCGCGGGTGTTGAAACTGCCGCCCATGAATCCCTGGGTCTTCTGAGCAATCTTGGGATGCTTGATGCCGATCGCTGTCTGCAATGTTGATTTCGGCTTGAGGCGCGCGTTGCGAACCAGCGAGGCGCCACGGCCAAAGAGGGCTAGCACGGTGATGATCGCCGCCCAGCCGGCCAGGAAACCGACCAGTTCCGGCGCCGTCGCAGCGGCAAAGGCAGCGGCCAGCGTGAATCCGGACGCGCCACCGAGCAGGATGTAGTTGATGACGGTCAGCGGCGAATGCCATTCGGCGAGAAACTTCAGGCAGGCGTAGATCATCGCCGTGCAGATGAACAGGGCAAATGCCAGCACGGTACCCGCCACACCAAGGATGGCACTGGGATCGACGGGGAGGCCGCCGGGCAGCGTCATCAGTACCGGATGCCAGTCGAGCCAGTGCGCCAGTCCATACAGGAAGACCACGCCCATGAAGGCCGGCAGCACGATCACCTCGCGCGAAAGCCACGAGGTGCGCCACTTGGTGGCGGTGCGCCAGGCACGCTCCGGATGACCAAGATGGAAGAAGGAGGCAACGAGACCCGCAACCAGCAATACCAGCGCCAGCAAACTGCCCTGGCCGTAGAAGGCATGGGCGTCGGGTTGCGGCAGCAACTTGAAGGCGGCGTAGGACTGGGCAGTGAACAACGCCAGAAACAAGCCCTGCGCGGCGCCGATCAGCGTTGTTAAAAAGATTACGGAGAACGCGGGATGCATGGCTGGGTTTACCAGGTGGTGACGTCGTCGAGCGTCGGCTCGCTCATGGCCGGACGCGGCAACTGGCGATCGACCTTGAGCGGGTTGTCGGCGCGCTCGAGTTCGTCCTCGTGGATCTTGATGCGCGTCTTGCGTCGCGGCAGGTAGTGGTTGGCGGGGTGCGTGCCCCACTCCGGCATCAGCGGATAGCCGCCGCTTTCGCGGATGGCGAGCGATACCGCCGACTCGGGATCGTGGATATCGCCGAACAGCCGCGCCGAAGTCGGACAGGCCTTGACGCAGGATGGCTTGCGGTCGGCCTCGACCATGGACATGTCGTAGATGCGGTCAACGCACAGGGTGCACTTCTTCATCACCTGCTGCTGCTCGTCGAGTTCACGCGCGCCGTAGGGACAGGCCCAGGAGCAGTACTTGCAGCCAATGCACTTGTCGTAATCAACGAGAACGATACCGTCTTCCTTGCGCTTGTAGGAGGCGCCGGTCGGGCACACCGGCACGCAGGGCGGCTCCACGCAGTGCGGGCGTGATTTCGGGAAATGCACGGTCTCCGTGTTCGGAAACTCGCCGACCTCGAAGGTCTGTACGCGGTTGAAGAAGGTCCCGGTCGGATCGGCGCCGTACGGGTTCTGGTCGACCATGGGCCCGGCGCTGCCGGAGGTGTTCCACTCCTTGCACGAGGTCACGCAGGCCTGGCAGCCGACGCAGACGTTGAGATCGATGACCAACGCGAGCTGAGTCATCGCGAACACTCCTGACTGCCAAGCTGGGTCATTTTGGCTTGATCCCAAGGTAGGCCAGGATGCTGCTGCGTGTCTTCATTCCCGGATAGGGTTTCATCGGCTCGAACTGCGGCGACGTATTTTGCAAACCCGCCGCCGTCTCGCCAGCGCCGACTTTATAAATCCTCACCCGTACGTCGTACCACGCTGCCTGGCCCGTGATCGGGTCGGAATTCGACACGCGCGCACCCGCGCCCGGCAGTTCTTCCGAGATCAGATGATTCAGCAAAAAGCCCTTCTGCGACTCGTTCGCATCCGGTGTCAGGTTCCAGGCCCCCGCTGCCTTGCCGATGGCGTTCCAGGTCCATACCGTGCCCGGCTCCACCGCTTCCGAATGACGCGCCATGCAGCGCACCTTGCCCCATTGCGATTCGACCCAGATCCAGTCGCCGTCGGCTATGCCTTGCTGGCGCGCGGTCAGTGCATTGACGTAGAGATAATTGTGGGTGTGGATCTGCCGCAGCCAGGCGTTCTGCGAGTCCCAGGAGTGATACATCGCCATCGGTCGCTGCGTCACCGCGGCGAGCGGATACTTGTGCTTGTCGGTAACTTGCGCTTCGAGCGTGTCGTAATAGAAAGGCAGCGGATCGAAGTAAGTGTCAATACGCTTCTTCAGATGCTCCGGCGGCTTGCGCGTCAGGCCCCTGCCCTGGGCCGCGCCGCGAAAACGCTGCAGAACTTCGGAATAGATATGGATCAGGATCGGTTCGGCGTAGCGCGTGATGCGGTTGCGCTGCGACCATTCGAGATAGCCCTTGTTCCAGTTGCGCATGTACTGGTAGGACTTCGGCAGTTCGTAGTGGAAGACGCAGTTGTTCTTCTGGTACATCTCCCACTGATTCGGATTCGGTTCGCCGCGCAGCGACTTTTCGCCGCCCTTGCCGCGCCAGCCGGCGAGGAAGCCGATGCCGGAGCCCGGCTCGGATTCCCAATTGACGACGAAATCCGGATAGTCGCGGAACTTGCGCTCGCCCTCCTTCGTGACGAAGGCCGGCAACTTCAAGCGCGTGCCGAGTTCGATCAGTACTTCCTGGAAAGGCTTGCAGTCGCCCGACACCGGCACCACCGGAATGCGTACCGAATCGACAGGGCCGTCGAACTCGGAGATCGGCCGATCGAGCATGGACATCACGTCGTGGCGTTCGAGGTAGGTCGTGTCGGGCAGGATCAGGTCGGCGAAGGCGGTCATCTCGGAATGGAAGGCGTCGCAGACCACCAGGAAGGGGATCTTGTATTCGCCGTCCTCCGCCTTGTCGTTCAGCATCTGCCGCACTTCGGCCGTGTTCATGGTCGAGTTCCACGCCATGTTGGCCATGAAGATCAGCAGCGTGTCGATGCGATAGGGATCGCCGCGCCAGGCATTGGTGATGGCGTTGTGCATCAAGCCATGCACCGACAGCGGATATTCCCAGGAGAAAGCCTTGTCGATGCGCACCGGGCTGCCGTCGTCATTGACGAAGAGGTCGTCCGGATCCGAGGGCCAACCCAGCGCCATGCCGTCGAGCGGCCGGTTGGGCTGCACCGCGCGCGGATCGTTGGGCGTGCGCGCGCATGGTGGAATCGGCCGTGGAAAAGGAGCCTTGTGGCGGAAGCCGCCGGGACGGTCGATGGTGCCCAGCAGCGACATCAGGATTGCCATTGCGCGTATGGTCTGGAAGCCGTTGCTGTGCGCCGCGAGGCCACGCATGGCGTGAAAGGCCACCGGGTTGCCGGTCACCGTATCGTGCTCATTGCCCCAGGAATCGGTCCATGCAATCGGCAGCTCTATCTTCTGGTCGCGCGCGGTAACGCCCATCTCGTGCGCCAGGCGACGGATGCTCTCGGCCGGAATGCCGGTGATCTGGCTGGCCCATTCCGGCGTGTAATCCTTGACGCGCTCGTTCAGCAACTGGAAGGCCGGCTTTACCGGCGTGCCGTCGGCGAGCGTGAACTCGCCGAGCAGGTAGGGGTCGGCGCCGGGCTTGTGCGTCAACACTGCGCGGTTGGTCGTGCGATCCCACCAGAGCTTGTCCTGCGGCTCGTAGCAGGCCTCTTCGGTCGGTACCTCGGTACGCACGAAGAAGCCGAACTCGTCGCTGGTTTCCTTGGCGTTGATCAGTTGGCCAGCATTGCTGTACTTGACCAGGAAGTCGCGGTCGTACAAGCCGGTCGCGATGATCTCGTGGATGATGGCCAGCAGCAGCGCGCCGTCCGTGCCGGGACGGATCGGCACCCACTCGTCGGCAATCGCCGAATAACCGGTACGTACCGGGTTGATCGAGATGAAGCGGCCGCCGTCGCGCTTGAATTTCGACAGCGCGATCTTAAGGGGATTGGAATGGTGATCCTCGGCGGTGCCGATCATGACGAACAGCTTGGCGCGGTCAAGATCCGGTCCGCCGAACTCCCAGCACGCGCCGCCGACGGTGTAGATCATGCCGGCCGCCATGTTCACCGAACAGAAGCCGCCGTGCGCCGCGTAGTTGGGCGTGCCGAACTGGCGCGCGAACATGCCGGTCAGCGCCTGCATCTGGTCGCGGCCTGTGAACAGGGCGAACTTCTTGGGATCGGTGGCGCGGATTTTCCCGAGGCGCTCGGCCAGCGTGGCGAAGACCTCGTCCCACTCGATCTCCTCGAACTCGCCGGCGCCGCGCTCGGCTCCCGCCTTGCGCTTGAGCGGTTTCAGCAGACGCGCCGGAGAATACTGCTTCATGATGCCCGACGAACCCTTGGCGCAGATCACGCCCTTGTTCAGCGGATGATCCGGGTTGCCGTCGATGTAACGCACCACGCCATCGCGCAAATGCACCCGTATGCCGCAACGGCAGGCGCACATGTAGCAGGTCGTGTTCTTGACTTCCTGAACTGACGGGATTGATGTGCTCGCGGCTTGCATGTGGGGGTCGTTACGTGTCCGGTCGGTATATTAGAAATATTTTATATTCTGACAACTCGCCCCCATACGGCACAAGGGGATAATTTCTATTTTTGAATAAGCAACAGTGATTGCCGGAGTCCAACCGGCCGCTGTAGAGTACCCGACCAACGCATGAAAGCGAATAGCCATGAGCATCCCCGACTTTACCGATAGTGAATTCCAACTGGTCAGGCAGATCCTGCTTGAACGCTATAGTCGTCTGGTTCCTTTGCAGGCAGCCGACGTCGAACTGCAACTCGACCCGGCCAGCGAGACCCTGACCACTTGCCCCTCGCTCTACTGGAACGAACTGGGCGCCGAATTCGTTGTCAGCAAGCTGGCGGACCAGCGTTTCCGCTGCCAGTTCTTTTACTCGGCTGACGAGCAGTTCGGCACCGGACGCGACTTTTATGACAATCTCGGCGACTGCGTGACCAACTTGCTGCAGATCCAGGCCGACCACCACGGCACGCGCTCGTCGGCATTGAGCGAGACGATCGGCGACAAGGCTCCGACGCAGGACGAGGATTACCACGGCCCGATAGTGATATGACGCTGGAAAGGGCCCGCCAGTTGCTCGCTACCCAGGTCAGCTTCGGCGGCGGCTACAACCGCAACGGCGCGCGCCTGATCCTCGCCGATGTGGCCAAGGAGCACGGTCAGGCCGCAGTCGATGATTTGATCCGCGAGTTCCATCTCGATCAACTCTTCGGTTTCATCCCTGGCAAGACTCAATGAGAATCTGCATTCTTTCCGACAGCCACGACCGCGGCCCGATGATGGCGGCGGCCGTCACCGCAGCCATGGCAGAGGGCGCCGAAGCAGTGATCCACTGCGGCGACATCATCGGCGGCAATACCTTGCGTTCCTCGCTCAAGCTGGGCCTGCCGATCCATGCCGTGCACGGCAACAACCTCGGTGATCCCGTTTCGATCGCCCGCATTGCGCACAACTCGGACGATCAACTGCACTATTACGGCCAGGATGCCACCCTGAACCTGGGGGGCCGGCGTATTTTCCTCACCCACTATCCGCACATCGGCCACGGCATGGCCTGCACCGGCGACTACGACCTGGTCTGCTGCGGCCACAGCCACGAAACTGAAATACGACGGCAGCCGAATATTCTGGGCGGTCTCACCTGGCTGGTAAACCCCGGCACCGTTGCGGGCTTGGGTGCGCCTGCGGCGACATGGATCCTCGCCGATCTGGAGACCTTGACCTTTGAAATTCGCAACTTGGGCAGCGCACCAACAGTTGCGTAAGCCGCTGCGCTGTGCCGCACCGGCGCATTCAGCTTTTCTATTTAAACATTGGAAGATTGCGCAAGCCAGTTGGGGATGAGCCGCTAGAATCGCAGGCCTGAGAATCAAATCCGGGAGCTCGATGTGATGGCTTCAATAGCAACCAACCAGACCATACTGGTCGTCGGCGGCGGCATCAGCGGCATGACGGCAGCGCTCGAAGCCGCGGAATGCGGCAAACAGGTGATCCTGGTCGAAAAGGCACCTGTCCTCGGCGGCCGCACGGCGCGGCTCTACCGCTACTTTCCCAAGATGTGCCACCCGACCTGCGGGCTGGAAATCAACTTGCGACGTCTCAAACAGAATCGCAACGTGCGCCTGATGACCATGACCGAGGTCACGGCCGTTACGGGCAGCCGCGGCAACTACGAAGTGACGCTGAAGGTGTCCCCACGCTTCGTCAATGAGAACTGCACCGCCTGCGGCAAATGCGGCGAGGCGGTCACCGCCGAGATCCCGAATCCATGGAACTACGGACTGGACAAGATGAAGGCGGCTTACCTGCCGCACAACATGGCCCATCCGCAGCGCTATGTGATCGACCCGTCCATCGTCGGCACGCCCGAGGGCGAGAAGGCCAAGGCGGCCTGCCCGGTCGGCGCCGTCGATCTCGCCATGAAGGAAGAGTCTGTCACGCTGCAGGTCGGCGCCGTGATCTGGGCCACGGGCTGGCGGCCCTACGACGCCAACAAGATCCAGCCCTATGGCTACGACCGTTTTCCCAATGTGATCACCAGCCTCGAATTCGAGCGCCTGGCCGATCCGCAGGGCCCAACCGGCGGCAAGATCCTGCGCCCGGGCGACGGCAAGGAAGCGAAGAACATCGCCTTCATCCAGTGCGCCGGTTCACGTGACGAGAACCACCTGCGCCACTGCTCGCGCATCTGCTGCATGGCTTCGCTGAAGCAGACGCAGTACGTGCGCGAAGCCTGGGGCGATGCCGGCAAGTCGACCATCTACTACATCGACATCCGCGCCATCGACCGCTTCGAGGACTTCTACCAGATGGTGCAGAAGGATGCGACCGTCAGTTTCGTCAAGAGCAAGGTGGCGAAGATCGTCGAGAACCAGGAAAACGGCAATCCGGTCCTGCACGGCGTGGATACCGAGGGTTACCACCGCTACGCCACCGAGCATGACCTGGTGGTCCTGGCCGTGGGCATGGAGCCCGAGATCACCGGCGTGAATCTACCCGACGACATCATCCTTGATTCGTCGAACTTCATTGAAGGCTCGAAAGACATGGGAATGTTCGGTGCCGGCGCGGCGGCCAGCCCGCTCGATGTCAACCGCTCGGTGCAAAGCGCGACCGCTGCATCGCTGCACGCGATTCAGATTGTTAACAAGACAGCCAGAGCGGAGGCATAAAAAATGGCTGACAACAAATTCGCCGCCTATGTCTGCTCCGGCTGTGGCATCGGCGATGCCATGAAGGTGCCGCAGCTCGAAGCCATCGCCAAGAAGGAAGGCAAGATGACGATCGTCAAAAGCCATCCCTTCTTGTGCAACGCCGAAGGCGTGCAGATGATCAGGGACGACGTCGCCAACGAGGCCGTCACCCACGTCTGCATCGCCGCCTGTTCGCGCCGCTCAAAGACCGAGGCTTTCCAGTTCGACGGCATCGCCATGTCGCGCGCAAATTTGCGCGAAGGCGTGCTGTGGGTGGTCGCCGCCGGCAAGGAGCACGATGAGGTGCGCCAGGAAATGGCCGCCGACTACGTGCGCATGGGTTGCGCCGAACTGAAGAAGATGACGCCGCCGGCAGGCAACGCCAAGGAAAGCTCGAGCAAGCGCATCCTCATCGTCGGTGGCGGCATGTCGGGCATGACCGCTGCGCTGGAAGTCGCCGCGACGGGCTACGAGGTCGTACTGATCGAAAAGACTGGCGCGCTGGGCGGTATGGCGGCGCAACTGTGGAAGCGCCAGCCCTTCAAGGAACCCTACGCCGCGGCGCAGGAGACCGGCGTGGCGGAAATGGTTGCCAAAATCACCGCGACACCGTTGATCAAAGTTCATTTGAATACCACGATCGCCGAAACATCCGGCGCACCCGGTCGCTTCGTGGTCCGGATCGCCCAGGAATCAGGAAGCATCAGCGAGGAAGCGGTCGGCGCCATCGTCCAGGCGACCGGCTTCACCACTTACGACATGACCAAGCTGCCGGAACTCGGCGGCGGCCAGGCCAACGTCGTGGATCAGGCCGGACTCGAAGCACTGGCCATGAATGCCAAAGGCGGCGCAATAAAGCGTGCCGACGGCAAGGAAATCAAATCGGTCGTGTTCGTGCAATGCGCCGGCCAGCGCGACGAGACCGGAACTCACCTGTCCTACTGCTCCGGCCACTGCTGCGGCACCAGCATCAAGCAGGCCACCTATTTCAAGGATCAGAACCCCGACATCGACACAGTGATCATGTACCAGGATCTGCGCGTGCCGGGCATGGGCGAGGACTTCTACCGCAGCGCGCAGGAAAAAGGCGTCATCTTCACCAAGGGCAAGGCGAGCAAGGTCGCCGGTGGTGACAGCTGCGCGGTCACCTTCAAGGACCTGATCCTCGACGAAGAAAACACCATCGCCGCCGACCTCGTGGTGCTGGCCACCGGCCAGGTACCGAATGCCGGCGTCGACCTCGAAGCCTGGAACCCTGTGGTCACCGCGGCCGAGGGCGGTGACGAAGCCGCCAAGGCGCAGCGTGTTGTGATGCACGGCACATCCGTGCTGAAGCTCAACTACCGCCAGGGTCCCGACGTGCCGCAGTTCAAGCATGGCTTCGCCGACTCGCACTTCATCTGCTTCCCCTACGAAACCCGCCGTACCGGCATCTATGCCGCCGGCCCGGTGCGCAGGCCGATGGACATCCTGCAGGCCACGGACGATGCCACCGGCGCCGCGCTGAAAGCCATCCAGGCCGTAGAAAATGCCGCTGTCGGCCGCGCCGCGCATCCGCGCTCGGGTGACCTGTCCTTCCCCAAGGCGCGCCTCGAAGGCTGTACCCAGTGCAAGCGCTGCACGGTGGAATGTCCCTTCGGCGCCATCGACGAGGACGAAAAGCGCTTCCCGGTCTTTAACGAGGAGCGCTGTCGCCGCTGCGGCACCTGCATGGGCGCCTGCCCAGTGCGCGTGATCTCCTTCGAAAACTACTCCTGCGACACCGTCGGCAGCCAGGTCAAGGCGATCGAGATCCCGGAGGAAGATGAGGAGAAGCCGCGCATCCTTGTGCTGGCCTGCGAGAACGATGCCTATCCCGCGCTGGACATGGCGGGTCTGGCGCGCATGAACTATTCCGCCTTCGTACGCATCATTCCGGTGCGCTGCCTCGGCTCGGTGAACACCATCTGGATCACCGACGCAATGAACTCGGGCTACGACGGCGTGATGATGATGGGCTGCAAGAAGGGCGACGACTACCAGTGCCACTTCGTCAAGGGTTCGGAACTTGCGCACTACCGCATGAGCAAGATTGGCGACACGCTGAAACAGCTCGGCCTCGAACCCGAACGCGTGCAGACAACTGAAGTCGCGATCACCGACAACGCCCGCGTGGTCAAGCTGATCAACGACTATGTCGCCGAACTCGACAAGCTCGGCCCTTCGCCCATGAAGGGCTTCGGCTAAGGAGACGCGAGAGATGACTACCGCAAACACAAACGCCATCGAACGTTACCGCAACAACTTCCTCAAGGAAGTCGAGGCCAACGTCGAAGAAGGCCACATGGTCAAGATGTGCATGCAGTGCGGCGTCTGCGCCGGCTCCTGCCCCTTGGGTAACGCCTGGGAACATTCGCCGCAGAAGATCTTCATGATGATCCGCGCCGGCAAGCGCGACGAGGTGCTGGGTTCCGATTCGATGTTCATGTGCACCTCCTGCTACAACTGCATGGTGCGCTGCCCACGCCAGCTGCCGATCACCCACATCATGCATGGCCTGGCCAACTATGCGCATCGCCTCGGCCTGGCGCCCAAGGGCCAGCCAACACGCGAGTTCGCCACACTGTTCTGGAACAACGCGATCAAGAAGGGCCGCGTCAATGAATTGAAGCTGACGCTGGGCCACTACTTCCGCGGCGGTCTGGTGTCCGGCATCAAGGAGGCAATGGCCATGCAGAAAATCGGCCTTGGCCTGTTCCTCGCGAAACGGCTCAACCCCATGGAAATCTTCGGTGGCCACGGCGTCAAGGATCTCAAGGGATTCCACGCCATCATCGCCAAGGCCAAGGAAATCGAGGATCGCAAGAAGGGCTTCAGCGCCTGAGGAGGCACTACAAATGGCAAAGAAAGAATACGCGTTCTATCCCGGCTGCTCCTCGCAGCTCAAGGCTTCGGCGTCCAACTACCTGGTGTCGACCAACTCGATGTGCCAGACGCTCGACATCAAGCTGACCGAGATTCCTGACTGGAACTGCTGCGGCGCCTCGGTCGGCTACTGCGAAGGCGGAGAACTGCCGCGCATCGCGATCAACGCGCGCAACTTCGCCCAGGCTGAAACGCATCTGCCGGGACAGGACATCGTCGCCACCTGCGCCGCCTGCTGGCTTTCCGCGCGCGAGTCGAAGGAACGCCTCGACGGCTCGGCACAGTTGCTGAAGGAAACCAACGAAGCCCTGGCGGCCGCCGGCCTGCACTACAACGGCGGCGCCAATGTGCGCCACATGGTCGAAGTGCTCATCGAGGACTTCGGCTACGACGGCCTCAAGCAACCGATGAAGAAGTCGCTCGAAGGCATCAAGTTCGCCGGTTACGTGGGCTGTCAGACCAACCGTCCCTTCGGCATCGTCGGCGAATCCTTCGAGAACCCCCTCTACCTCGACAAGATGGTCGAGACTTTCGGCGGCGAAGCGCTTACCACCTACGACCAGAAGGTCACCTGCTGCGGCGGTGCCCTGGCCTTATCCGAGCCGGAGAAAAGCCAGAAGCAGATTCGGGACATCGTCGAATCGGCCTACGACCACGGTGCCGAGATGATTGTCACGCCCTGCCCGCTATGCCAGGCCAATGTCGAGGTCTATCAATCGGAAATCAACAAGAAGCAGGGCACCAAGTTCAACATGCCGGTGCTTTACTACTCGCAGCTGATGACCATCGCCTATGGCGGCAGCGCCAAGGATGCGGGCCTCAACGGTCAGCAGATCCGCGCCGAGAAGCTCGAGAAAATCGCCGACAAGTAAGGTTCAATGAGTCGGCGCAAGAACC
>VEPA01000128.1 GCA_012026675.1 Betaproteobacteria bacterium | reverse complement strand
TGCCGAGGCTGCGCTCCCGGGTCGCATGCAGCACCGAGCCGGAGCACAGGAACAGCAGGCTCTTGAATGCGGAATGGGCCAGGCAGTGATACAGCACCGCCGTCATGGCCAGCGCCGCCAGCGCCTCCATGCGGTAGGCATGGAAGATCAGGGTGAGGCCGATGCCGACCGTGATGAGGCCGATGTTCTCGATCGAGGAATAGGCCAGCAACCGCTTCATGTCATTTTGTACCGTGGCGTAGAGCACGCCGAACAGCGCCGTGACGAGGCCGACCGCAAGTGCCACCACGCCCCACCACCAGATCGTTGCATGCAGGAGGTCGAAGCTCACCCGCAGCAGGCCGTAGATGGCGGTCTTCAGCATTACGCCGCTCATCATCGCCGACACCGGCGACGGCGCCGCCGGGTGCGCCTCCGGCAGCCAGACGTGGAGCGGCACCAGGCCCGCTTTGGCGCCGAATCCGGCGAGTGCCAGCAGGTAGGCGGCGGAAGACCAGTACGACGACAGATTCTGGGCGCGCATGCCGGCGAAGCTGTAGTCGCCGGCGCCACCGGTCATGACGCCGAAACACAGCAGGATGGCGATGGCGCCGATGTGCGCGATCAACAAATACAGGTAACCGGCGCGGCGGATTTCCTCGTGACGATGCTCTGTGGTGACGAGGAAGAATGAGGACAGGGCCATGGTTTCCCAGGCCACCATGAAGGCATAGGCGTCGTCGGCCAGCAGAACCAGCAGCATGCTGGCGAGGAAGATGTGGTACTGAAGGCAGAGCAGGCCGGGCGAGGTGCCTTCACCCTTCCGGAAGTAGCCGGCGGCGAAGATCGAAATGCCGACCGAGGTGAAGCCCAGCAACAGGGCGAACACGGCGGAAAGACTGTCCAGACGCAGGTGGAAGGGCAGATCGGGCAGGCCGATCACCAGCACGGCGGTTTGCGCCGGGCCGCCGAGCGATGCCAGCGCCACCACGCCAACCATCATGCCGACGAGCGCGCCGAGCGGGAACAGGGTCTTGGCAATGAAGCGCGTGTTGCCCGGCACGACCAGCCCCATCAGACCGATGGTCAGCCACGCACAGGCAGCAATCAGAAGGAAATCGATGGAGGGAAGGCTGGTCATGTTGACGGTGTTATTGCGGCCGATTCTAGCAGCCGGGTCTGCCTCCAAGCCGCCGTTTCGCCAGCGCCGACTTAGCCAAAGCGCTGCTCTGGCACGGGAGCCGACACCGAAATTGGCCGCAGGCTGTCCGTGGCGTCGCGGTTTTCGGCGCGCGAATAGATGGCTTCGAGGGCCCGTTCCGCCGTGGCAAAAAAACATTTCTCGCCGATCGCCGCATAGAGACCGGTGGCTTTCATGACATCGATCACCTGTTTCTTCAGGCCGGCAAACAGCACGACAGTGCCACTGCCGCGGAGGCGGTCGACGATGTGGTGGATCACTTCTTCGCCCGAAGCATCGAGTTCGTTGATGCCGTCGCCGACGATCAGCAGGTAGGGCGCATGGGGATTGTTGGCCACCGCCTCCAGAATCGCATCCTCGAAGAAGGCCACGTTGGCAAAGTAGAGCCGACCATCGAAGCGGACCGCGGTAACGATTTGCGAGGGCGGCAGGTTATGCACCCGGACATCGCGCAGTGTGCCGTCGGGCAGCCGGCCGAGAATCGCCACGCGCGGCGTCATGGTGCGATAGAGATAGAGCAGGATGGCGAGCCCGGCGCCGACCATGATGCCCTTGTCGAGGTGCGGCGCAAAAGCCAGCGTGGCGACGAAGGTGACGGCCGCCGCAATGCCGTCATGCCGGTTGGCCTGCCAGGCGTGCCGGACCGCACCGAAGTTGATCAGGCCGATCACTGCCATGATGATAACGGCCGCAAGCACCGCCTGCGGCAGATGGTAGAGCAAGGGCGTCAGGAACAGCAGCGTCAACAGGACGAAAGTCGCGGTGATCACCGAGGACATGCCGGTCTTCGCCCCGGCGTTGATGTTCACTGCGGAACGCGAAAACGATCCCGACACGGGGAAGGCCTGGGTCAGGGCACCTACCAGGTTGGCCAGGCCCTGACCGATCAATTCCTGGTTGGGGTCAATCTTGTCCCGCGTCTTGGCGGCGATCGCCTTGGCGATGGATATGGCTTCCATGAAGCCGACCAGGGAAATGACGATCGCCGCCGCCAGCAGGCTGCTGATCATCTCCCAGGAAAACTTCGGCCAGCCGACCGTCGGCAGGCCTTCGGGCACCTTGCCGACCACCTCGCCGCCGCCCGCGAGCTTGACGCTGGCGCCGGCCTTGACGATGCGCCAGAGGTGTCCGTCCGACTGCGCTCCGGCAGGCAACTTGCCCTGGGCGTAAAAACCCGGGGGCTGACCTGCGTCGCCCGGCACCTGCTCGAAAACGAAGCTGCGCACGGCACGATTGCGCCGGCGGTTCTCGTCCTCGCGATCCTTGAGCTGCAACTTCGCCAACTCGATCTCATAATTCAGAGTCGCCGCCTCGTGGGCCCGTTCGCCGCCGCCTGGCAGCTTCTTCAGTTCGATGCTC
>VEPA01000024.1 GCA_012026675.1 Betaproteobacteria bacterium | reverse complement strand
TCGAGGCTGACGTCGAGGCCGCGCGCATCGATCATCTGCCGCACCTTGCGTGCCTTGTCGAGCACGTAGGGAATGAACTTCTGCCCGCCGAAGCCGGGGGTGACGCTCATCAGCAGCACCATGTCGAGCTTGTCCAGGGCGTACTCGAGCACGGCGAGCGGCGTCGCCGGGTTGAAGACAAGGCCGGGCTTGCAGCCGCATTCGCGGATCAGGGCGATGCTGCGGTCGATATGTTCCGAGGCTTCCGGGTGGAAGGTGATGTAAGTCGCACCGGCCTTGGCGAAGTCGGGAATGATGCGGTCCACCGGCTTGACCATCAGATGCACGTCGATCGGCGCCGTGACACCATGCTTCTTCAATGCTTCGCAGACCAGCGGTCCGATGGTCAGGTTGGGCACGTAATGGTTGTCCATGACATCGAAATGCACGATGTCGGCGCCGGCGGCGAGCACGTTGTCGACTTCCTCGCCCAGCCGGGCGAAATTGGCGGAAAGAATGCTGGGGGCGATCCTGAAGGTCCTGGACACGGCGTACTCCCGAAAGTGGATGCGAAGATTCTACCGGCGGCCGGGCGGGCTGGATTAAGGATTTGTGATGGCGCCCATAAGCGCGGCTAGAATCGCTGCCATCGAGTCACGGGAACACGTGCATGATTCTGCTCACAGGCGGCGCCGGCTACATCGGCCTGCATACCGCGGCGGTGCTGATCGAGGCCGGCCACCCGGTGGTGCTGTTCGACAACTTCAGCAACAGCAAGCCGCTGGCCGTAAAGCGGCTCGAGGCGATCGTCGGTCGCGCCGTGCCCTGCGTCGAAGGCGATGTGCGCTCGCGGCAGGACATGGATCGCCTCTTCGACCAGTACCCGATCAGTGCCGTGGTTCATTTCGCGGGGCTCAAGGCCGTCGGCGAATCGGTAGCGCAGCCCTTGCGCTATTACGACAACAACGTCACGGGTACGCTGGTCCTGCTTGGCGCCATGCAGCGCGCGGAAGTGCGGCGCATCGTCTTCAGTTCATCGGCGACGGTCTATGGCGATGCGGATTTCAGTCCCATTCCCGAAACGGCGCCGCTGCGGCCGGCCAGCGTCTACGGCCGCACCAAACTCATGGTCGAGGACATCCTGCGCGACCTGCAGGTTGCAGCGCCCGGCTGGTCGATCGCCCTGCTGCGCTACTTCAATCCGGTGGGCGCGCATCCGGGCGGGCTGATCGGCGAAGACCCGAACGGCATTCCCAATAACCTGATGCCCTTCGTCACGCAGGTGGCCGTCGGGCGCCTGGCGGAACTTCAGGTCTTCGGCGGCGACTACCCTACTCCGGACGGATCGGGCGTGCGCGATTACATTCATGTCATGGACCTGGCGGAAGGTCATAAGGCGGCGCTGGATTGGGCCCTGCGCGATCCGCGCGAGGTATTTACGGCGAATCTCGGCACCGGGCAGGGCTGCAGCGTGCTGGAATTGCTGCGGGCTTTCGAACAGGCCAGCGGCCAGACGATTCCCTATCGCATCGTGGCGCGGCGGCCAGGCGACGTGCCGGCCTGCTGGAGTGATCCGTCCCTGGCCAGGGAGCGTCTGGGCTGGACGGCAAGGCGCAGCCTCGACGACATGTGCCGCGATGCCTGGAACTGGCAGCGCAACAATCCGCGAGGCTTCGCCTGATAGCTCGGCACCGTGTCGCTGGCGCCAACTCTTCCCTGTCAGGGCAGTCTGCCGGCAGCGACCATGCGGTTGAATAAAGTGTTACCGGATAGCCAGAGGGTGATGTCGTCAAACTCGCCGCCGCCGGTGGCGGTATTCTCGCTCGGACTGCGGCTGAAATAGTTGGTGGGACCTGCTTCATTGGCGTCCTCATCAAGGTTGGTTGACGAGCCGTCGGTCAATGCGAGCCCCGCATCGGTCGTTCCCCACCGATGCTTGCCCTGCGAAAAGACTACGGCGGGAGCGCAGTGGTTGGGCGTGGTGCAGCTTGCGCTGCCGACCAGATAGACAGGAGCGCCCGCCGTGTCGCGTGTCTGAACCGTCCTGTTGGCGACGGTCGAGATCGTGATGGTTGCGTTGGCGAAGGCCGGCGTGACGCTGTAGCGAATCAACTTGCCCCATCCATCCAGCTTCGCGCTGCCCAGGGCCGCCCAGGGAACAAAGCCGTTGCATGCCGCATCATCGGCGCAGATGCCCGCTTCTGCGCCATTGGTCGGCGATGCGGCGGGGCGCGGCAGCCGCCCGTTGGCTACTGCAAAACCGGTCAGGGCATCGCGAATATCGCTTAGCGCCTTCTCGGTTTCCTGTCGGGCGCGAACGTCTTGTTGGGCGGAAAGAGGCAGCAACATTCCGCCGAGCATCAGGGCGACGATGAACATCACGATCGCGAGTTCGATCAGGGTGAAGCCGCGGGCCGCAAGAGTCGGCGCCCGCGGGACGGCGCATTGAAGCCGGATCAGGGTAGCCATGTGGTGACGAAGTCCGAAATGTTGATGACCTGATCCTGCGTGCCTTGACCGTTGGTGAAGCCAAGTCGCATGGTGCGGAAGGCCTCGCCGTAGCAAACATTGTCGGATCCGCAGGAATAGAGCGCATCGTAGCAAAAGTTGTCGGCACCGCAGGACTGACCGCCGGGGCAGACGTTGCCCGTGGCGCAGGTGTTGCGTTTCAGAAGCGGCGGACCACTACACTTTTGCTGTGCATTGCAGGCGCCCATGGGCAGGTCGCGGATGACAGGCGGGCCGGTGGTGTAGCAGGTTCCCGCCGCGCAGGTCTGGCCTGCCGCGCAGAGGCCGGCCACGCAGGCGCCGCGCGGTTCGTCGTAGCGAATGCCGTCGTTGGAAAGTGTCGCGACGAACCCGGGGTACAACTCGCTCATGGGTCGCGTGGTGTTCTTCATGGCCGTGATTTGATTGGCAGCCGTCGCACTTTCGGCAACTATCCAGGTTTCGAGTTTGTAGGTCCCTTTGCGATCCTTGGCATCCGCCGGAGCGCCGACATAGTTTCGCGCAAGCTCGACGCGGACATGGAAGTCGCGGTCGCTGGCAGTCGTGCTTCCCAGGCGATCAATGCTTGCCAGTCCGGGCGCCGGGCTGAACACGGGACTCGGGAAAGGATCGACCGCAGGCGGATTGCGCGGGGTCGGTCGTGTCGATGAATCGGGCGGCACGGGGAAGCTGTGCACGTTGTCGTCATACTCCGGACGCAGGTAGCACATGTGGTCGGCGGTACTGCAAAAGAGTACTGCGGGACATCGGCCGAGCGTATTGCAGTTATTTCCGGTGTGGGGACATTGATTGGAGTTGTTACAGGCGTCGCCGGTGGCGATGACTTTCTCGTCGCCCCAATAGACAATCGCGGCATGGGCGTCGTTGTCCTGTGGCGGGGTGTAATCCGGGTCGTTGCGTCCGGCGCTGAGCGGGTCGCCGGCGGTGGCGGCCCCGGCGGACCTGGTGTTATCGAATTCGATGCCGATCTTGGGATGGCTGATGATGGGGGTTTCATTGCCGACGATGCTTGGCAACATGCCGTTGCTGCTCTGGTCAGGATCGTTGTTGCCGGAATATCCCAGGTGTTGCCGCGCAGCGCCGCAGACGTTCGCCGAATTTCGATCGCCATCGATCATCGCGAAGACGAATCCGTCGCCACGGTCGATGATCTTGAAGCGGAAATAGGCACGCAGTCCGCTGGCCGTGAGATGCGTTTCCGGCGTCCAGCTGCAGCCGTAAAGCGCGTAACCGGGAGCGCCATTGTTGGAACGCACGTCGAGCGCACCCAGGGTCAAGGTCTGGGTCGCCGCATCGTAGCCGGAGAGCTGGCTGAATCCTCCGCTGGCCAGGTCGGGCGATTGCACTGACGTGAAACTCGTGCCGCCGCTCGCAGGCACGCAACGCACGATGTCCTGACTGGCGGCCTGCACTGCGGATACCTGCGAAAACACCGTGGGTCCGGCGAAGCCAAGCTGGCCGGTGGTCGTGAAACTGCCGAGATTCGAGCCTTCCAGATAGTTGGGCGGCGCATTGCGCGCGGCCGCGGTGCTGCGCAATTGACCGCTGCCACGCTGACCGGCAAAAATGACCACGGCGCTACAAGCCTGCGAGCTGTCATCGGCAGCATCGCTGGTGTTTTTCGTGTCGGTGACCGTGAAGCAGTTTGTCGGGCCTGGACAGGCAGCAACAAAAACCTGGTCTCGGTAGTGACTGAAGTAGCCAAGCGGGTTTTGCGTGTCGTCGTAGCAGCTGTTGCTCGCGATGCGGCCGACGGCTTTGTCGGTGGGCTGCGCGAAGCCCGATGTATCGGGCGTGATGGCGGTACCTGCAGCAAGCTGGGCACCCAGGCATGTGACCATGCGGTCGAGCATCGAGTTGATGTCGGTGCGGAAGTAAGAGTTTTTGCGGATGGCGCCGAAAAGCGTCTCACTGGTCACCGGCAGGGAGCGCTGGGCATTGTTCAGCGCGGCATTGACGTAATGCGTGACATCGTAGTTGCCCCCGCATTCCGGGGCGTCGATGGATGCCGTGCGCCCATTGTCAAAAGCAGGCCCCGCCGAGAAGATCACCGCGAGCGGCCGGTCGTGTGGATTGACCGCGGCAAGTGTTGCAAGTCCGCTGCCGATGACGACGTCCGGAACTGCCAGCGTGTCCCAGTTCATCGTCGTCGCGGTCGAACTTACCGCACGATGTGTGGCGGAGATGGCATACCACAGGCATTCGCCGTGGCCGTCGCGCAGCGGACGGGTGCCCAGGGTCTTCCAGGGAAAGCGCCCGACGATCACCGTGCTTCCACTTATGCCGGACGGGTTGATCTTCGCGCAGCCTTCGCTGGTGCACGGCTGGAATGCGAGATTTCCGTTGAGGTTGACGCTTTCTCCGAAGTCGGGCAAAGGCAGATAACCATACATTGCATCGGGATCGCCGGTGGCTTTTTGTTGCTCGCGGTACTGCAGCGCATAGCCGATCAGGGCGTCCCTCGCCTGCGCCAGGGATGTCGCGGTCGTCTCGCTACGGCGTGCCTCGACGACCTCCGGTGAAAGATTGGCCAGAAAGAAATACAGGCCGCCCATTACCAGGAGAGCCACCAGTGCGAGGAGAGCGAAGCCGCGCTGCTTCCGTTCCAGCGACTGCCGCCGCCGCGTCATCATGTATGGCCGTCAGCGCTTGGCCGCTGGAGCGGCTGGCGTCACCACCGCACCCCCACCCAGCCGGGTATTGCGTTCGCCGGTGGCCCGATTGATGGTTTCGCCCACCTTGAGCTGCGCTGGCGCTTCGTCGCCGGGAGCAAGCAGCGCGCTGCCCGGCGTGGCGGGCGACACGATGGCGCTGACGCCGGTGCGCGACGAGTCATTTTCGGTTTGCGGCTGACGGTTGATCCAGATCGTCGCCTTGCCGCCGGATCGATAGACAACACCGTCCAGGCTCATGGTGCTGCCCTGCAGGGTTTGCGCTTCCTGGATGTTGAGTGCGCGCTGGCGCTCCAGCACTGCGCGCCGTTCGGGTGTGAAGAAGAGGCGGCCAAGTTCCGGGACCTCGGCGGCACAGGCCGGTGCGATCACGGCCAGGCTGAGCAGGCCCGGCATCAGGCGGGTTGACAACTTCATTTGCCCTCCCTCAGCGTTACCCATTCGAGCGTGCAGTCGGCCTTCAGCTGAGCCTTGCTGCCACGATCGGTACTGCCGGTAGCCAGGCGGTCGATCGCACAGGAGCGCACCAGAACCAGCGCTTGCACGCTGTTGCGCAGGTCGGTGCGCAGGTCCGCAAGAAACGCCAGCAGATCGCCTTCATGCAGCAGGTGTAGCTGCAGCCGCATCTGGCTCGACATGATCTCGAATCCGCCGGCCGTCGCGCCGCCGGGCAGTATGCTGGCATCGACGCGCCTTTGCGGGGCGAATTCGTAATCCAGTTTGGAAATGCGGCGCGCTGTCTTGATGCGGGCGATGGCTTCAACCCAGTCCAGGCGTCGTTCGGGACCGATGTAGCCGCGGGTCCTGAGCGCCTGGAAGCGGTTCAGTTTTTCGGTCAGCTCCTCCTGCTCGTCACGGGCCCGCGCCAGCTTGGCCTGAATGTCCTTGCGTGCCGCGGTGGCTTCATGGAAAGCCCTGTCGCTGGCCTGTTTCATTTGCTCGGTAATCCAGACGGCGCCTCCGCCAACCATGCACATGGCGATCAGGAAGGCAATCGCCCATTGCAGGCGTTTAAGGTCTTTGGCGTCCACCTTCATGTGTCTCGCACCGAGCTTCTCATCGTGGTCCCCATCGCATCCCTCACATCAGGCGCGCAAGGCGCAAACTGAACTTCGGCGCATCGGCAAGCTGCGCCTCGCCTTTTTCGCTGGAACTCCGGAGCGGCTTGTCGGACTCGATATCGAAGGGGCGGCTGAGTATCCGGACGTCCGTCCGGGGGGCGCGCAACCGGGCGGCGAAGCCTTCGATCAATTCGATCTGGCGGCGCTGGTCGTTGACCATGCCCAGCGGCAGCCGCGCATTGATCTCTATCACTGCCCAGACCCCTCCGGCGGCGGCCGCGACCGGCAGCGCACCTGCTTTTCCCCGGGCCTCGTCCGGAGCTTTCTCGCCGGCATCGAGGCTATCGGCAATTTTCCAGGTGAGGCTGGCCAGTTCGATTCCGGGGTTCTCGTTCAGCGCGAGGCTCAGGTGGTTCAGCAGCGGTTCGATTGCCGGAGCCCGTTTCTGCAGAACCTCGAAACGTTCAAGCAGCGCGCGCAGGTTGTCGGGGCTGATGCCGACTTTGGGCAGCGAATCGATAATGGCGTTGTAGCGCCGGGTGTCGGTTGCTGTGGCTGCTTTGGTAGCCTCGATCGAGTCGCGAAGTTCATACAGGGTGAAGCCGTTCTTGCCGGCATAAAGCAGGCAGCCCGCAAGTGCCAGCCATGCTGCGCTGGTCAGCGCGAAACGGATTTGCCAGAGCTTGTGGATGCGTATATCGGTGGCCGGGGCGAACTGTCGCGCAGGTGTCCTGGTCGCCAGGCAGTGGATGAACAGGTTGTCGGCATTGCTGTCGGCAGGGACATCCCTGAGCCCCTGCTGGCGGGCGGCGGCAGCCAGGTCAATGAATTCGAACTGGAGTTCCTTGGTGCTGCGGCAGAATTCCTGCAGCGTCGGTATCTGCCTGGCATGGGCCATGACCATGGTGCGCACGGGGGTTCCACGCGGAATCTGACGCTGGGCAAGAAGGTACTGATATATCTTGGCCGAGTCGCTGGCGCTGGTGCGGGCAACTTCTTCGAGGCTCTTGGTGGCGAGTGGCGACAGCCGCGAAAAATGCAGCTTGCCCTCATCGAAGAAGCTTTGCCGTACCCCGCCGCGGGAGAGGGAGACGAACAAAACCGGTCCCCCGTTCCCCAGAAGTTTGCCGACACAACCGGCGAGCACCAGGGGTACCGAATACACACCGGCAAGGTTTGCTTCCGCTGCGCGCAGCGTATCCAGCCAGGGAGTGAAGGTTTCGATACGGGTGAGTGCGGCAAACAGCACCTTTTCATCGCGCCGGCCGTCTTTGGCGCGACCCAGCGACAGGGCTGCCGACAAGGGCGTGTTGTAGTAATACTGGCCGAGTCGTCGCTGCAGCAGCGCATTGCGGTCACCGCCCCGGACAAAGGGCAGGCTTTCCAGCTGGAAGCCTTCTTCGGCGATATCTGCCAGCAGGTAAAAGATGCTGGTGCGGTGTTTGCGCAGATAGGCGGCCAGTCTTTCCAGGCCAACCGGTTCAGGGCTGAATTCGCCCTCGACCTTGATATGGCCGGCGTTCCAGTAATGCGCCGTGAGCAAAGGGCCATCGAGAAGGAGTATGCGCTTGGCGGCCATCAGGTTTTCATTTTGGTGATGATGTCGTAGATCGGGCCCAGCACGGCCATCATGATCCAGCCGAGAATCACGCCGATGATCACGGTCATGACCGGTTCGATCATGGCTTGCACCTTCTCGATGGACTCGCGTACGTCGCGATTGTAAAAGTAGCTGACATTGGTCAGGGCCGTATCCAGTGCTCCGGTGTTCTCGCCGACGCGCAGCATGCGCAGCACCAGCGGCGGGAACATGCCGGCATTCTGGAAGGCTACCGTCACGTTCTGGCCTTCGGCGATCAGACCACCGACCCTTTCCAGGCTTTCCTTGATGACGAGGTTGCCGACCACATCTTCGGTTGCCTTGATCGAATCGAGAATGGTAATGCCTGAAGAATACATCATGGAAAATATCGAGGCGAAACGCGACAGAATGATCTTGCGCAGGATCTCGCCAATATAGGGCAGACGCAGTTTGAAACCATCGAACCGGTAGCGCGCAGTCTGATTGGTGCTGACCAGAAAGGCTGTGACGGCGGCCAGGATGATCGGCAGGCCCAGCAAGACATACCAGTAGCCGACGAAAAACTCGGACGTACCGATCAGGATCCTGGTCTGCATCGGCAGGTCCTGGCCCATGCTGCGGATGAAGCCGGCCATCTTGGGCACGAGGTAGATCATCATGAACATGGTCACGCTGACGACAACCGTGCCGAGAAAAGCCGGGTACATGACGAGCTTCCTGGTGTGGGCCGCGAGTTCGTCCTGCCACTTGAGCGATTCGAGCAGATTGTTGAGCACTTTCGGCAAGGCGCCGGTTTCTTCGCCGGCGCGGACCAGGCTGACCATGACCCCGTCGAAGGTCTGCGGATGTTCGGCAAGCGCCTGCGATAGTGTCTTGCCGCCTTCGATGCTTTCGATCATGCCGGCGATGACTTCACGAAAGCGCGGGTTTTCGAGACTGTCGCGCAAGTCGGTCAGGCTGTCGACCAGCGACACACCGGCGCGGATAAGCTGCTCGAGGTGGAAGCAGAAGTTGATCAGTTCGGGGCGGCTGATCCTGGCGCGGCTCATCATGCCGCCCTGCTTCACCGCATCACCGTTGATGAAGTCGAGGTCCATGCGCTTCAAGCGCATTTCGAGATCGATCAGGTTGATGGCGTCAAGGCGGCCCATAACCATTCGGCCGACGGAGTTCATTGCCTTGTAGGCATAGAGGGGCATGGTTGGGGTTTCTGCGAGCCTGCCTGCGTCGGGGGCGCCGTGCCGCGGAGGGCCTACATCCGCTCCGTCAGGTCGATAACGCGACCGACTTCTTCGATTGAGGTGGAGCCGTCGAGCACACGCCGCAGGCCATCTTCCGACAAGGGGCGGAAGCCTTTTTTGTTTGCGAGGCTGCGAATTTCGCGCTGGGTGGCTCGGCGGGCGATCAGATCGTCGAGATCATGATCCAGACGCAGCATTTCCATGATCGCAAGGCGACCGCGGTAACCCTGATACGCGCAACGGTCGCAACCGACCGAACGGTAAAGAATCGGCGTCGATTGGTCGCCGACGACTCCCATCAACTTGCATTCGTGATCCTCCGCAGGATAAGGCTCGCGGCAATCGGTGCACAGGCGGCGCAGCAGGCGCTGGGCAATGATGCCGATGATGTTGCCGGCCATGATGTCCGGCAACACGCCAATGTCGAGCAGGCGCGGGATCGCTCCCAGCGCCGAGTTGGTATGCAGGGTTGAATACACCTGATGGCCGGTCATGGCGGCACGAAAGGCCATCTCGGCGGTATCGGCATCGCGGATCTCGCCGACCAGAATGATGTCCGGATCCTGGCGCATCATGGAGCGGATGCCATTGGCAAAATCCAGCTTGGCGGATTCCGCCACCGAAGTCTGGCGGATCATGGCCATCGGATACTCGACCGGATCTTCGAGGGTCATTATGTTCACTCCCTCGTCATTGATGTGGTTGAGTATTGAGTAAAGCGTGGTGGTCTTGCCGCTGCCGGTGGGGCCGGTGACCAGGATGATGCCTTCCGGCCGCGCCACCATCAGCTTCATCAATGCCAACTGGTGTTCATCCAGGCCCAACCCGTCGAGGGGCACAATGCCTTTCTGCCGATCCAGGATGCGCAGGACGATGTTTTCGCCATGGATGGTCGGTTGCGAGGCTACCCGAAAATCGACGGGGCGGCCGCTGATGTTGATCGAGATGCGGCCGTCCTGCGGCGCGCGCGTCTCGGCGATGTGCATGCCGCTGATCACCTTGATGCGCACCGCCATCGCGGCCCAGTAGGTTTTGTGC
>VEPA01000139.1 GCA_012026675.1 Betaproteobacteria bacterium | reverse complement strand
GTTCAAAATGCCTTTGTGTTCTTCGGAGTTCCTATGAGCAGCAAACTGAAACAAGTAGGTCTGATAGTTTCCGGTCTGATCGCCGGCATTTTCATCAGCCTCAATTTCTCCGCCAGCGCGGGCAAGGATGCGGCCGTCTCGGCCCAGCCCATCGAGGAGATGCGCAGCTTCGCCGATGTCTACAACGCCATCAAGCAGGGCTATGTCGAGCCGGTCGATGACAAGAAGCTGATCACCCATGCCATCAGCGGCATGCTGGCGAATCTGGATCCGCATTCGGCCTACCTGGATGCAGATTCTTTCAAGGATCTGCAGGTCAGCACCCAGGGCGAGATCGGCGGCCTCGGCATCGAGGTCGGCATGGAAGACGGCTTCGTCAAGGTCGTGGCGCCGATCGACGACACTCCGGCGCAAAGGGCCGGCCTGAAACCGGGCGACCTGATCATCAAGCTTGACGACACCCTTGTCAAAGGGCTGACGCTCAATGACGCCGTCAAGAAAATGCGCGGCAAGCCGAAGACCCAGATCAAGCTCACCATCATGCGCAAGGGCGAAGCCAAACCTATCGATGTCACGCTGACGCGCGAGAAGATCAAGGTACAAAGCGTCAAGTCGAAACTGCTCGAAGGCGGTTACGGTTACCTTCGGGTCACCCAGTTCCAGGAAGAGACCGCGCCGGACGTGGTGAAGCATCTCGAAAAACTGGCGAAGGCCGACAAGGACGCCAAGGGCGATGGCATCAAGGGACTGGTGCTGGACCTGCGCAACGATCCCGGCGGTTTGCTCAACGGCGCGGTCGGCGTTTCCGCCGCCTTCCTGCAACCCAATACCCTGGTCACTTCGACCGACGGCCGCACCGAGGACGCCAAGCGTCGCTACATGGCGAACCCCGAGGATTACCAGCGCAGCCACAAGGATGACTTCATGAAGAGCCTGCCGGCATGGGCCAGGACCGCACCCATGGTGGTGCTGGTCAACGCCGGCTCGGCCTCCGCCTCGGAGATCGTTGCAGGCGCCTTGCAGGACCACAAGCGGGCCGTGGTAATGGGCACCCAGACCTTCGGCAAGGGTTCGGTGCAGACCGTTCTGCCGCTGTCCAACAACGCCGCGATCAAGCTCACCACTGCGCGCTACTTCACGCCCTCGGGCCGCTCGATCCAGGCCAAGGGCATCACGCCGGACATCGTCGTCGAGGAAAGCGCCAACGGCGGCTCGCGCGAGCGCGTTCGCGAAGCGGACCTCGAGCGCCACCTCGGCGGCGAAAAGGAAAAAGCCTCCGAGCCGGAAAAGGCCACCGAGCCGGCAGCGCCTAAACCGCAGACCAAGGGCAAGAAGAACGGCAAGGACGGCAAGACCGACGCGGCGGATGAAACACCGCACGCACCCGTTGAATTCGCCTCGCTGAAAGACTACCAGCTGGCGCAGGCGGTCAATCTGCTGAAAGCCTGGCAGATCATCAAGCGTTAATGACGGGAAGGCCGCGATGAGCAGGATGACTCCGGAAAAGGCCCGCGAGTTGCGCGATGAAAAGCGCGACGGCAAGCCGCGCACGCGTCCGGCCGCCTTCGTGCCGCAGCCCGGCACGCGCAAGCACCGCGAATTGCGCTTCGATCATCAGCATCCGGAGCATGTCGAGGAAGCCCGCAAACTGCTGGCCGGCCTCGAGGGCATGGAAATCGATACCGGCATCGCACCCTACAGCCTGTCGATCTGGTACGAAATCAGCGACTACTCGCTGGAAGGACTCGAAGCCGCGCTGGTACGCCAGGGCTTTCATCTCGACAACAGCCTCTACAGCAAGCTTATGCGCACGGTGGTGTATTTCTGCGAGGAAACCCAGATGCGCAACATGCGCGTGCCCGAGCGCCTGATCAAGAAATCGCACGACGTCTATTCCAAGGCCTGGGAACACCATCCCCACGGCGACCACGACGAAACGCCGCCGGAGTTGAGGCAGGAACGGTGACCGACGAGCAGCTGCTGCGCTACAGCCGCCACATCCTGCTGCCGCAGATCGGCATCGAAGGCCAGCAGAACATCGTCAATGCGCGGGCGCTGGTGATCGGCGCCGGCGGGCTCGGTTCGCCGGCAGCCTTCTACCTGGCCTCGGCCGGCATCGGCACTTTGGTGCTGGCCGATGGCGACACGGTGGACCTGACCAACCTGCAGCGCCAGATCCTGCATCGCACCGATGCGATTGGCATGGAAAAATCCGTATCCGGCCAGCGCACGCTGGGCGATATCAATCCTGAATGCCGTGTCATCGCGCTCACCGAGCGCCTCGCCGGACCACGCCTGGACCAGGAAGTCGCGCTGGCCGACATCGTGCTCGACTGCTGCGACAACTTCGCCACGCGCCATGCCGTCAATCGCGCCTGCGTCAAGTTCGGCAAGCCGCTGGTATCCGGCGCCGCGATCCGTTTCGATGGACAGGTGGCGGTGTTCGACTCACGCCAGCCCGACGCGCCCTGCTACCACTGCCTGTTTCCCGAAGGACAGGATGTCGAGGAAGTGCGCTGCGCGGTAATGGGCGTGTTCGCGCCGATCACCGGCATGATCGGCACGGTGCAGGCCGCCGAAGCCCTCAAGCTGGTGATCGGCTGCGGCACCAGCCTCGCCGGGCGCCTGCTGCTGCTCGACGGCCTGGGCATGGAATGGCGCGAAATCCGCGTGCCGCGCGACCCAGGCTGCGCGGTCTGCGGGATTGCCGCGCCGGCGGCTTGAACCCCGGGCGTCAGAACAACTGGCGGTGCCGCAGGCTTCCCGGTGCGTGGCTTAGCAAAACCGAGAAAACCAGGACGAACCAGAACAGGGCCAGACGCCCCGGCTCCCAGACCACCAGCAGGACGACCAGCGCAATCTTCAACAGGGTGCCCAGCCCCTTGACCTGGCGGAAGTAAAACGGGTTGGCCCAGGCATCGAGGGCAATGATGCCAAGGCCCGAGATCAGCATCGTGCCGCCCCATTGCGCCGCGCCGCCGGCGCCGCCCAGCACCACCGCCGACAGCCCAGCCAGACCGCCGATGTGAAACACGCGCAGGATGTTGATCAGCAGCCCGCGACCGGGGAAATCGCGATGGCCGTCGCCTGCCTTCTTCTCACGCAAGGCGGGCTCGAATGCGAAAGTCGGCGCCGACGGCACGGCGCTCGATGATGTTGAGTCGCATCGCGCCTGCCAGATCGGTGAGTTCCGCCAGGCCGAACATGCCGCGCGCGGCGTCGCCGAGCAGGATCGGGGCCTGGTAGATCAGCAGTTCGTCGACGCAGGCTTCGCGCAGCAGCGAACCATTGAGCCGCGTGCCGGCCTCGGCCAGCACTTCGTTGATGCCGCGCCGGCCGAGTTCCTGCATCAGTTCGGCCAGTTCCACCTTGCCACCGGCATTGGGCAGGATCACGATCTCGGCGCCGCGTGCGCGCAGGGCAGCGGCGCGCTCCGGGTCCTCCTGCGCCGCGGCGACCAATACATTGCCGCCTTCCAGCACGGCGGCATCGGGCGGCGTTTCGAGCCGGCTGTCGATCACCACCCGCAAGGGCTGGCGCGTCGCCGCCACCTCGCGCACGGTAAGCCGCGGGTTGTCGTCCTTCACCGTACCGATGCCGGTCAGCACCGCGCAGGATCGCGCGCGCCAGGCGTGGGCGTCGCGTCGCGCGTCGGGGCTGGTGATCCATTGCGAGACACCGTTGTTGAGCGCGGTCTTGCCGTCCAGGCTGGCAGCGACTTTCAGGCGCAGCCAGGGCCGGCCGCGCGTCATGCGCGAAACGAAGCCGATGTTGAGTTCGGTCGCTGCGGCTTCGAGCAGACCGCAGGCGACCTCGATGCCGGCCGCTTCCAGTTTCGCCAGCCCCTGGCCCGCCACCAGCGGATTCGGATCCCGCATCGCGGCCACCACACGCTTGACGCCGGCCTCGATCAGGGCGTCGGCGCAGGGCGGCGTGCGGCCGTAGTGGCTGCAGGGCTCGAGCGTGACGTAGGCAGTCGCGCCGGGCGCCGTGCCGCCGGCGCCGAGTATTGCACTCAGCGCTGCGGCTTCGGCGGGCGGCAGGCCGGCTTTCTCGTGCCAGCCCTCGCCGATGACAACGCCATCACGGACCATGACGCAGCCGACGCGCGGATTGGGCGTCGTACTGTACAACCCGCGCTGCGCCAGTTGCAGGGCGCGCGCCATGAAGGCGTGGTCGATCGCGGAAAAACTCATGCGGCACTCATCTGCCGCTCATCTGAGGCAGGGGCTCACGACTTGGCCCGGGGCTGGCGCGGCTTCTTGATCTCGCGAATAGCCTCGGAGAATTCGTCGACGTCCTCGAAGTTGCGATACACGGAGGCAAAGCGGATATAGGCCACCTTGTCCAGCCGCTTCAGTTCGCGCATCACCAGTTCGCCGATGCGATCGGAGGCGACTTCGCGCAGCGCCAGCTGCACCAGCTTTTCCTCGATGCGGTCGAGCGCGAGGTCGATGCTTTCGGTGGTGACCGGGCGCTTCCGCATTGCCAGCATCATGCTGGCCTTGAGCTTGTCGCGGTCGTAATCGGTGCGGCTGCCGTTCTTCTTCACTACCTGCGGCAGTTGCAGCTCGACCCGTTCGTAGGTGGTGAAGCGCTTGTCGCAGGAGAGGCAGCGGCGGCGGCGGCGGACGGTGTCGCCGTCCTCGTTCTCCCGGGTATCGACGACCTGGGTGTTCGGTTCAGCGCAGTACGGACACTTCATGAACTGCTCCGCCGCTGGCGATCAGATCAGCCGTAAACCGGAAACTTCTTGCACAGCGCCGAGACTTCGCCGCGCACCCGCTCCAGCACCGCTTCATCGTGCGGCGCATCGAGCACGTCGGCGATCAGCTCGGCGACCTGCTCGGCTTCGATCTCGGTGAAGCCGCGCGTGGTCATGGCCGGCGTTCCGATGCGAATGCCGGAAGTGACGAAGGGCTTTTGCGGATCGTGGGGAATCGCGTTCTTGTTAACCGTGATGTGGGCGCGGCCCAGCGCCGCCTCGGCATCCTTGCCGGTGATGTTCTTGGCTTGCAGATCGACCAGGAAGACATGCGACTCGGTGCGCCCGGAAACGATGCGCAGGCCGCGGCTCTTCAGGACCTAGACCATTACCTGGGCATTTTCGATCACCTGCTCCTGGTAGTGGCGGAACTCCGACGTCATAGCCTCCTTGAAGGCCACGGCCTTGGCCGCGATGACGTGCATCAGCGGCCCGCCCTGGAGACCGGGGAAGATCGCCGAGTTGATCACCTTTTCGTGTTCGGCCTTCATCAGGATGAGGCCGCCACGCGGGCCGCGCAGGGTCTTGTGCGTGGTCGACGTCACGACATCGGCATGCGGCACCGGATTCGGGTAAAAGCCGGCGGCGACGAGGCCCGCATAATGGGCCATGTCCACCATGAAGATGGCGCCGACCGCCTTCGCCACCTTGGCGAAGCGCTCGAAATCAATCTTCAGCGCATAGGCCGAGGCACCGGCAATGATCAGCTTGGGCTTGTGCTCGTGCGCCAGCTTCTCCATCTCCGCATAGTCGATTTCCTCGTTCTCATCGAGGCCGTAGGGCACCACGTTGAACCACTTGCCCGACATGTTGACCGCGGAGCCGTGCGTCAGGTGGCCGCCCATGGCGAGGTTCATGCCGAGGATGGTGTCGCCCGGCTTGAGAAAGGCCATGAATACCGCCTGGTTGGCCTGCGACCCCGAGTTGGGCTGGACGTTGGCAGCATCGGCGCCGAACAGTTTCTTGGCGCGATCGATGGCCAGTTGCTCGGCCACATCGACATGTTCGCAGCCGCCATAATAGCGCTTGCCCGGATAGCCTTCAGCGTACTTGTTGGTCAGTTGCGACCCCTGCGCTTCCATCACGCGCCATGACTCGTAGTTTTCCGAGGCGATCAGTTCGATGTGATCTTCCTGGCGACGATTTTCGTTCTGGATCGCGGTCCATAGATCGGGATCGGTCTTGGCGAGGGTGT
>VEPA01000052.1 GCA_012026675.1 Betaproteobacteria bacterium | reverse complement strand
GCAATGGTCGTCGGGCAGGCCGAGATCGCCATGATCATGTGCTTCAGGCCGTCCTCGATTCGCTTGGCGATTTCGATTTCGCCTTCGCGAGTGAGGAGTGCGACCGAGCCCATCTCGCGCATGTACATGCGCACCGGGTCGGTGGTGCGGCCAAATTCGGAATCGACCGCGGACAGCGCCTGCTCGGCTTCTTCCTCGACTTCGGCAGTATCCACGGGGGCAGGCGCGGATTCGTTGAGCAGCAGGTCATCGACGGCGGGTGCTTCGTCGAAGACCTGGATCGCCATGTCGTTGAAGGTGGAGATGATGGCTTCGATCTGCTCGGCGTCCACCAGGTCGTCGGGCAGGTGATCGTTGATCTCGGCATAGGTCAGGTAGCCACGCTCCTTGCCCAGCGCGATCAGGGTCTTCAGCCGGGTGCGCTTGGTGTCCAGATCGACCAGCTTGGCTTCGGGGGCGATCAACTTTTCCCGGCTCTTGCGGCCGCGCGACTCGGCGATGGCCTTGGCGATCGATTTGGCAGCGATTGGCTGGGGTGCGGGCGCGACGGCTGCCGGTACCGAAGCCTTTGCGGCTTTTTCGGCAACCACCTTTGCCGGAGCCTTGGCAGCGACGACCTTGGCCGGAGCCTTGACGGGGATGTGTTTGGCGGGCGTCTTGGTGGCGGAGGCTTTGACCGCAGCTTGCTTGGCAGGGGCAGGCTTTTTCGCCGGCGCCGGTTTCTTCGGCACGGATTTCTTCGCGACCGGTTTGGCGGCGGCCTTCGACTTGCTCTGCTTGGCGGTTACCTTCGACATGACAATCCTCGGCTGGAGCACATTTGCGGCGCGGTGCTGTCTGGCGGGGGAACGCCGCGACTTACGCGGACCAGGCGACGCAGCGCGCCGTGAAAGCGCTGGAGAACCATTAAGTATATCAGATCGGGGTACTTCCCGTCGAGGGCGCCCCCGGACGCTTCTTTGCCAGCAATTCGACCAGCCGTTTGCGTTCTTCCGCAGTGAGATCCTTTGCGCGGGCGTTTAGTCGCTTGATTTCGGTCTCATTTGCCGTTTGGCGCAGACGCGTCACAGAATCGTTGAACATGGCTTCGAGGGCGCCCAGATCGACTTCTTCCACCATATTGGCGGCAATCGCGGCGACGAGCGCCTCGTGCGGGGTATTGCGGAAGAACTCCAGCAACATGCCGAAGCCGCCGGCCGGCAGTTCGCCGTGTTCGATGGCGTCGGCAATCGCAACCAGCGCATCCCCTTCGACCCGTTCGCGGTCGATCAGGTCCAGCGGCAGGCTGGCCGCCCATTCCGGCTTGTGCAGCAGGATTTGCAGGAGTTTGTATTCGATCGAGGAGGGCACCGGCCGCTGCTTCATCTGCGCGGGAGCGTACCGGCTGCGGGCCAGGGGCTTGAGGCCGCACTGGGCTTCGACTTCGGCTTGCGAGACTTGGGCGCGGTGGGCAATTTCCTTGGTGAGCTGGACCCTCAATATCGGTGCCGACATCTTCTGCAACAGGGGTTTCGCCGCATGCACCAACGCCGCGCGACCTTCGGCCGTGCTGGGATTGGTCTGCTTGACCAGTTCGCGCAGGAGAAATTCGCTGAGACGGGTGGCGTTGCGGGTCTGCTCGACGAAGGCTGCCCGGCCGTGCTCGCGGATGAATTCGTCCGGGTCCTGATTGCCGGGCATCTGCAGGATTTCGACAATCTTGTTGTCGGCCAGATGACCCAGGCTCACTTCCATGGCGCGCCATGCCGCCCGGTCGCCTGCGCTGTCGCGGTCGAAGCAGAAGACCACGCGGTTGGCCTGTTTCAGCAGTTTCTGCACATTGGCGTCGGTCGCCGCGGTGCCGAGCGTGGCAACCACGTTTTCGACGCCAGCCTGCACCAGCCCGACCACGTCCATGTAGCCTTCGACCACCAGCACCGTATCCTCTTCCTGGATAGCCTTGCGCGCCTGGGGCAGGCCATAGAGTTCACGGCCCTTTTCAAACAGCGGCGTTTCCGGCGAATTCAGGTATTTCGGTTCGCCTTCGCCGATCACCCGGCCGCCGAAGCCGATGACATTGCCGCGCTGATCCTGGATCGGAAACATCACCCGGTCGCGGAAGCGGTCGTAGCGGCGGCCCTGTTCATTGACGATGACCAGCCCGCATTCGACCAGCGCCGGATCGTTATAGTCGGCGAAGACCTGTTGCAGGCCCTGCCAGCCGTCGGGGGCATAGCCGAGAGCGAATTTGGCGGCGATTTCACCCGTCAGGCCGCGGCCCTTGAGGTAATCGACGGCTTTTGGCGAGGCCTTCAGTTGCTCGCGGAAAAAGGCCATGGCGCGCGCCAGCAGTTCGGTCAGCGGCGCCTTTTTAGCGCGTATTTCGGTGTTGCGCTCTTCATGCGGAACCTGCAGGCCGACCGACGAGGCCAGGTCCTCGACGGCCTCGATGAAGCCGATGCCGGCATGCTGCATCAGGAAACCGATGGCGCTGCCGTGGGCGCCGCAGCCGAAGCAGTGATAGAACTGCTTGGACGGGCTGACCGTGAAGGACGGCGTCTTCTCTGAATGAAAGGGGCAGCAGGCGCTGTAGTTGGCGCCCGCCTTCTTCAGCGGCACGTAACGCTCGACCACATCGACGATATCGACGCGGGCCAGCAGGTCCTGGATGAAGTTTTCGGGGATCACCGGGGAATTATCCCCTTATTGCGTTGCCGACAGCTTCGCCTTGACCAGCTTGGAGCCCTCGCCCATGTCGGCGCGACCGGCGACCTGGGGTTTGACCAGCGCGATCACCTTGCCCATGTCGGCCGGGCCCTTGGCGCCGGATGCGGCGACAGCGGAGGCGACAATGGCTTCAATCTCGGCGGCGGAGCGTCCCTGCGGCATGTAGTCGGCCAGCACGGAGGCCTCGAACTTCTCGGCATCGGCCAGATCCTGGCGCCTGGCGGCTTCGTACTGGGTGATCGAATCCTTGCGCTGCTTGAGCATTTTCTCGATCACGGCGACCACCACGGCATCGGTGATCTCGACCTTGTCATCCACCCGCTTTTGCTTGATCGCCGCGCGCAGCAGGCTCAGCGCGTCCTTCCTGGCCTTCTCGCCGGCTTTCATGGCGGCTTTCCAGTCGTCGTCGATACGCGTTTCGAGGCTCATCAGATCATCCTTTCCAGTCTCCAGTCCACCGGGTACCGTCCCCGGCCTGCGCCGCGGACATATCCCACCGGGGGATACCGTCCGCGACTCGCGTCGCGGACATAAAGCGCAAAAACCGCCTGGCGGCGGTTTCGGTCATCGAGCAACAGCTACGAACGCGGTTCAGGCTGCCGAACCGCAATCCGGATCAAAACGAAGTTTCAGTGCAGGCTAACGTTGGCATTATCTACGTTAAGCGCAGCGGCCGAAACTAATACATCTTCGGCGGCAGAAGCTGGCTGCGAATGCGCTTGTGATGGCGCTTGACGGCGGCGGCGGCCTTGCGCTTGCGCTCGGTCGTGGGCTTTTCGTAGAACTCGCGTGCGCGCAGTTCGGTGAGCAGGCCAGTCTTTTCGATGGCACGCTTGAAGCGGCGGATCGCGACTTCAAACGGCTCGTTTTCTTTGAGGCGAATACCCGGCATTGAATTAATCCTGGAGAAGCGGGAAAGGCGCGCATTCTAAACGCTTTGCCATCGATGTCAATCGCGTCGTCTCCCATCTCCTATCGCCTTCCGCGCAGTGCCCGGACTTCGAAGCTGATCGCATCCAGTTCGGCATTGCCGGCGTCGAGCAGCGCCAGGCGGTGCCGGCCCGGCTGCGGCAGCCAGGCGCCGGGCCGGTCGGCGCGGCCAGCCGGCTTGCCGTCGATGCGCCAGTGCCAGCCGGCCTCGCCGCGGGCCGACAACTGCAGGGGCAGGCGCTGGCGTCCGGGCGGGATGTCGGGGTCGAGGGCAACGATGGTGCCGTCGGCGGGATAGCGGATGCGCGCCAGGGCCCGGGCCGGTGCCGCGGTGACCACGCTGCGCTCGGTGCCGGCGAGAAACCATTCGCGGCGCGGCGGCTCGCCGGCGAAGCTCGGGCCCGGTTCGAAGCGCACCGTGCGCGCGACGCCGCCGGCCGGCGCCGGCGGCGGGGTGCTGGCCACCCTGCTGCTGCCGCCGGCGTCGCCGCGGTGCAGCCAGTCCATCACGTCCCGCCATACCGGTGCCGCGCCGGAAACCCCGGAGACATCGTGCATCGCCGCGCCGGAGGCATTGCCGACCCAGACCGCGACGGTGTAGCGGCGCGAATAGCCGGCGCACCAGTTGTCGCGCATGTCCTTGCTGGTGCCGGTCTTGGCCGCGCTCCAGTAGGGCGTGGCGAGCCAGGATTCGAGGCCGAAGCTGGTCGCCCGCGCGGCGCGGTCGGCCAGGATGTCGCTGACCAGAAAGCTCGCTGCCGGCGACAAGGCCTGGCGCGGGCTGCCATCGAAGCTGGCGCAAACATTGCCGCGGCAGGGCGCGGCCTTGCCGTCCGCCGTGGCGCGCAGGCGGCTCCAACGCCCGCCGTTGGCCAGCGCGCGGTAGGCATTCGCCAGCATCGTCAGCGAAACATCGGCCGAGCCCAGCGCCAGGCTGTAGCCGTACCAGTCGCCGCGCTCGACCAGGCTGTCGAAGCCGAATCGGCGCAGGCCCTGCTGGAAATCGTCGGCGCCAAGGCGCACCAGGGTTTTCACCGCCGGCACGTTGAGCGATCCGGCCAGCGCCGTGCGCGCGCTGACCCAGCCGCGATAGTCGGGCTCGTAATTCTGCGGCGCATAGAGCCCGTTGCCGGTGGCCAGCGTCAGCGGCGCATCCTCGATCAGCGAGGCCGGCGTCAGGTCGCGACGGGCGAAGGCCATGCCGTAAAGAAAGGGCTTCAGGGTCGAGCCGGCCTGGCGCAGCGCCGTCACGCCGTCGACCTCGGCCGCCGCCGAGAGGTCGCCGCTGGAACCGACCCAGGCCAGGATCTCGCCGCTGGCATTGTCGATCACCAGCACGGCGCCGTCCTCGACATGGCGCCGTTCCAGCGCGGCCAGATGACGGCGCAGGGTCTCCCTGGCAAAGCGCTGCAGCCCGGCATCCAGCGTCGATTTCAGGCGCTGGCCCGGTAGCGTGAGCAGCTTTTGCGCAAGATGCGGCGCCAGTTGCGGCGTCTGGTCGACTTGATGGAGCACGCCGTCGAGCGTGACGGCGGCCACGTCGCCGATGTCGCGGCACAGCGCCTCGCGCTGCATTTCCTTGAGCAGGACGCAGGCACGGCGGGCCACGACCTCGGGCTTTGCGTTGGGTGCGCGCAGCAGGGCCGCGGCCAGTACCGCCTCCTGCTCGTCCAGCCCCTGCGGCCATTTGTCGAACAGGCCGCGGCTGAGTGCCGCGATTCCTTCAAGTTCGCCGCGAAACGGCGCCAGGTTGAGGTAGGCCTCGAGGATCTGGTCCTTGCTCCAGCTGCGCTCCAGGCGCAGCGCCGTCGCGCTCTGCCCGAGCTTTTCCAGAAGGCTGCGGCGACCCCGGCGGCGCGAGTCCTCGTCGAGCAGCCCGACCAGTTGCATGCTGCGCGTGCTGGCGCCGCGTGTCTGCTCCCGCGTCAGCGTGCTCCATGCGCCCGCAGCGGCGGCCTGCCAATCCACGCCGGCATGGTCGAGAAAGCGCCGGTCTTCCGAGAGCAGCACGGCGCGGCGCAGCGCCGGCGAAATCTCGCGCAGCGGCACCCACGGCAGGCGGCGCACCTTGTGGTCGAGGCGCAGCGTCGCCAGCGGCGTGCCGTCGCGCGCCAGCAGCCAGGCATCCGACGGGCGGTGCGCGGCACGCACCTCGGCAAAGCTCGGCAGCGCCAGCGCCGGAAGGCTCGCCAGCAGCAGCGCGAACGCAAGTACTCCATGCGCGTGCGGTTTCATTCAGCCCAGCTCCAGCGCGTCCTGCAGCAGTCGCGCCGCCTGCTCCGCGCCGTCGGCCACGGGCAGAGGAGGTGCTGCCGACTGCCAGAGCGCCCGCAGCGGGTCGATGAAGTCGCCCGCGAAGAGCTGCTCGCGCGTGAGCATCCGGGCACGCGCATGCCGTGCCAGCCAGGCCGCGAAAATCGGCGTCTCCGGCCAGTCGGGACGCTCCAGCCAGAGGATGGGAATGCCGCCGCAGGCGGCTTCGACGAAAGTGCCGTAGCCGGGTTTGGTCAGCACCGCATCGACGCTGGCGAGCAGGTCGCAAAACTGCAGTCCGGCCACGTCGAAGCAACGTACGTCGTCGCGACCGTAGTGCAATTCCTGCGGTACCAGCCAGGTCAGCCCCGGTACCTGCGGCCAGTCATGCACCGGCAGGGGAAACTCCATGCCGCCCATGGCCAGCAGCACCCACCGATTCTGCTCGTCGAGCCCGAGCAGGCCGGCGATCCGCTGGCGGTCGCGCTGCCCCAGGTGGGCGATCGGCGCGATGTCCTGTCGCCGCGGCAAGTAGGCCATCGGCAGCCCCGGCGTGGCGCACAGGAAGCATCCGGCGGCCTGGTAGGCCGCGAGCATCTCGGCATGGACAGCCGGCAGCCAGTCCTCGCCGGCGAAATAATGCGCGAGCATCTCGGCCCAGTTCAGCGAGCATAGTCCGGCGGCGGGAATACCGGCCGCGGCGGCGCCCGCCAGCGGCAGGTAGGCGACATTGGCGAGCACCGCGTCGACGCCGTGGCCGTGCAGCCAGTCGGCCTCCTCGGCGACGCGCCGCGGCCAGTCGGCGTGGAAAGCGCGATAGCGTTGCGCGCTGGCGGCGCGGTCGATGTCGACCGCATTGTGCATGGTGAAGCCGAAGTCGCGCGCCTCCATGACATGCGCGAATTCGGCCGCGATGCGGCGCGCCAGGCGTTCGCGCGGCAGCGCGCTGCGCACGGTCAGGCGCAGCCCGGGCAGCCGCGCGGCGAGGGCGGCGATCACCGGCGCGGCCTGCGCCAAATGGCCCAGGCCGTGGGCCGAGATGTCGACCAGCAGATGCATCAGCCGGGCAGCTTGAGCAGGCGCGCCACGCGCCGGTCGACGAAGCCGCGTGCGGCGAAATCGGTGGCGCCGGCGGCCTTGGCGGCCTCTACCGCAGCTTCCTCGAAGCTAGCGGCGCAGCCGATGATGGGCAGCTCGGGATGCAGCGCCCGCAAGCGCGCGATCTCCTGCAGCGCATCGCCGCGGCCCAGGTCGATGACGATGCAATCGGGGGTCTCGCCGCTGTCCTTCTTCAGCATGCGGACGCCCTGCGCGGTCCAGGTTGATTCGAGCCGCAGCCGGGTGGTCAGGTCGTGGCACAGCAGCAGTATTTTCATTTCAGCCTTCGTTGCGTTGCGAATCCGCCGTGTTGCCAGCGCCGACTTTCGATTTTCCATCATTCCCGTGCTGGCGGGAATTCGGTGCAATCATGGGAGATGCCGGGTCTCGCCCCGGCGGGATAGAGGAGAAGGAAGGGCGTCGCGCATGCGAGAGCGGTGGCGAGAACACATCAGAAGAAGCTCCTTCCGTCCGGAATCGATCTTGCCGGCACTACAGTCCTACTGGCTTTACAGACTGGAATCGGATTTTCGATTACGGCATCGTCGACTCGGAAAGAACAATGACGGAGTCGACGAAATGGAAGGTCACCGTGGGAGGAAACCACCCCTCGGCGGCTCGCAGGACCTTCTTCACCGATCGATTCATTTGCACTTCGATTCGATAGTTGTCTGGAAATGTGGTGTCCCAGCGTGGAAGTATCTGTTTGATGTAGTTCAGTTGATGCTCTTCACTTCTGATGATGCCCATCGATTCCAAAAGGCTCAGTTTGGGCCAATGCTCTCCTCCGGGTCGGCCATACGACACAATGTTCAGGAAGCGGTCAAAATCATGATAGAAGGGGTCTGAAGGATCGATCATCTTGCCATTGGAGTAAATTGCATCCATCAGATAGGTAATCTTGTAGTCTCGTGGCGGACGCTTTGCCCACTGGTAAATAATGTCATGCAGAGCGGCTGACATGCAAAGCTCAAGATGCCCGCCTACGATATAGACATGGCTAGCCGTGACATTGAAACTGACCTCACCACCTGCCGAGAATACCCAGTAATCGGGATAGCAGTCGTCCATGAAGTAATACTCACCAGGCGTATCGTCCTGCAGGTAGATCACCGGAATTTTTTTGCCCTTGGCAAATCTGACCGCTTCATCGATGCCCCGTTTTGTAGAAAAGCGAGCATCGTAAGTGGAGGACTGATGAACGACGATCATTACGGAGTCGCCGTTGATTCTCACCTTCGATGGCGGGGTAATGTCATGCTGCCCACATGCGGCAAAGGCTGTCGAGACCCATAGCAACCAGAAGAACACTAACAAAACTTTTCTCATGATCGTGATGCGAGGTAAATTGTATCGTGCGTTTTCGTTTACCCCAACGACAGCTTCCGCTGCATTGCTGTCGTCGGTTCTGCAAAACTGAACGGCAACAAAAGAGCCATACGGGTCAGAGTGATTTGACTTTGCGAAATGACTCTGACCTCAATGGCAGACCCTCCCGCTGCCCGACGCTTCGACCGATTGGCGTCAGGCAGCAACATACCCCGGTAACTTGGCAGCCTTCACATCGAAGGTAGCCGTCGCTCGACATCCAAGCCGCCTGTTCCTGGCACCAATCAGGCAATCCGCGAAACCGGCAGTCGTATCCTTCCAGACGAAAAGAGCCTCCTCAATGGCCGGCTCATCCTCGAATCGAACGTCGCCAGCATCGAGCAGGCCCGAGATGGCTTCAATGATCAGATTCTTCGGCAGGCTGTATCTGCTGCGCAGCACCCATTCGGTTTCCAGGAGAACCAGCTGGCTGACGAAAACGTGGCGCCCTGCCGCGATCTCACGCTTGATCAGCTTGCGTGCCTTTTCAAACTGAGCTTCGTCATCCCGAACCAGGAAGCGCACGAGAACATTGGTATCGACCCCCAGCATCACCGCGACAATTGCTCGACCGGAACTGGCTTGCGACCCTTCTTGTGCAATATGCCCGCCAATTCGCTGACGCTCCTCGACTTCACCCGCATGATTACCGTGGCATCCGGCATCAACGTAAACGTCATCCGGTCTCCAGCCTTCATTGAAAGGCTATCCCTGATTTCCTTGGGAATCGTAGTTTGACCCTTGCTGGTAAGCGTGGCGTCGTTTGACATTGCAATCTCCTCTTTTCCTTACTATTTGTATTATAGTAAGGCGATTGTCTGCTGGCAATATGTTGGTGATTTGTGACCGGGACGGTTGCCAAAAGTCGGTGCTGGCGATACGGCATTCAATTCCCCACCACGACCTTGCCGTTCGGCGTTTCGCCGAACATGTCGGGTGCGTACATGGCCTCGACGCGCGTCGGCGGCAGGGCGAATTCGCCGGTGTTGTTGATGCGCAGCGTGTAGTCGATGCTGAAGTGCCCTTTGGGCACCACTTCGTAGTAGGCACGGAAATTGGAAAATGTGCGCTCGACGAAGCTGGGCCAGATGCGGCGCAGGCGGCGGTCTTCGTCCAGCGTCGCGATGCGCGAATCGCGGCCGTCGCCCTCGCCGAGAATGCGGGCGCCTGCCGGGATCGGATCGCTGACCACGACCCAGCTCATGTCCTGCTCGGCGTCGATGTTCAGCGTCACCCGCCAGAGGTCGCCGCGACTGACCTTGCCCGCTTCCTTTTCTTGCAGCGGCGTCACCTGGCGCGTGACGCGGTAGCCGAAGGCGCGCGGCGCGCCGGCCGGGATCGCGGCCAGCGCCTGTATCGTCGCCCAGGGTTTGCCGCTGCCTTCGTGCGCGATGCCCAGCCTGCCCTCGGCCGCCGGCCAGGGCAGCGTCAGGGGCGGCGCCTCGTCGTTGCCCTGCCAGCGATGCTCGGCGCGGCCGGCACCGAGGCTGGCGCGCGTGGTGCCGGCCACGGCTTCCTTCTCGAAGCTGCGGCCATAGCGCTCCAGCGCGATCGCGGCCCAGGCGTTGGCCGTGGTGGTGAACCAGCGGCCGCGCACCTGGCGTTCCAGCGCACCGCGCAGGAGTTTCGGCAGGTCGTCACGCCAGGCAGGTTCGTCCATCACCGCCTCGATCAGGCGGAAGGCGTTGGAGTCGCCGCTGACCATCATCCACCACCAGTAGTCGCTGGCCTCGGTGCTGAAGACCAGGCGTCCGCCGCCGTAGCTCAAACGGTTCCTCAATTCGCGCTCGGCGGCGGCGAGCTTCCCGGCGCGTTGCGGCAGATCGCCCAGGCGGCGCACGACCAGGTACCAGTCGATCAGCGCCGAGGTCGGCAGGCGCAGCAGTTCGACCTCAAGCGCGGCCGCCGCCTTGACCGGCTTCCGGCCGCCGCGGGTCAGGGCTTCCAGCGCCAGCAGCTTGGCCGCGAGTTGGGCGTCGGTCTGCGCCGGCGACCAGACCGGTGCCTTGAAGCGCGCCTCGACGAAGCCGTTGAGGCCGTCTTCCATGCGCGACTTGAGTTCCGCCGGCAGCGCCATGCCGCTAGCCTGCGACACGGCCAGCAGGTAGGCGGTGAGCGTGACGCTGCCCGCACTGTTGGCAACTGAGTCCGTCACGAAATAGCGCGCCAGGCCGTTGCCGTCGAGCAGCGCCGGCAGGCTGGCGACCACGTCCTGCCAGCGCTTGTCGTCATGCAGCCCGACTGCCACGGACGCCTTCTGTTCCAGGCAGGTGAAGGGGTAATCCTCGAAGAAGCGCCGCAGGCCCGGCGGCGGCGTCGACAGTTTGGGCGAGAGTCCGATCTCGATGCCGCCGCGTCCCGGCAGCGCGCCCGCCGGCATGGCGACCGGCAGTTCGAGCTTGCCGTCGACGCGGGCGAAACTCGCCTGCTGTACCGTGACCGGCACCGCCGGCTCGATCTGCTGGCTGATCCTGAGCCGGTCGCGGCCGGCGCCATTGGTTTCCGTGGCCTCGAATTCCCAATCGAGCCGGTTGGCGCCTTGGGGCGCCTGCGCGCTCCAGTCGATTTCCGCCGCGCCCTCGGCGGCCAGCTTCACTTCCTTCGCCGCCAGCACCTGGCCGCCGGCGCGTGCCGTGACATTCACGGTCATCGCGCGCGCCGTGCCGTTGCGCAGGGTCAGCAGCGCCTGGTAGCGGTCCTTCTCGCGCACCAGCGGCGGCAGGCCGGAAATCATCTGCAGGTCCTGCTTGGTGCGCACTGTCGCCGAGCCGGTACCGAACAGCGCGGCGCCGGCGCTGGCAATGCCGACGAACCTGAATTCGGTGAGCGAATCGTTGATCGGTACCTTCACCGTTGCCGTTCCGTCAGCGCCGACCTTCAGGCGCGGCTGCCATGACAGCAGCGTGTCGAACAGCTCGCGCGCCGGCGCGCGGCCGCCGCCGCCGCCGGGCGGCACCGCCTTGCGGCCGAAGTGGCGCTTGCCGATCACCTGCGATTGCGCGGTCGAGGTCATCACTTCGTAGCCGCGGCGCGGCGTCATGGCTTCGAGCAGCTTCCAGCTGTCATTGGGCCGCAATTCGAGCAGGGCCTGATCGACCGCGGCGAAGGCGATCTCGGCGCCGGCCGGCGGCGCCTTGCCGTCGGGCGTCGATACCTTGAGGCGCACCGTGGCGTCCTCGCGCGGCCGGTACTCCTTGCGCTCGGGCAGCACCTCGACCTTGAGGCGCAGGCTTTCCGTGCCGATGCCGAGTTCGGCCAGACCCAGGCGCCAGGCAGGCTTGGCCAGGTCGACCATCGCCGTCGGCTGCTGCGGATTCCACCAATCGCGAAACCACGCAATCGGTTCGCGCCAGCCCCACTGGAACAGCGAATACCATTTCAGCGGCTCGATGCGGCCGCGCACGACGAGCACCGAGACGAAGACATTCGGCGCCCACTCGCCCTTGACCGGCACTTCGATCACCGGCTTGAAGCGCGACAGCGGACGGACGTAGGTCTCGATGATGCCGTCGGCCTCGACCGCAACCAGCGCCGTCGCCTCGCGGAAGGGCGTGTGCACGCGCAGGCGGGCGGTGTCGCCGGCCTTGTAGCTGCGCTGCTCGGGCACCACGTCGATGCGATCCTGGTTGCCGGCGGTGAACCATGGATCGTCGCCGCCGCCGGCCGCCCAGTAGCTGGCGCCGCTCTTGGCGAGGTTGCCTTGCGCATCGCGCGTCTCGGCCAGCAGGAGGATCTCGCCCGAGCCGGCCACCTTCGGCTCGCAGCGCAGCAGGCCGCGCGCAGCGGTGGCGCCGCTGCAGACCGTGCCGAGGTCGGCGAACTCCTCGCGGTTCTCGTAGGCATAGAAACCGCCGACCACGCGCCGCCGGTGCGAATGCGAAATGCGCCGCTTGGCGACGAGTTTGATCTCCTGCCCGGCAATCGGCTTGCCGTCGAGATCAAGCGCCAGCAGGTCGACACGCCCCTTGTCGGCCGCCGCCGCCCAGTCCGGAATGCGCATGCCCAGCACCACGGCGGCCGGCCACAGCGGCACCGTGCCGTGGATGGTCTGGATCTCGCCGTTGGGATCGCTGAAGCTCATCTCGGCGTAGATCTCCGAGGGGCCGCGCGGCTTGCGCGCAAGCGGCACATCGAGCTTGCCAGCGCCGGCGCGGTCCAGCGTCAGCGCCTGCTTGTCCACGACCAGCTGCTCGCGTTCGCGGCCATTGTCGATGCCGAAAGCAGTGAGCGCCGTCTCGTTGAAATCGACGTTGAAGCCGTAACCGTCGTAACCCGCCCAGTGCGGCCAGGTCGGCCGCAGCGTGGCCGAAACCTGCACCGGATGCGACTTCGCCGCGCCGCCGTTGAGAAAGGACAGGCCGAGCGTCAGCGGCACCTTCTGTACCGCCACCTGGCGCCTGCCGACGCCCTGCACGCTGCCGGTGAACACCGGCAGGCGGAAGTCCGAAACGCGAAACTCGGCGTCGCCATGGCCACCATATCCACCCCGTGGCCCCGTGCCGCCGCGCATTTCCACCGCATACGTGCCGCGCGTGGCCGCCTCGGGAATTTTCCATTGGGAGAGCGCCACGCCCTGTGCGTCCCAGGCCAGAGGCAGCTTGTATTCCGTGCCGCTGTCATGGCGGATCAGGGCATGGTCGGGCAGCGTGGCCGGATCGGCAAAGCCCATGCCGCGGCTGCCGCGTTCGCGCGCGATGTGCTTCATCGACACGGTCTGGCCGGGGCGCAGCAGCGTGCGGTCGAACACCGTGTGGATCAGGCGCGGCCCGGAACTCTCGCCCCAGGTATTGAGGCCGAAGCGCCAGGGCTCGATGCCCTCGTGCCAGTCGCTGCGCACGAAACTGTAGTCGTCGGCGAGGCGCGCGCTGACGAAGAGGAAGCTCGCGTTGCCGCAGTTGCTCTCGCTCAGCGCACGTTCCGCCAGCGCGCGGCCCTGGGCATCGGTCCTGCCGCTCCAGAGCAGCGTGCCCTTGCAACTGGAGATGCGCACCTCGGCATTGGCTACCGGCGTGCCGCTGTCCAGCGCCGTGACCCAGACCAGCGCGTTGTCGCTGCCGCGCTTGAAATGCACCGCCATGTTGCTGACCAGCGCGGCGGCGCGCACGTACATCGGCTGCGGCGCGTCCTTGCCGCCGGCCAGCAGCGCCGCGCCGAGCAGCCGGCTCTCGATCTCGACCACGTGATAGCCCGGCTTTGCCAGCGGGATGCCGAGCACTTCGAATTCGGCGCTGCCGCCCGGCTTGGGCAGCTCGCGCCGCGTCACGCCGGGCTGCTGTCCGAGATAACTCAGTTCGCGGGCGTAGTAGGGGTCTTCGTAATCCTCTTCCCTGCCCTCGCGCTGGATCTTCAGTTTCTTCGTCTGCCGGTTGAAGCGGGCCAGGTCCTGCATGGCCGCGATCACTTCGGCATCGTCGGTCAGATGGCGTTCGGCGAGGCTCAGTTTTGCCTCGACATTGCGCAGCGTGCCCGGCAGCACGCCGCCTTCCTTGAGTTCGACGATGCCGAAATTGCCAGGGAACTTGGCCAGCGGCGGCAGCGCCGACGTGAGGAATTTCAGCGGGAAGTTCGCCGCGTTGGCCAGCGGCCGCCCGGCTTCGTCCTTG
>VEPA01000102.1 GCA_012026675.1 Betaproteobacteria bacterium | reverse complement strand
GCCCCGCCTTGTCGTAGCCGCGCGACTTGAGGTCGACCACACGCTTGGCGGCGTAATCCTTCATCTGCTCTTTCGAGCCGAACTGGATCGCCCCAGTCGGGCAGACCTTGGCGCAGGCCGGCGCCTGGCCGACGGCCACGCGGTCGGAACACAGCGAGCACTTGTAGGCCTTGCTGTCTTCCTGCGAGATGCGCGGGATGTTGAAGGGACAGCCGGTGATGCAGTAGCCGCAGCCGATGCAGTTTTCCTGGTGGAAATCGACAATGCCGTTGGCGTACTGGATGATGGCGCCGGGCGCCGGGCAGGCCTTGAGGCAGCCCGGATCGGCGCAGTGCATGCAGCCGTCCTTGCGGATCAGCCACTCCAACTTGCCTTTTTCTTCCACCTCGGCATAGCGCATCACGGTCCACGATTTGGCCGTCAGGTCTGCCGGGTTGTCATAGACCCCGACACAGCTGCCGACTTCGTCGCGGATGTCGTTCCATTCCATGCAGGCCACCTGGCAGGCCTTGCAGCCGATGCAGGTGGAAACGTCGATCAGCTTGGCCACTTCCGTGGTTTGCCGCACACCGGGCGCCGGTGTGGTCGTCGCCGAGCGGCGGGCGATGTCCAGACTTTGCAAAGCCATGTCGTCTCTCCCTTATGCCTTCTCGATGTTGACCAGGAACGCCTTGAATTCCGGCGGCTGCGAATTGGCGTCACCCACGAACGGAGTCAGGGTGTTGGTGATGAATCCCGCCTTGGCGACCCCCTTGAAGCCCCAGTGGATCGGGATGCCCACGGTCTGAACCTTCTTGCCGTCGACCATCAGTGTCGGGATGCGCTTGGTGACCACCGCCACGGCCTTGATGAAACCGCGGTTGCTGCGCACCTTGACCCGATCGCCGTTGGCGATACCCTTTTCCTTCGCCAGTTCCTCGCCGATCTCGACGAACTGTTCCGGCTGCAGGATGGCGTTCAGCCTGACGTGTTTCGACCAGTAGTGGAAATGCTCGACCAGGCGGTAGGTGGTGGCGACATAGGGGAAGTCCTTGGCCTTGCCGAACACCTCCATGTCACCCTTGTACACGCGGGCGGCCGGATTGTTGAGCGCCTTCGGGTTGTTCGGGCTGAACGGATTCTTGTCCAGCGGGGTCTCGAAGGGCTCGTAGTGCTCGGGGAAGGGACCGTCGGCCATGCCCGGTGCAAACAGCCGCGCCACGCCTTCCGGATTCATGATGAAGGGCATCACGATTTCTTCGGGTGCGGCATCCGGACGCATGTCGGGAATGTCGTTGCCGGCCCAGGCGGTACCGGTCCAGCGGATCACCGTGCGCTTCGAATCCCATGGCTTGCCGGAGAGATCGCAGGAGGCGCGGTTGTAGAGGATGCGCCGGTTGGCCGGCCAGGCGAACCCCCACATCAGCGTTTGGCCAAGGCCCGACGGATCGGAATTGTCGCGCCGCGCCGTGAGGTTGCCCGCCTGCGACCAGCAGCCGCTGTAAATCCAGTTGCCGCATGAGGTGGATCCGTCGTCGCGCAGTTGCGCGAAACCGGCGACCTGCTCGCCGGCCTTGGCCAGCACCTTGGTCTTGTCCTTGGGATCGAGGACATCGCCCAGCGCCTTGCCCGAGATTTCCATGAGCAGTTCCGCCGCCGAAGGCTTGGTCGGGATGCGGTGCGGCCAGGCGAGGTTCATGATCGGCTCGGGCAGCTTGCCGCCGTCCTTGGCGTACATCGCCTTGAGCTTCTGGAACAGGGTGCCGATGATCTCGATGTCGCCCTTCGATTCGCCGGGACCGTCGGCCGCCTTCCAGTGCCACTGGATGACGCGGCCCGAATTGGTGAAGGAGCCGGTGTCCTCGGCGAAGCAGTCGGCCGGCAGGCGGAAGACCTCGGTCGGGATCTTGGACGCATCGACTTCGTTGAACTCGCCGTGGTTCTTCCAGAATTCCGAGGTGTCGGTGGCCAGCGGATCGATGACCACCAGAAACTTCAGTTTGGCCAGCGCATCGCCCACCTTTTTCTTGTTCGACACCGCGGCCAGCGGATTGAAGCCCTGGCAGACGAAACCGTTGATCTTGCCCTGGTGCATGCGTTCGAAGATCGCCAGCACGTCATACGCGGCATCCTTTTTCGGCAGCCAGTCGTAGCAGAAGTCGTTCTTGTCGGTCGCCGCATTGCCGTACCAGGCCTTCATCAGGCTGGTGTTCCACTTTGGAAAGTTCTGCGGGAAGTTCATCTGGTTGGGGCGCAGGGCTTTCGGCGTGCGCTTTTCCAGATAGGTCTTGCGATCGACGTCGGCATCGGTCGGCGCACTCATGTAGCCAGGCAGCACTTCCGAGTAGAGGCACATGTCGGTGATGCCCTGCACATTGGCGTGGCCGCGCAGCGCGTAGATGCCGCCGCCTGCCATGCCCATGTTGCCGAGCAGGGTCTGGATGATGGCCATGGTGCGGATGTTCTGCGAACCGACCGAGTGCTGCGTCCAGCCCAGCGCGTAGCAGATCGTCATGGTCTTGTCGGGCGCCGCGGTTTCGGCGATGTACTCGCAGACCTTGAGGAACTGATCCTTCGGCGTGCCCGTGACCTTGCTCACCAGGTCCGGCGTATAGCGGCTGTAGTGCTTCTTCAGCAACTGGAAGGCGCAGTTCGGATCCTGCAGGGTTTCGTCGACCTTGACGAAGCCGTCCTTGTCGAGCTGGTAGCTCCAGGTGGCCTTGTCGTAATTGCGCTTCTCGGAGTTATAGCCCGAGAAAAGTCCGTCTTCGAACTTGAAGTCCGGATTCATCAGGAAGCTGGCGTTGCTGTAGCTCTTGACGTAGTCGTGGTGGATCTTGTCGTTGGAGAGCAGGTAATTGACGACGCCGCCGAGGAAGGCGATGTCGGCGCCGGCGCGAATCGGCGCGTAGTAATCGGCGACGGCAGCGGAACGCGTGAAGCGCGGGTCGACCACGACCAGCTTGGCCTTGCGGTCCTTCTTCGCTTCGATGACCCACTTGAAACCGCAGGGATGCGCTTCGGCGGCATTGCCACCCATCACAACAATCAGATCGGCATTCTTGATGTCGACCCAATGATTGGTCATTGCGCCACGCCCAAATGTCGGACCCAGACTGGATACCGTGGGGGCGTGTCAGATGCGTGCTTGCGTATCGAAGGCGACGGCGCCGAGGCTGCGCAGGACCTTGTGAGTGATATATCCCGTTTCGTTGTTGCAGGCCGAGGAGGCCAGGAAGCCGAAGCTGTTCCAGCGGTTCACCGTGACGCCGTCGGCGTTCTTCTCGATGAAGTTGGCGTCGCGGTCGGCCTTCATGTGCTTGGCGATGCGCGGCAGGGCGTCATCCCAGGAGATGCGCTTCCACTCGTTGCTGCCGGGCTCGCGCACTTCGGGGAATTTCAGCCGGTTCGGGCTCTTGACCATGTCGAGCAGGCCGGCGCCCTTGGGGCACAGCGTGCCGCGATTGACGGGATTGTCGGGATCACCCTCGATGTGGATGATGTCCGCTTTCGCGTTTTTGGACTTGTCGCCCGTGGTGTAGATCAGGACCCCGCAGCTCACCGAGCAGTAGGGACACATGTTGCGGGTTTCCGTGGCGTGGGCCAGCTTGTAGCTGCGCACCTCCGCCAGGGCCGATGTGGGTGAGAATCCCATCAACGCGATGGAAGACCCGCTCATACCGGCGCCGCAGATCTTGAAGAACTGCCGCCGTGAGACTTGCATTTTTCCCTCCTCCTTTAATTTGATTGCCGGCAAAAGTATCTGCTAGGCGGAGGGTTATTGCAATGACGGCATTGAGTATATTTATGTTGCAACGCAATATGATGGCAGCGAGCATAGATCCCGCCTTGGACAGGATCGTGGCGGTTGGGGCGGGCGATGGTCGCCGCAGGCCGCGTTTCAGCTACCTGGAGTGGCGGCAAAGCGCTTCTCGATCTCGGCCGCGGGGATGTAGCCGCCGATGCGCTCGCCACCGGAGAAGAAGATCGCCGGCGTGCCATTGATGCGCAGTTTGCCGCCCAGTTGCGCCGACTTGTTGAGGCCCGAGATGTCGCACTTGGCCGGTGCGGCAGGCGGCGTCTTGCCGGCCGTCATCCAGTCGACCCAGGCTTTGGCCTTGTCTGGCGAACACCAGATCGCCTTGGATTTCTCGAAGGAATCGTCGCCCAGTACCGGCAACAGGAAGGTGTATACCGTCACGTCCTTCAGGGTCAGGATGTCTTTCGCCAGCCTCTTGCAATAGCCGCAATTCGGATCCTCGAAGGTGACCATGACGTTCTTGCCCGAACCGCGCACCTGCTTGACCGCAAGTTCCAGCGGCAGGGCGTTGAACTGGCGCTCGGCCGTGAGGTTCTTGCCGGTCTTCATGTCGAGCAGGTTGCCGAATATCAAGTAGCTGCCCTTGTCGTCGGCGTAAAAAATCTGGCCGTCAACCGTGACTTCCCAGATCCCGGGCATGGGTGCCTTGACGATTTTTTCGATTTTTCCAAGCTTGGCCTCGACGGCTTTTTTTACCTCGGCCTCGTCGGCAAGGGCGGCGAGAGAGACACAGGCCAGGGTGGCGGCAAGCAGGGACAGTTTCATGGGATCTCCAGGGGGATTTCGAACGTGAATTCAGAATGCCAGCTTCATGAAGCCAGCGCGTAGCGGACCAGCAGGTTCTTTACGACCGGCAAAGTGTTGGTGAGGTTCAACCCGAAATTGCGCAGGCGGGTCAGGGAAGCCGTTGCGGGACGAAAAAGGTCGTGCAGGCTATCGGTCAGGGTCTGCAAAGTCACGACCTCCTCCTTGCGCGCACGCTCGTAGGCTCGCAACAGCCCGAGGTCGCCGCAATCGACGTGACCGGGCTTGTCGCACAGAACGGCAGCCAGCACCCGAGCGTCCTGAAAACCAAGGTTGATGCCGTGTCCGGAAAGTGGATGGATGGTATGGGCGGCATCGCCGATCAGCGCCAGGCGCCGCGTGACGGTATTGGGTGCACGCATCAGGCGCAATGGAAAGCCGGCCGGTGGCGTAATCAGTTGCAACGCTCCCAGGCGGTGATTTCCCGCATCGGCAACCTGGGCGCATAGTTCAGCATGATCGAGCTCCAGAAGTTTGCGCCCGTGATCTTCCGGGGCGGACCAGACCATCGAGATGCGATTGCCCGGCAACGGCAGCCAGGCCAGCACTCCGTCGGTGCGGAACCATTGGAAGGCGGTTCCGCGATGCGGCAGTTCGGTGGCGAAGTTGGCGACTACGCCTTGCTGGTCATAGGGGTCGAAGCGCACGCTGACGCCGGCCGCAGATCGCGTCCAGGATTCGGCGCCGTCGGCCGCCACGATCAGACGCGCGGAAAGACTGCGGCCATCCTCGAGATTCAGCAAGGCGGCATCGGACCCGATCGTCAGTGCTTGCGGGCGTGCCGGACAAAACAGGCTCAGGTTGCCCTGGCGCTTGACTGTCTCCCACAACTCGCGCTGCATCAGGGAGGATTCGAGGATCCAGGCCAGTTCGGAAACGCCGCAACCATACGCGGTGAAATCCAGTCGGCCGCCGGCGTCGCCGTGGATTTCCATGGTGCGCACCGCTTCCATGCGTCCCGCATCCAGATGACCCCAGGCGCCGAGGGCATCGAGAAAGTCCGCGTTGGCCGGGCTAATCGCGTAAATGCGCGAATCCCAGCCTTCGGGGAAGACAGGCGCCCGTCCCTCGACCAATGCCACCGACAGGGTGGAACGGCGCAAGGCCGCGGCCAGGCTCAAGCCGGCCAAGCCGCCACCCACGATCACGACATCGAAGTCCATAATGCAATTGTCCCTTACGGGGACCTGCCTTGACAAGCCAAGCGAACGCCGAGGATAATTCCGCCCCTTTGCATGGTGATGTAGCTCAGTCGGTTAGAGCATCGGATTCATAATCCGGGGGTCGGTGGTTCAAGTCCACTCATCACCACCAGTTCCAGGAAAAGCCGCTGATCCGCTTGGTTCGGCGGCTTTTTCTTTGTTTGAGTCTCAGCGCCGCCGGACTGGTGGCAGGCGGTGCTCCAGAAATTCGTGCAAATTGTTCCAGACCCGCCAGAGGATGAAGGCGCGACGCGCCCAACCAAAGGCGCTTCTCGGATGGACGACAATCAGCGCGACTGCTACCGCAACCACCAACTCCTTGTTGCGGCGGACCCAGTGCGCGCCGGCGACTGCCATGTCGCCGGCGACGAAAACGGGCATCAATCCTGACGCGCAATCGCCGAAGTCGCCGCGCAAGCGTTCGCTGGCGATCTGGAGCCGTTGCTTCTTCAGGGCAAGCTCGAGCCGGGTGGAGCTCACTGTGACCTTGTCGTATCCTTGGCCGCAAGTGCATCTCTGTCCTTGCGCAGTTCGGCCAGGCTGGCGGAAAACAGCTTCGAGCCCGACCTTGAAAGGCTCAGGGCCAGCATCAGGCTGGCGATGCCGGCACCGAGGAAAAGCGCGGAAAAGACCCCGAGAGCGAGCAAGCGGTTGTTGTCCCAAAGCAGAACGGTGAGAAACACGGCGAGGAAGATCAGGCCTGCGGCAAGGCAAAGAAACGCCGCGCCGCCGTAGGCCAGCATCGATGCCAAGCGCACCCGCTCCTCGGCCAGTTCGACACCGAGAAGTTCAAGTCGATTGTGAAGCAGGGCAACGCCGGTACCGAGCAGGCCTTTCGCCGAAGCGAACAGTCTGCGCTGGCCCGGCGGATTACCCGCCGCGTCAACCATGGCCGGATTCAGCGACGGCCGATCAGCAGGCCGACGATGAAGCCGATGCCGGCCGCAACGCCCACCGAGCGCCAAGGGTTGTCATGCACGTAGTCATCAGCGGCGCGACCGACCTGCTTGGCCTTGTCCACTACGGCGGCTTCGGCTTCGGCCAGCTTGATCTTGGCCGCAGCGAGGCGATCCTGGGTCCTGGCGCGAATTTCGGCGATCTTGTCACCGGCCTGACCTGCAGTGGCGCGCAGCAGTTCTTCGGTGTCGGCAATTACCAGCTTGACGTCGGCAATCAGTTTTTCTTTGGTGACATCGGTCATTTCGCTCATGGCTTTCTCCTGAAATTGTATGGATAGCTTACGAAGGCTACCGATTTTACTGCAGTGCTGCAATGATTTATGTCATACGGAAACCAATTCGTAATCGATAATCAATGGCGCATGATCGGAGAACCTCTGCTCCTTATACACGGACGCCCGACGTGCTGCCGCCGCCAGTCCGGGTGTCGCGATCTGATAGTCGATGCGCCAGCCGACGTTGTTGGCCCAGGCCTGGCCCCGGTTCGACCACCAGGTGTAGGCCTCACCCGTGGCTTCGGGATGCAGCCGTCGATGCACGTCCACCCAGCCCAGGTCATCGAAGACCGACGACAGCCAGGCTCGTTCCTCGGGCAGGAAGCCGGAGTTTTTCTGGTTGGACTTCCAGTTTTTCAGGTCGATTTCCCGGTGCGCGATATTCCAGTCACCACACAGCAGGACTTCGCGCCCGTCCCGTCCTGCATCGCTTGCCAGGCGTTCCAGTTGCGGCCGGAACTGATCGAGGAAGCGAAACTTGGCCTGCTGACGCTCGTCCGAACTGGAACCGGACGGCAGGTACAGCGAGACCACAGACAGCTTGCCGAAGTCGGCCTGCAGATAGCGCCCTTCGGCATCGAACTCGGCGTTGCCGAAACCTTCGATGACGCGGTCGGGTGTCCGCGTCGAATAGACGCCGACGCCGCTGTAGCCCTTCTTCTCGGCGGCATGAAAGCACCCGGTAAAGCCCGCCGGCGTGCGTAGCGCGGGCGTCAGGTCAGACAGTTGCGCCTTGAGTTCCTGGACGCAGACGATGTCGGCCTGCTGAGTCGCGAGCCACTCGAAAAATCCCTTGTTGGCGGCGGAACGGATACCATTGAAATTCAGACCGACTATTCGGACCATGTGCTTCCGCATGTAGAATGGGTTGATGAATGCGAATGCCAGTTTTAACGTGGCCAGCGAGCTGAGTCGCGAGTTTATCGCCTTCGCCTGCGAACTGGGGGTGTTGCGCTTTGGCGAGTTCAAGACCAAGGCGGGCCGGTTGACTCCCTATTTTTTCAATGCAGGCCTGTTCAATGACGGCGCATCCCTGTCGCGCCTCGGCAATTTCTACGCGCGCCGCATTGTGGACGCCGGCATTCAGTTCGATGTGCTGTTCGGGCCTGCCTACAAGGGCATTCCGCTGGCTGCCGCCACGGCGATGGCGCTGGCGGGCCACGGACACAACACGGCCTACGCCTACAACCGCAAGGAAGCCAAGGATCACGGCGAAGGCGGCACGCTGGTCGGCGCTCCGCTCAAGGGGCGGGTGCTGATCATCGATGACGTCATTACCGCAGGGACCTCGGTACGCGAATCGGTGGAACTGATTCGCAATGCCGGAGCGACGCCTGTCGCGGTGGTCATTGCGCTGGATCGCCGGGAACGCGGGCAAGGCAATCTTTCGGCAGTGCAGGAGGTCGAGCGGAATTACGGCATTCCGGTCATCAGCGTTGCCAGTTTGACCGATTTGATCGATTATCTGTCCGGCCATCCGGAACTTGAAAACAAGCTCGCCGCCGTGCGTGCTTATCGCGCTCTTTACGGCATCGAGTGATATTCTGTCCTCTGAATTAGGGAGAACCCCCATGCGCCTGATTACCGCCCTGCTGTTTGTTTCCCCCGTTTTGCTCACCCTGGGCGCCTCCGCCCAGACCCGCATCTATTGCTGCAACGACGCCAACGGGCGGAAGGTGTGCGGCGACTTTTTGCCCCCCGCATGCCAGGGCCGGGCCTATGAAGAGCGCGACAATCGCGGTTTTGTGTCTAAGAAGGTCGAAGCGCCGCTGACGGCCGAGCAGCAGGCTCGCCGCGATGCCGAAGTGGCGAAGAAGGAGGCAGATGCCAAGAAGGCTGCCGAGGAACGTCGCCGCACGCTTGCCTTGCTGGCCACCTATTCCAGCGAAAAGGATATCGATTCGGTGCGGGATCGCAACCTGGCCGAAGTTGACAAGGGCATCAAGGATGCTGAAAAGCGCCTGGAGGAAGCCAGGAAAAAGAAACAAAAGCTCGACGCCGACAAGGAATTTTACAAAGGCAAGCCCCTGCCGGATTCGGTCAAGTCGCAGACCGTCGACAACGAGAAGGAGATCGCGGCACAACAGAAGGCCATTGCTGACAAGACCAAGGAAAAAGAAGAAATCCGCGCTCGCTTTGCCGAGGAGAAGACGCGCTACCTCGAGCTGACCGGCAAGAAGGCGGCTGAAAGTTCAGTTGCCGCGGCGCCTGCGGCGGCGACTCCTGCACCTGCGGCGGCGGCACCTGCGCCTGCGGCGGCACCCGCCGCTGCGCCCGCAGGGGCACCGGCAGCACCAGCCAAGCCGGCTGAGAAGAAGTAAAGGGTCCGCCGGATGATTGCCGGCAGACCCTAGCCCCCGAGTTTTTGCTTCAGCAGGTCGGTGACCTGCTGCGGATTGGCCTTGCCCCTGGTGGCCTTCATGGCCTGGCCGACCAGCGCGTTGAAGGCCTTTTCCTTGCCGGCGCGGAATTCCTCGACCGATTTCTGGTTGGCGGCGAGGACTTCATCCACCAGCGCCTCGATCGCGCCGGTATCGGTGATCTGCTTCCAGCCCCTGGCTTCGATGACGGCGTCGGCATCCTTGCCGTCACCGGCCCAAAGGACCTCGAAAACGTCCTTGGCGATCTTGCTCGAGATCGTGTTGTCGGCAATGCGGCGAATGATGCCGGCCAGTTGCGCGGCAGAGACCGGGGAAGCCTCGATCGGCATGTCGGCCTTATTGAGACGCGCCGCCAGCTCGCCCATGATCCAGTTGGCGCAGAGCTTGGCGCTACCGGCACCCTTGCCGGTTGCCGCTACCGCCTCCTCGAAAAACTTCGCCGTCGCGCGAGTCGCCGTCAGCATGGCGGCATCGTAGGACGAGAGTCCAAATTCCGTTGCGAAGCGCTGCTGCATGGCCTGCGGCAGTTCCGGCAGGCCTGATCTGACCTCGGCGATCCAGTCCTGCCTTATCTCCAGCGGCAGCAAATCGGGGTCGGGAAAGTAGCGGTAGTCATGGGCGTCTTCCTTGCTGCGCATCGAACGCGTCTCGCCGGTGGCGGGATCGAACAGCACGGTGGCCTGGCGGATGGCGCGGCCTTCCTCGATTTCATTGATCTGCCATTGCACCTCGAAATCGATCGCCTGCTGCATGAAGCGGAAGGAGTTTAGGTTCTTGATCTCGCGCCGGGTGCCCAGTGGCTCGCCCGGGCGGCGCACCGATACATTGGCGTCGCAACGGAACGAGCCTTCCTGCATGTTGCCGTCGCAAATGCCGATCCACTGCACCAGCGCGTGCAGCGCCTTGGCGTAGGCGACGGCCTCGGCGGAAGAGCACATGTCGGGTTCGGTGACGATTTCCAGCAGTGGCGTGCCGGCGCGATTCAGGTCGATGCCGGTGCGGCCGTGGAAGTCTTCGTGCAGCGACTTGCCGGCATCCTCTTCGAGGTGGGCGCGCGTCAGACGCACGAACTTCTCCGTCGCCGTGTCGCCGGAGCCGATTCTTATGTTGAGGCCGCCACCCGATACCACGGGAACCTCGAACTGGCTGATCTGGTAGCCCTTGGGCAGGTCGGGATAAAAGTAGTTTTTGCGGGCGAACACGGAGCGCGGCGCGATCGTGGCGCCGACGGCGAGGCCGAACTTGATGGCGCAGACCACGGCCTCGCGGTTCAGCACCGGCAACACGCCAGGCAGCGCGATGTCCACCGCATTCGCCTGGACGTTGGGCTCGGCGCCGAAGGCGATGCTGCTGCCGGAAAAGATCTTCGACTTCGTTTGCAGCTGGGCGTGGGGCTCCAGTCCGATGACGACTTCCCACTGAACGTTGCGCGTCATTTCAGGGCCTCCGGCATCCGCGTGTGCCAGTCGGTGGCCTTCTGGTACTGGTGCGCCACAGTCAGCATCTTCGCTTCGCCGAACCAGTTGCCGATGATCTGCAGGCCGACCGGCATGGCGTTGCTGCCGAAGCCGCAGGGCAGAGACATGCCAGGCAGGCCGGCGAGATTTGTGGAGATCGTGTAGATGTCCGACAGGTACATCTGCACCGGGTCGGCGCTCTTGGCGCCGAAAGCGAAGGCCACCGAGGGCGAGGTCGGGCCCATGATCACGTCGCAATTCTTGAAGGCCTCGACAAAGTCGGCGGCGATGAGACGGCGGATTTTCTGCGCCTGGAGGTAATAGGCGTCGTAGTAGCCGTGAGACAGCACGTAGGTACCGATCAGGATGCGGCGCTTCACTTCGGCGCCGAAGCCCTGTGCCCGGCTGCGCGAATACATCTCCGTCAGGTCGGCGTATTCCGGCGCGCGGTAGCCGTAGCGCACGCCGTCGAAGCGCGACAGGTTGGAGCTCGCCTCGGCCGGCGCGATCACGTAATAAGCCGGTACCGAAAGGCCGGAGTTCGGCAATTGCACCTCGACCGTCGTCGCGCCGAGCCTGTGGTACTCGCCCAGTGCGGCTTCGACGGCGGCGCGCACGTCGGGGTCCATCCCGTCGCCGAAAAACTCTTTGGGCAGACCGATGCGCAGTCCGGCCAGCGGCTGTTCCAGGTCACGGGCGTAATCCTCGGCGGGGCGTTCGAGCGACGTCGAGTCGCGCGGATCGAAGCCGGCCATGGCATTCAGCAGCAGCGCGCAGTCTTCCGCGCTTTTTGCCATCGGCCCGGCCTGGTCGAGGCTGGAGGCGAAGGCGATCATGCCGTAGCGCGAGACCGCGCCGTAGGTCGGTTTCAGCCCGGTCAGGCCGCACAGGGCGGCCGGTTGGCGGATCGAGCCGCCGGTATCGGTGCCGGTCGCGGCAGGCGTGAGGCGCGCCGCGATGGCAGCGGCCGAGCCGCCCGAGGAACCGCCGGGAACGCAGGAAACATCCCAGGGATTCTTCACCGGACCGAAATGCGAGGTCTCGTTGGACGAGCCCATGGCGAACTCGTCCATGTTGAGCTTGCCCAGGGTGACCATGCCGGCGGCGGCGAGCTTTTCGACGACATGGGCGTCGTAGGGCGAGACGAAGTTTTCCAGCATCTTCGAGCCGCAGCTCGTGCGCCAGCCCCTGGTGCAAAAAATATCCTTGTGCGCCAATGGGATGCCCGTCAGTGCCGTTGCGCCGCCGCCGACTTTCAGGGACTCGTCGGCGGCGCGGGCCTGCGCCAGGGTCTTGTCGCGGTCCAGTGCTATGAAGGCGTTGAGGCCGGGGTTGAGCCTGTCGATGCGGTCGAGGAAGAGGGTGGCCAGTTCGACGGCGGAGACTCTTCTGGCGGCAAGGGCGGCGGACAGGTCACGCAGCGACGAATTGATCAGTTCGCTCATTCGACTACCCTAGGAACCAGATACAGCCCGGCCTCGGTTTCCGGCGCGACGGCCTGAAATTCGGCGCGGCGATCGGTTTCGGTGACCGTGTCGGGGCGCAGGCGCTGGACCACGTCCACGGCGTGGGCCATGGGTTCGATGCCGGTGGTATCGACGGCCTGCAACTGCTCGATGAAACCGAGGATGCCGTTCAACTGGTCACGGGTACTTGCGCGCTCTGCCGCCGACAGTTCTATGCGGGACAAGAGAGCGATGCGGGCGACGTCTTCCAGGGTCAGGGACATGATGGCAAGTCGGGCAGGTGGTGAGGGCGCGTCCGGAACCGGGCCTGATTTCTACTGAAATAGGCTCCAAATCGACGGGCGCGATAGGGTATCATATGCGACCTTTTGGCCCCAGCCTTTCCTGGGCGGGCTTCAACACTGGAATTACGATGTTCGGCTTTCTCCGCTCCTATTTTTCAAATGATCTCGCCATCGACCTCGGTACCGCCAATACGCTGATTTACGTGCGCGGCAAGGGCGTGGTGCTCGACGAACCCTCGGTCGTCGCCATTCGCATCGAAGGCGGCCCCAACGCCAAGAAAACCATCCAGGCCGTCGGCCGCGAGGCCAAGGGCATGATCGGGCGCAACCCGAAGGAAATCCAGGTCATCCGCCCGCTCAAGGACGGCGTGATCGCCGACTTCACTGTTACCGAGCAGATGCTCAAGCAGTTCATAAAGCGCGTGCATGAGTCGCGCCTGTTCTCGCCCAGTCCGCGCATCATCATCTGCGTACCTTCCGGCTCAACCCAGGTCGAGCGCCGCGCCATCCGTGAATCCGCGCTCGGCGCCGGAGCCTCGCAGGTGTACCTGATCGAGGAGCCGATGGCGGCGGCGATCGGCGCCGGCCTGCCGGTGTCGGATGCCACGGGTTCGATGGTGGTGGACATCGGCGGCGGTACCACCGAGGTCGGCGTCATCTCGCTGGGCGGCATGGTCTATGCCAATTCGGTACGCGTCGGCGGCGACAAGTTCGACGAGGCGATCATCTCCTACATCAGCCGCAACTACGGCATGCAGATCGGCGACAATACCGCCGAGCACATCAAGAAGACCATCGGCTCGGCCTTCCCGGGCGCCGAAGTCAAGGAAATGGAAGTCTCCGGCATCAACCGTGCCGAGGGCATTCCGCGCAAGTTCACCATCTCCTCCAACGAGGTGCTGGAAGCGCTCTCCGAGCCGCTCAACCAGGTGGTCAGGCGGTCAAGGACGCGCTGGAAAAAACCCCGCCGGAACTCGGTGCCGACATCGCCGAGCGCGGCCTGGTGCTGACCGGCGGCGGTGCGCTGCTGCATGATCTGGATCGTCTGCTGACCGAGGAAACGGGTTTGCCGGTAATCGTCGCCGACGATCCGCTGACTTGCGTCGCGCGGGGCTCCGGGATTGCGCTGGAAAAGATGGACAAACTTGGCAGTATCTTTGCCACCGAGTAAGGTCCGCCCCGTGTAGCTTGAAAGCTGGCCCCGTGGCCATGGAACGCGGGGCACCACCGGGGTTCCCAATTCTTAGAGTGCACCTGTCTTGATGTCCGTTGCCGGCCATGCACCGCCACCCTTCTTCAAACGGGGTCCGGCACCGCTTGTGCGGCTGGCTTTCTTTGTTTCCTTGTCGCTGATCCTGCTGGTAGCCGATCTGCGCTTTCACACGCTGGAATGGGCGCGTCTCGCGGTTGCCACAGTTGCCTGGCCGCTGCAACGCTTTGCCTGGCTGCCGATCGATGTCGCCGGCGATGCCGGCGCCTACCTTTCGCGGCAAACCTCCCTCTTGCGGGACAACGAGGAACTGCGCCGGCGCCAGCTTGGTGCCGCCAACCTCCTGCTGCGCCAGCAGCATCTAGAGCAGGAAAACTTGCGGCTGCGCGCCTTGCTCGACATGCGCGCACGCCTGCCGGCCGAGGGGCGCATTGCGGAGATTCTTTATGCGGCACGCGATCCGTTCTCGCGGCGGGTGATCATCGACAAGGGTAGCCAGCATGGCATCGCCGCCGGCCAGGCAGTGGTCGATGACATCGGCATTATCGGACAAGTGGTCCGGGTGTTTCCGCTCACCGCCGAAGTCCTGCTGCTGACCGACAAGGATCAGGCGATTCCGGGCGAGGTGCAGCGCAACGGCTTGCGCGCCGTGCTGGCCGGTGCCGGTGCGGGCATGATGGAATTGCGCTTCCTCGCCGCAAATGCCGAGATACAGGTCGGCGACGTGCTGGTCACCTCGGGCCTCGATGGCGGCTACCTCCCCGGCCTGCCGGTGGCCAGGGTGGTCAAGATCGATCGCGACAGCTCCTACTCGTTTGCCCGCATTACCTGCGCGCCGCTGGCCGGCGTCGAGCGCCACGGTTTGGCCCTGGTACTGGGCAGCCGCACGGCCTTGCCGCCGCAGCCCGACGACGCCCCGGCGATCCCCGAACAGCCGAGTCGCGGCAAGCGGGCCAAGAAGAAGGCACCATGATGACTTATTCTCCAACCCCTTTTAGCTGCGGCGTAACGCCTGCTGCGCAGGCATTAGCTTTCGCTGAAGCGCTGGTGCGCTTTCCGAGAAAAAGGGCGATTTCGGTTCAACCGCTGCGCGGTTTCCATGCTCCTGGCTTTACGCCCCCTAGGGGCGGCCCGGCGGAGGCGTAGATGCAACCCATCCATTCCTCGCGCCGCATTCTGCTGCCGGTCAAGAACTGGTTCATCGTCTTGACGCTGTTTATCGCCCTGCTGTTGAACCTGCTTCCCTTCGGGCGCCTGCCGGGCATTCCCGACTGGGTGGCGCTGGTGCTGGCATTCTGGTGCGTCCATCAACCCTTGAAGGTCGGTATGGCCGCCGCCTTTGTCCTTGGCCTGGCGATGGATGTCGCCGACGCCAGCGTGATGGGGCAGCATGCGCTGGCTTATGTGCTGCTGGCTTTTGCCGCCGCCGGCTGGTCGCGGCGAGTGCTGTGGTTTCCGCTCGCGCAGCAGGCGCTGCACGTATTGCCGATGTTTCTCGGCATGCAACTGGTCATGATGACCACCCGCATGCTGGGTGGCGCGGAGTTTCCCGGCGTGCTGTGGTTTCTTTCCAGCTTCACGGCCACCCTGCTCTGGCATCCGGTGACCTACCTGCTCCTGACCCCACAGTTCCGGCCGGAAGACAAAGATGTACACCGACCGATCTGAGAGCCAAGGGCAATCCGCGGTGACCATCGAGCGTAGCGAGCAAACTAGTCGCCCCCGCCCCGGGGCGGGGGGCGTAACGGGGAATTCGCGGAGCACTGCTCCGCGCCCGTGGAGCGGGACGGCCATGCAGGGCCGTCCGTGGAACGGGGGGTGGGGGGTGATCAATTTGAATTTGCGTGTCAGCTCGCCAGCGGTGCCGTGATCGCGGCCTAAGCAACAGATGGAATTCAAGAATCCCCAGCAAGAACTCGAGCGTTTTCGTTCGCGCCTGGCCGTGGCGGGCGGCTTCGTGCTGCTCTGCTTCACCCTCTTGTTCATCCGCTTCGTCTGGCTGCAGGTGGTTCAGCACGACTACTACCAGACCCGCGCCGAAGACAACCGCATATCGCTGGTGCCCGTCGTACCCAACCGGGGCCTGATCCTCGACCGCAACGGTGCGGTTCTGGCGCGCAACTACTCTGCCTACACCCTGGAAATCACCCCTACCAAGACCCGCGATCTCGACCAGCTCATCGATGGCCTGGCGGCAGTAATCGACATCCAGCCCAAGGACCGCAAGCGCTTCAGGAAGCTGCTGGAAGAAAGCCGCAACTTCGAATCGCTGCCGATCCGCACCCGGCTCACCGACGAGGAGGTGGCGAAATTCATCGCCCACCGCTACCGCTTTCCCGGCGTCGATATCAAGGCGCGCCTGTTCCGCCAGTATCCGGGCGGCGCCTTCGCTTCGCACATGCTGGGCTACATCGGTCGCATCAATGACAAGGACCTGGAGAAGATCGAGGCCAAGGAGGCGGAGGCAAACTACCGCGGCACCGAACACTTTGGCAAGACCGGGCTGGAGCAGCACTACGAGTTCGACCTGCACGGCGAGACTGGCTTCGAGAAGGTGGAAGTCGATGCCGGCGGCCGCGCCGTGCGCACCCTGGCGCACACGGCCCCGGTGGCCGGCAACAACCTGACCCTGACTGTCGACGCCGAATTGCAGCGCATCGCCGAGCTGGCCTTTGGCGACCGAAGGGGCGCGCTGGTCGCCATCGAACCTGCCACCGGCGGAATACTTGCCCTGGTCGCCGTGCCCAACTACGACCCCAACCAGTTCGTCGACGGCATCGACTCGCAGAACTGGAAGGAACTCAACGAGTCGCCCGACAAGCCCATGGTCAACCGCGCCCTGAACGGCGCCTACCCCCCCGGCTCTACCTTCAAGCCATTCATGGCGCTGGGCGCCCTGACGCTCGGCAAGCGCCGCCCGGAACAGCTGATTTCCGATCCCGGTTACTTTAACTTCGGCGGCCACCACTTCCGCGACGACAAGAAGGGCGGCCATGGCATGGTGGACATGTACAAATCCATCGTTCATTCCTGCGACACCTACTACTACATGCTGGCCAACGACATGGGCATCGACAACATTTCCGCCTTCATGGGCAGCCTGGGCCTGGGCAGCCGCACCGGGATAGACATCGACGGCGAGTCGGAAGGCGTGCTGCCTTCGCAGGAGTGGAAGAAGAAGCGCTTCAAGAAGCCAGAACAGCAGAAATGGTATGCCGGCGAGACGATTTCGATCGGCATCGGCCAGGGCTACAACGCCTATACGCCGATACAGCTGGCGCATGCGACGGCGATCGTCGCCAACAACGGCGTGGTATTCCGGCCGCACCTGGTCAAGTACATCACCGATACGCGAACCGGCCAGAAAACCGAAATCGAACCGCAACCGACGCGCGACATCGGCCTCAAGCCGGAACATGTCGATGTGATCAGGAACGCGATGATCGGCGTGAACAAGGAAGGCACCGGCGCGCGCGCCTTTGCCGGCGCCGGCTACGTCGCGGCCGGCAAGACCGGCACGGCGCAGGTGTTCTCGTACAAGGGCGCCGAGCACAAGACCGAGCGCATGCAGGCGCATCTGCGCGATCACGCCCTGTTCATCGCCTTCGCCCCGGCCGACAAGCCGACGATCGCGCTGGCGATACTTGTCGAGAACGGCGGTTTCGGTGCCCAGGCCGCGGCGCCGATCGCGCGCCAGGTGCTCGACTACTATCTGCTCGGCAAGCGGCCCAATGCACCCGCGCCGGCCGATGAAGCCGCCGTCGAGGAGGATGAGGAATGAACCGCGGAATTGGCCTGGCGACGCTCCGCGATCTGCTGCAGCGTCTCGTCGCGCCGATCGACGGGCCGCTGATGGTGATCGCCGGCCTGCTGCTGCTGCTGGCCGTTGGAGTCATGGGCAGCGCCTCTCCCGAGCGGCTCAATGCACAGCTGCTCAATGTGGCTGTGGCCATCGTGCTGATGCGCGTTCTGGCGCAGGTCCCGCCGCAACGCCTGATGCATCTGGCGGTGCCGGTCTATCTACTCGGCATGCTGCTGCTGGTCGCCGTTGCTCTGTTCGGCGACGTGTCGAAGGGCGCGCGACGCTGGCTCAATCTTGGTTTCATGCGTGTGCAGCCGTCCGAACTGATGAAGATCGCGATGCCGCTGCTGCTCGCCTGGTTCTTCCAGAAGCGCGAGGCCATGCCGCGTCTGCGCGACTATGCCTTCGCCGCCGTGATGCTGCCGCTGCCGGTTGCCCTGATCGCTCGCCAGCCTGATCTGGGCACCGCCATCCTGGTGCTGGCCGCCGGCTTCTATGTGATCTTCTTCGCCGGCCTGCCGTGGAAGATCCTGATCGGCATGGCTGTCGCCGGTATTGCCGCCGCGCCGCTGGCGTGGAACCTGCTGCACGATTATCAGAGGAACCGCATCCTGACCCTGTTCGATCCGGAGAAAGATCCCCTCGGCAAGGGCTTCCACATCATCCAGTCAACTATCGCCATCGGCTCCGGCGGAATCTTCGGCAAGGGCTGGCGCGCCGGCACCCAGGCCCAGCTCGAGTTCATTCCCGAACGCCATACGGACTTCATCTTCGCGGTGTTTTCCGAGGAGTTCGGCCTGCTCGGCAACCTGCTGCTGCTTTTGCTTTACGCGGCGCTGATCGTTCGCGGCCTGATGATTGCGGCCAACGCGGCGACACTGTTCTCGCGCCTGCTGGCGGGCGCCGTCACCATGATTTTCTTCACCTATGCTTTCGTCAACATGGGCATGGTTTCCGGCATCCTGCCGGTGGTCGGCGTGCCGCTGCCGCTGATCAGCTACGGCGGCACGGCCCTGGTGACGCTGTTCCTCGGCATAGGGATACTCATGTCGATCCACGGCAACCGCATGCTGGTGCAGAAGTGAACACCCGCTCCCCCCCGCCGTCCACTGTCGGCTTTGCACAGCCGGCCGGCTCTGGCGGCACGGAGCAGTGCTCCGCGCAACCCCGCCTCCGCCCTCTCCCGAGGGGGAGCTTGCAAGCTCGCTACGCTCGATTGTCACGGGGCGCTTCGAACGAATGCCGGTGCCGCTGTTCGCTCCGCGAACGCGACGTCTTGCCTTGGGGCGGCCCGGCGGCAAGACTCGGCCGGCAAATCCTCGCTTCGTTGGTGGCGTTGGCGCTCGCCGCCTGCGGCACGCAGACGTCAAGGCCTGTGGAGGATCGCGGCGAGGCACCGGCGGCCGTACCGCCGGCGCCGACTTCTGCACCCGCGGCGAAGAAGCCCGGGGCGCCGGCGAAGTTCGGCGGCGGCTACAAGGACGATGGACCCGGCGACGGCCCGGCCGTCGATCCGGACACGATTCCCGATGCGATACCGCGCGCCGAACCGCTGCACCGCTTCGCCAACAACCCCTATTCCGCGCTCGGCCGCGACTATGTGCCGCTGCGCGAGCTCAAGCCTTACAAGGCGCGCGGCATCGGGTCATGGTATGGGCGCCGCTATCACGGCCAGAAGACCTCCAGCGGCGAGATTTACGACATGTACGCGATGACCGCCGCCCATCCCATCCTGCCCATCCCGTCGTATGTCCGCGTGACCAACCCTGCCAACGGCAAATCGGTGGTGGTGCGCGTCAACGACCGCGGACCCTATCATGCGGGGCGAGAAATCGACCTCTCCTGGACGGCTGCCTGGAAGCTCGGCTACACGGGACAGGGCAGCACGCTGGTCGACGTCGAGAGCGTGCTGCCGGGCCAACTGCCCGCCGTTGCGCAAGGGCCTTCCGCAAGGGATACCGCCCCTGCCTCCGCCGGAGGCATAAGTTCTGCACCGTCGCCGCGCCGCGAGGACGGGGAGGATCCGATCGCCAGGCTGGCGGCAGCCGAGCCCGAACCGCCGCTGCCGCAGGTGCAGGACGGGCGCGGGCATTTCCTGCAATTGGGCGCCTTCGGCAACCGCGACAATGCCGAGGCGTTGCGCAGCAGGCTGGCGCGCGAACTTGGCGAGCTTTCGGCCAAGCTGGCGGTACAGGCCAGCGGCGGCCTGTACCGGGTCCAGCTCGGTCCCTGGCCCGATGCCGCCGCCGCCCAGCTCGCCGGCGCGCGCCTGCGCGAGAGCCTGGGCATGGTGCCGCTGGTGGTTCAACGCTAGCTCCGGCGGTCTGCGCCAGGAGCCGCCGACTATAATTCTCCCCCTTCATTTCTGCGATTCTCCAATGCGATTTCTTGTCCTTGTTTTCACCCTGCTGCAGCTCGGCGCCAGCCATGCTCAGCCCCTGCCGACAACGATTCCGGTTCCTGCGGTAAGTGCTCGCGCCTGGATCCTGATGGACTATGCCAGCGGCCAGGTGCTGGCCGCGCAGGATGCCGATGCGCGGCTGGAACCGGCCTCGCTGACCAAGGTCATGACAACCTACCTGGTGGCCGACGCGCTGGCGCAGAAGACCCTCAGCCTGCAACAGCCGGTGACGGTTTCCGAGCGTGCCTGGCGCACCCAGGGCTCGCGCAGCTTCGTGCCGGTCAACAAGGGCGTGCTGGTCGACGAACTGTTCAAGGGCATGGTGATCCAATCCGGCAACGATGCCTCGGTGGCATTGGCCGAAGCCATTGGCGGCTCGGAGGACGCCTTCGCCGCGATGATGAACCGTACTGCGCAGCGCATGGGCCTCAAGGACACGAACTTCCTCAATGCCAGCGGCTATTTCGAAGGGCCGGCGCCCAATCATTATTCGACGGCGCGCGATCTGGCACGACTGGCCGCCGCGCTGATCCGCGACCATCCGGAAACCCATGCCCTGCATGCGATGAAGGAATACACCTACAACGGCATCCGCCAGTACAACCGCAACCGCCTGCTGTGGGCCGATGCGACCGTGGATGGCCTCAAGACCGGACATTCCAGCGCCGCCGGTTATTGCCTGATCGCCACCGCCAAGCGCGGCCCGCGGCGGCTGATATCGGTGGTGCTCGGCACGGCCAGCGAAGAAGCCCGCGCCCGTGATTCGCTCAACCTGCTCAACTGGGGTTACACCGCATTCGACGCGGTCAAGCTTTACGGCAAGGGTCAGGCGATTTCGCAGCTCAAGGTCTTCAAGGGTGAGCAAAACCTGGTCGGCGCGGGATTTGCCGAGGATTTCGTGATTTCCGTGCCGCGCGGCATGGCCGACAAGGTCAGCGCGCAACTGGTCAGCAAGCAGCCTCTGATCGCACCGATCGCCGCCGGCAGCCCGATTGGCACGCTCAAGCTGAGCGTCGGCGGCCAGCCCTGGGGCGAATATCCCGTCGTGGCACAGAGCACGGTGCCCGTGGCCGGTTTCCTCGGCCGCCTGTGGGATGACATTCGGTTGTTTTTCCAGTGAGCGCGAGGGTCTTCCTTAATGGCATGTGGGTAGCGGCCGACCAGGGCCGGGTCTCGGTCATGGACCGCGGCTTCCTCTTCGGCGACGGCGTTTATGAGGTGATCCCGGTGTATTCGCGGCAGCCCTTCCGCCTCGAGCAGCATCTGGCGAGGCTGCAGCACAGCCTCGATGGCATCCAGCTGGCCAATCCCCACGGCATGAAGGAGTGGTCCGGGTTCGTCACGCAACTGGTGAACGAAGCCGAGTGGGAAGACCAGTCGATCTACATCCAGGTCACCCGCGGGCCGATGGCGGTGCGCAACCACGCCTTCCCGAAAGAAGTGCGGCCGACCTCGGTGATCTTCGCCGAAGCGATGACCACGCCGCCCGCGAGCCAGCGCGAGCAGGGCATCGCCGCTGTCTCCGCCGCCGACATCCGCTGGCTGCGCTGCGACCTGAAGACCACCTCGCTGCTGGCCAACTGCCTGCTGCGGCAAATGGCCGTCGCCGCCGGTTGCGTCGAGACCGTGCTGTTCCGCGATGGATTCCTGACCGAGGGTTCGGCGTCGTCGATTTTCGCAATCAAGGACGGCGTCCTGCTGGCGCCGATCAAGAACCACCTGATGCTGCCCGGCATCACCTACGACGTCGTGCTGGAACTTGCCGCACAGCACGGCCTGCCGCATGAAGTGCGCGACATCACCGAGGCCGAGACGCGCACTGCCGACGAGCTCTGGATGTGTTCCTCGACCAAGGAAGTGCTGCCCATTGTTCTCCTTGACGGAGCGAAAGTCGGCATCGATGGCACGCCGGGACCACGTTTCGCGCAGATGTACGCCTGGTACCAGGCGTTCAAGGCCACGGTGATGCGGGCAGGGCCGTGAAACCGGAGACTCTGCTTGAATTTCCCTGCGATTTCCCGCTCAAGATCATGGGCGCAAGCAACCCGGATTTTGCTCAGGCAATCTGTGCCGTGGTGGTCAGGCATGCGCCGGATTTCGACATTGCCACCATGGAAATGCGACCTTCGAAGGCCGGCAACTACCTGTCGCTGACCTGCACTGTGCGCGCTGTTTCACAAGTTCAGCTCGACGCCTTGTACCTCGAGTTGACCGCGCATCCCATGGTTCGGGTGGTCCTGTGAGCGCTCCGGTCCTGCGCGAACTCGGCCGCGTCGACTACGCGCCGGCCTTCGCCGCGATGCAGGAATTCACCGCGACGCGTGGCGTCGACACGCCGGACGAACTCTGGCTCTGCGAGCATTCGCCGGTATTCACCCAAGGCCTGTCAGGCAAGCCCGAGCACCTGCTGCGCGACATCGGCATCCCCGTGGTGCAGATCGACCGCGGCGGCCAGATCACCTACCACGGTCCCGGCCAGGTCGTGGTCTATCTGCTGCTCGACCTGCGCCGGCGCGAGATCACGGTGCGCGGCCTGGTGAATCGCATCGAGCAGGCGGTGATCGACCTGCTGGCCGGCTACGGCGTCACGGCGCAGCGCCTGGCGGGCGCGCCCGGCGTCTACGTCGGCGACGCAAAGATTGCCGCGCTCGGCCTGCGCATAAAGCATGGCTGCAGCTACCACGGCGTTTCGTTGAACGTCGACATGGATCTCTCGCCCTACGCTGCGATCAACCCTTGCGGCTACGAGGGCATGGCGGTCACCCAGTTGCGTGCGTATTTGCCACAATGGCGCGGCGGCGATGAAACTGCGATAGTAGGCAAAGCGCTGGCCGACCATCTGGCCCGGCAACTGGAAGAACACACATGACGACCAAGCAAAAAGGCGAAGCCAAGACCGCCCGCATCCCGATCAAGATCGTGCCGGCCGAGACGGTCCTGAAAAAGCCCGACTGGATCCGCGTCAAGGCCGGCAGTAGTGCCGGTCGCTTCGGCGAGATCAAGCAGATCCTGCGCGAACACCACCTGCATACGGTGTGCGAGGAGGCCACCTGCCCCAACATCGGCGAGTGCTTCGGCAAGGGCACGGCCACTTTCATGATCCTCGGCGACCTGTGCACCCGGCGCTGCCCCTTCTGCGACGTCGGCCACGGCAAGCCGCTGCCGCCGGACGCGGAAGAACCGGAAAAACTCGCGCGCACCATCGCCGCGATGAAGCTTAAATACGTAGTCATCACCAGCGTCGACCGCGACGACCTGCGCGACGGCGGCGCCCAGCATTTTGCCGACTGCATCGCGAAAGTGCGCGAACATTCCCCGGCAACGAAAATCGAAGTGCTGGTGCCCGACTTTCGCGGGCGCCTTGACATCGCGCTGGACATCCTCGCTGCGACACCGCCCGACGTCATGAACCACAATATGGAACCCGTGCCGCGCCTCTACAAGCGGGCGCGCACCGGCGCCGACTACGCCGACTCGCTGCAG
>VEPA01000131.1 GCA_012026675.1 Betaproteobacteria bacterium | reverse complement strand
GCCGACATTCTCCGCCGCCTGACCTCGCACCGCATCGACATTCCTGGACGCATCGTTTTGGTTGAAATCATCGCGCAGCGTCGATGAGCCCCAGCCGAGGAGTTGGGGTAGCGGGTTACTCGGCGCCAAGGGGCTGTCACCGGGCACGAACTGACTACCGACCTCACCGCCTTTCGCATAACCGAACGCGATCTCGGTGACGGCACGCTGCAGCTTGATCGGATCGTCCTCGCGAAGCAATCCGCGTTCCGACAACCGGCGTGCCGCATAGTTGGTGAAATCAGTCTGGGCGCCACTGCTCCACTCGCTCATGAACTGCGCCGCCCGGGTGAGTTCCCTTGACCGGCCATAGGCGTTCTCGCTGGCGGATTGATGATCGACCGCCTCGCGATACGAGGAGTCGAAGCCGGAAGTGCCCGTCGCTCGGCTGCCACGTGCCCACTGGTACGCATCCGACGATCGGAACTCCTTGACGAGCGCGGTGGCTTCCGACAGTTGTGAGGTCTCGACCGCCTTGCGCGCATAGTCGTAGGCGCTCTGGAGTTTTTGCTGGTCGACGTGTCGGCCTTCCGCTTTCGTTTGGCCACCGATCTCCGTGAGGGGTATCACGACACTGGCGGAGGCTGATGCAACGACGCTCTTGCCGACAATCGAATCTTCCCCCAATCCCAGCCGCCGGTTGACCTCGCGCGCGACCGAGTTCAGTTTCTGGAGCTGCGTCGAGGTGGATCCACCATCGGACGTTGTGCTTGCGCCCGAGCGTTGTTGTGAGCGGTCGAAACTGTCCTGGATGCCGAGTGCATTGGTGAGAGCAGCGGACTGGCTGCGCTGCATCGAATCGCGTTCGGTCCTGGCAAGGGTTTCCGATTCGCGGGCGTTTTCTGAAAGGGAGGTTGCCTGGCGCTCGCTGAAGGTGAAGGTCGTGGCCAGCCGGCTCAGGGTGGCCTGGTAGCGGAAGACGCCCGCATCCGGCCCGCTGCCTTGAATGGGGCTGCCGTGGGCATTGCTGGTCGTGGACATGAACGCGGAGGACCTGTTCGGCGCGAGTTGCTGCTGGTCGATGGCGACGGAGTCCTGGCTGATGTTGCCCTTGCTCGTCGCGCTCGACTCTCCCGACACGGCGGACTGCATCGGCCCGACACCGGTGACCGCCTGGAAGGCGACTTCGCCGCCCTTGATGATGGCGGTGGCGATGATCGGGATCGAGATCACCATGTAGCCCGCCACGGCCTGGTCGGAGATGGCGCCGTGGTAGATGCTCGATGCGGTTTCGAGGGCCAGGCCCTGGGTCGATGCACCCATGCGTGCCGCGGCTTCGAGGTTTTTGGCGCTGGCCAGCGTGGCCACGTAGTTGAGGATCGCATACAGAGGCGGCCAGAGCTGGATCCAGACGAGGCTCAGGATGAAGCTCTTGAGCGCCAGCCCGAGACCCCGGCCCTGCGCCAGCAGGAACAGCAGAAAGACGAATGGGAACACGGCATAGATGATCGCCTCGATCACGTTGCGCACCAGCGGCAGGGCCTGCTCGGCGACCTTGCCCATGGTCAGGAACGACGAATTGATCGAGGCCGTGGTGTTCGCCCGGGCCGTCGCGATCATGATGGAAGCGGGGTCGTTGATCTTCTGCCCGACGATGCTGCTCGTATCCTGCATCAGGTTGATCATGATGTTCTGGCGCAGGAGGTCGGCCGCACCCTGGGCCGCTGTCGCGATCCTGGTCTTGTAGTAGGCCTGCTCGATCTGGCTGTCGATCACGCCTTGCGCGGCGGTCGGGTCGAGCGATGGATTCAATTGAAACGCGAGCATCGCCCGGGCGCGCGCGACTTCGGCCGGCAAGCGGCCGGAGACGTAGGTGTAGACGTTGGGGCAGGTATCGACCTGGACGGGATTCCCGTAGGTCGTAAAACGCGCCGGATTGGGTGTCCCCATCAGTGCCCAGATGTCGGTGCTCTGCGAGAAGGTCGCCGGGTCGATGGTGCCGTCCTGCAGGTCGTAGAGGGTGCAGTTGTAGATGTAGGCGATCAGGTCGGTACGCAGCTGCGGGTCGGCGACGTTGGCCCTGCGGGAAGCCTGGATCAATCGGTTGCCGAAGAGCACCCCGTTCTTCTGATAGGCCAACTCGCCGGGAAGCTGGGCATTCGGTGCCGGGATCACCTGGAACGCGGTCTCGAAGAAGCGCGTCATCACGTCGCCCACCTTGCTCGTGTAGTGGACGAAGAAGGCCACACAGATCGGGACATTGCCGACAACCACTGGCGACTGGCTGCCCAGCTTGTCCACGATCACGACATCGGCCCTGGGCAGGAAGAGACCGTAGTAGAGCAGCATGAAGCCGATGAGCCAGCTCCAGCCGTGAAACCGGCCCGGCGTGAACAATCCGGCGAAGGCCGCGACCAGCACCCCGGTCACCGCGACGGTCTTGACCAGCCCGAAGTAGTCGTCGCCGCCCATGATGGCGGCGATGGCGTTGAACACTCCGGTCAGGGTATCGACGTTTCCGTAGGCGTAGATTTCAAACATGGGTAGTTGAACCGGGCGGCACGGCCTGCACTGTGATCCGCACTTTGGTCGATGCGCTAGGAGCCGCGTGCGCCCGAATTGGCGCTGAAATCGAGCATAGCGTTCACCGTCGATGGCATCGAGCTCCAGAGTTGGCGCTCCAGGGTTTGCAGGTCCTGCGTCATGGACGAAACCGAGCGCACCTTGGCATAGGCGGTCTGTTTCTCGACGAGCAGTTGCCGATGGGCCTCCTGGGCGTTCTGTCGCAAGGTCGCCACGTACTGCTGCTCGACGCCGGTGCGCTTCAGTGACTGCGACAGCGCGCTCAATGCCTGACGAATCGCCCGGCTGAGGAAGGTCTCGGCGTAGTCGAGCGCGATCACGTCCTTGTAGGTTTCGATCAGCGTCTCGGCGGTGTTGGAGCCGGGAACGGCGTTGGCGACGGCCAGCATCTTGTAGACCGGTTCCGTGGTGGTGTTGATGAAGCCGATGTCGGCGGGCGTTTGCGGCGTGCGCGTGGCGATGTTGTCGGACAGGCGGCGCAGCCGCTCGGACACTAGGCGCGTGAAGGGTTTGGCGGAGACGGTGGTGCGCACGGGGTTGAGGCACTCGGCCGGCTCGTCACAGACGTAGACCTCGATGTCGACATTGCCTTCCGTGGCGGAGGTGCCGCTACCGAGCAGCAGATCGCGCAGGCCAACGATGCTCGGCTCGATGGTGCGCGGCATCGCGCCACTGCCATCGTCCGCCGGCGGATAGAGGATGACGCTGCCGATCACGCTCATGATCAGTTCCTTCTCCTGCTGGCTGATGGCGCCGCCCACCTGGTTCAAGGCCATCCAGATCACATTGCCCTTGACGAAAGTGGCATTGCGGATATTCGGATCGCCGGAATTGGCGGCGTTCTTGACCACTGACGGGGCGTTGGTGGCACAGCTGAGCCGGGCATCGACCCGGTCGGTGACGCTGCCCAGATACTGGGAGATGTTGGCGCAGCCGCTTTGCACCGAATTGTCATATTCGCCGACGATGCCGTTGACCAGGGATTGCGCCGCCTCGCAGGAATTGATGTTCATGGCGTTGATCTTGTTGATCTGGTCCTGCAATTCGGTCAGCAGCTTGTCGATATCGGGCGAGATCGACTGGAGGGCGAGCTTGAAGGCGTAGCCGATGGCGTTCGAGCCGATGTTCTGCAGCAGCGCCACGAACTGCTGCTTGTTGATGAAGGAGAAGGCCCCGCCGAAGAGATCGATGCCGCCGCAGCCCGCCCGCAGGCTAGGCAACTGGGCATTGACGAGCGGGTAGTTGCGCCCCGGCGCCCGCATCATGAGGCCGCCGCCCGTGTAGAGGTTCATCGCCTGGCCACGGAAGGCGCCGGGCGAGGTGACATTGCCCAGCGCCCCCAGATCGTTGAACATCGCCTGCATCTCGGCATTGAGATTGGCGGACTGGCTGGCGGTGGGTGC
>VEPA01000199.1 GCA_012026675.1 Betaproteobacteria bacterium | reverse complement strand
GGCCAAGGATGCGGCGATCCGCGATTGGGTCAAGCTCGCCGTCACGCGCTCGCGCCAGTCCGGCACGCCGGTGATTTTCTGGCTCGATCCCTATCGCCCGCACGAGAACGAACTGATCAAGAAGGTCAAGACCTACCTCAAGGACCACGACACCACGGGCCTCGACATCCAGATCATGTCGCAGGTGCGCGCCATGCGCTACACGCTGGAGCGCGTGGTCCGCGGCCTCGACACCATCTCGGCCACAGGCAACATCCTGCGCGACTACCTGCCCGCCCTGTTCCCGATCATGGAACTCGGTACCAGCGCCAAGATGCTGTCCATCGTGCCGCTGATGGCCGGCGGCGGCATGTATGAGACAGGCGCCGGCGGCTCGGCGCCGAAGCACGTCAAGCAGCTCGTCGAAGAGAACCACCTGCGCTGGGATTCGCTCGGCGAATTCCTCGCCCTGGCGGTGTCGCTGGAAGACCTCGGCATCAAGACGGGCAACGCCAGGGCCAAGATCCTGGCCAAGACGCTCGACGATGCCACGGGCAAGCTGCTCGACAATCGCAAGGGTCCCTCGATCCGCACCGGCGAGCTCGACAACCGCGGCAGCCAGTTCTACCTGGCCATGTACTGGGCACAGGCCCTGGCCGAACAGACCGAGGACAAGGAACTGCAGGGACACTTCGCGCCGCTGGCGAAGGCGCTGGCCGCCATCGAGCAGAAGATCGTCGACGAGCTGAAGGCCGTACAGGGCAAACCGGTGGACATCGGCGGCTACTACATGCCCGACACGGCGAAAACCGAGGCCGTGATGCGCCCGAGCGCAACGCTCAACGCGATAGTAGACGCCGCACAGGCCTGACGGCGCAGCCCCGATCTATCCGCGGATCTGTCCGCGGAGATGTGTGCAAGCGCGTGCCAGCGCGGGGATCCCCTGCGCTGGCACGTCAGTCCGGTTTACCGGAATCCCGCTCCGAACCTGGAGAGCCTCTCAGGGCGACGCTTTGGACTTGCCCTTGATTTGCTCCATGGCCCGCTCCCTCTCGTCCCGGGATTCGATGAGCAGCTTGTAGGCGATGTAGTACTTGTAGATGTTGCCGACGTAGGTCACGGTTTCGGCACCAATTTTTTCGGCGGCGACATACTCGACATTGTGGAACCAGACGTTCGGGTTCAGCCCGCGCTTGGCGGCCTCCTTGCGCAACTGGGAAATGCGGCCCGCGCCGGCATTGTAGGAAGCGAACGAGAACAGGGCCTTGTCCAGATCGGTCATGGGTTCGTCGCCGAAGTAGTTGTCGATCATCCAGCGCATGTACTTGATGCCGGCGTTGATGTTCGCCTCGGTTTCCTGGATGTCGCCCACGTTGAGCTCCTTCCCGGTGGCGGGCATGACCTGCATGACGCCGATCGCACCCACCTTGCTCTTGGCAGCCTGGTTGAGCTGGGATTCCTGGTATCCCTGGGCTGCCATCAGCAGCCAGTCAACGTGGTACTTGTCGCCGTATTTCTTGAAGTACTGGATCAGTTCGACGAATTTCTTGCGCTCGGACTCTGACGCGGCGTCCTTCACATACTTTGCGTTTTTCAGGTATTTCGTCAGCATCTGGTTTCCCGTCGAGGTTCCCTGCTTGTGGCGCGCCGCGAAATCGTCGGCAGCGGCCTTGAGCTGCGGATTCTGCTTGCGCATCGCCCAGGCAATGTCGCCGCCGGTGCGCACGGCGATTCCGTCATGCACCTTGATCTTGGGGAAGACCTGCTTCCAGAAGTCGGCCTTGTGCTTGTCCACGATGATGAGCGGCATCAGTCCGGCGTTCACCATCTCGATCAGGTCCTCGTCCTCCAGCGTATCCGGTACCTCCTTGATGATCACGGCAGGCTTTTTCTCGGCGGCAAAACGCCGGTTGAGGCTGACCAGGCTTTCGTAATAGCTCGACGATTTGCGCGTAAAGACCGGCTTTCCGGCCAGATCGTCCACGGCGGATAGCGCGGGCGAGGCCGGACCGGACACCACCACTTCGCTCGTGTTCTTGTACAGAGGATCGGAAAAATCCACCAGCTTCCTGCGCTCGTCGGTCACGGTGATGTTGGACATCGCTATATCCCCCTTGCCGGCCACCAGCGCCGGCAGCAATTCGCCCCGGGAAACCGGGATGAACACCGCCTGGATCTTGAGATGCTTATGCTTTTTTTCCTTGGCCAGCTTCTTGTTCAGGTCCTCCACGAACAGGCGACCGATGTCGTAAACGGCGCCGCGCTGGACGCCCTTGTCCGCGAAGTAGAACGTCTTGCTGTACACGGTCAGGATGCGAACCATCCTGTTCTTGGCCATCGCGTCGAGATCCCCGGTCATCGGCTTCATCACCGAGTCGGTCGCAATGGTCAATTTTTCGCGCTTGGGTGCCTGGGCGGGCGGTTTGGTTTCGGCCGCGGCGCTGATCGAGGCGGCGACAAGAGTGCTCGCGAAGGCTGCGGCGATGAGAAGCAAGCGTGCGCTGATTGATGAATGAGCGGGACGCTGCGCCCGGAGGCCGGCAATTTTCAACATGATCTGTCCTTCATGGGTGCTTGGTTTCAGCATTTTACGACTGTCCGAACTCTAAAGTCGGCGCCGGCGGGACGGTGAACTAATGCGCAGTCTCGGCTGGCGATCGGGTACAGGCAGGCATGTGGCGCAACATCGATCAAATTCCGTCATCTGGATTTGCGGCGCGTGGCGATGAAGCGATCCAGTTGATTGGCGAAGCTTTGCCGGTCGGCATGGCTGAAGGCGGGCGGCCCGCCGGTTTCGACGCCGCTGCTGCGCAAGGTGTCCATGAAGTTGCGCATGTCCAGCAGTTGCCGGATGTTCTCCGCGCTGTAGAACTCGCCGCGCGGATTGAGGGCAAAGGCCTGCTTGTTGATGACCAGCGCCGCCAGCGGGATGTCGGCGGTGATCACCAGGTCGCCGGCCGCCGCCTGTTCGACGATGTGGCTGTCGGCCACGTCGAAGCCCTGCGCCACCTGCACGGCGCGTATCCAAGGCGAAGGCGGTACCCGCAGCCACTGGTTGGCGACCAGGATCAGCGGTAGTGAATGCCGCGTGGCGGCGCGGAAGAGAATTTCCTTGATGACGGCAGGACAGGCGTCGGCATCGACCCAAATCTGCATAATGGCATTCTTGATTGACAGGATTCCATTATGAATGAAGCCTTCCAGCTGCCCGCTGACAGCTTGGCAAATCTTGCTTCGCCCGACGTGCAGCGCCTGGCGGCGCGCATGGCGCAGGATGCGTTCACGCGGATATTTCGCCTGACGCTGGAAGCGGACGCCGCCGCGCTGCAGGCGGCGGTGGTCGAGATCCAGGCGCGGGCGGGAAACTGGACGCGCGCCGCGCCCGACGACGCCGGGTGCGCACTGCGCATGGCGCTGCTGGTGAGCGGTATCGACCAGTGGGGCCTGGCCTATGCCCAGGCTTTCTCGCTGACCGCGCTGCCCGGCGTCAGCGTCCTGCTCGGCGGGCTGCGCAATGACCTCGATGCCGACGCCGACGCCCGCCTGCAGCGGGCATTCGCCGCCATCGAAGAAACCGAAAGCGACGCCGTCGATTTCAAGATGGAACTGCGCCGCAACATCCATCTGGCGCTGTGGCACGCCATGATTGCCTGCACCGACCGCGACGAAGCGCTGGCGATTCTTGCTGCGCTGGCCGGGATGCTGGCGGCCCTGGTCGCACGCATGCCGACGCTGGGCTGGCGGCTGGTGGCCGATGCCCTGGCCAATATCCAGTTGCGCTGCCTGAGCGATGCCGCCGCGAGCACGGACCTGGCGCGCGAAACCACCGAAGGATTGTTCGTCGCCCTGCGCCAGGCCTTGCCGCGCGAGGTGACGGAGCCGATGTTCGCGCAGGCCAGCCAGGCCGTCATCGCCTGGCAGCAGGCGCGGCGCGTGCACTGACGGCGGGCGTCAGCCGCCGCCCGGGCGCGGCGCGCTGGTGACCGCGGCATACACCAGTTGCGCTGCGACCGCGTCCTCGACGGCCTGGCCGAGCGCCTTGAAGATGACAGCGACACCGTCCGGCACCTGTACCTTGCCGGCCAGCACTTCGCCGATTTCGCAGCGCACCGTGGCGCCCGACAGGATCACGTCGCCGGATTCGGTTTCAGCGGCCTGGCGCTGGTCGGCAATCAGGTAATTGGCCATCGCCTCGTCGTCGAGTTCGCGCCAGCCCGGCCGCGGCGCGCCGACCGCATGCACCAGGGCACCGGGTTTGAGCCAGCGACCCATCAGCACCGGCGCGCTGGCATTGGTCACGGTGACCACGATGTCGGCATCGCGCACCGCGCTTTCGGCATCGCGGCTGGCAATGCCGTTGATGTCGGCGGCGCAGCGTTCGGCATTGGCCCGGGTCGGGCTCCAGATCCGGATGTCGCGGATCGGCACCACGGCGGTGCGCGCCAGCGCATGGCTGCGCGCCAGTGCGCCCGAACCGAGGATCGCCAGGCGCTGCGGGCGGCGGTCGCGCAAGGCGCGCGTGGCCACGGCCGAGACTGCGGCGGTGCGCAGCTCGGTCAGCCAGGTGGCGTCCATGACGGCCAGCGGCACGCCGGTTGCGGGATCGAGCAGTAGAAGCGTGGCGATCATGGTCGGCAGGCCGCGCGCCGCGTTGCCCGGCACTTGGGTGATCAGCTTGGCGGCCAGCGCGCCACCGGCCATGGCCGGCTTGACGAACAGGAGGCTGCCGGGTCCGGGCAGTTCCAGCACCGTGCGCAGCGGTTGCACCACGCGACCGGCGGAAAGCTCGATCAGCGCCTGCCCGATCGCCGGCAACAATGCATCGAGCGAGAGATGGCGGCGCACGGCGTCGTTGTCGAGGAGCAGCGGCGGCGGGACGATCATGGCGAAAACCGGTGGTGGCGAAGCCGTCATCCTACCTCGCCGGGGCTGGATGGATTAGGATGCTTGTCTGCATCCTGTTGAGTGGAGAATTTCATGAAAAAGCTGTCGCTGGTGCTGCAAGCCGAGCTTGAAATACCCGACGACTGGGAACTGGTCGAGCATTCGTCCGGCATTTTCGTGCTCAAGGTGGGAGGGCGCTTCGTGGACTTCGACATTACGCCGCTGGTCACCGCCTCGACGGCGCCCGATGCCACCTGGAGCGACGAGGACGAGAAATTCACCGAGGACATTCTCGACATGGTGACCGGGCTCGATTCGCAAATGGAGATCAGTTACCTGCAGTGATCGCTATCCCAACCCGCCGAGGGAGAAATGCCATGCGTAGTGCAATCCCGCTGTTGTGTTTGCTGTTGTCGCTGCCGGTGCAAGCCGCCGGCGATCCTAAGCTGGGCAAGCCTCTGCACGACAAACAGTGCGTGGCCTGCCACGTGAAGTTGCTGGGCGGTGACGGTTCCGGCATGTATACGCGCAAGCCGCGCCTGATCAACAACCTGGCCGCGCTGGAACAGCGCGTGGCGACCTGCAGCGCGCAGACCAATGCCGGCTGGTTTCCGGAAGAAGAGGCCCATGTCGCTGCCTGGCTGAACCAGACCTACTACAAGTTCAAGTAGGGTGACGGTCGCGCAGGCATTGCGTCGGAGCGCCATGCCGCGCGGCGCTGGAAAACGGGTGCCGGCAACATGAAGGGCACGCAACAGCTCACGCCCGGCGCGGCCCACCTGATCGGGCTGGTGTTTGTCGCGTCCGGAATCCTGCCGATGCTCGCCGCGTTCGACATCGGGCCCCTGGGTCGCGCAGACATTAACGGTCCGCCCTGGCTGGGCGTGGCCGCCGGCGGCTGCTTCGTCGCGGCGGGGCTGGCGATCATCGCCGGGCCGCAATCTCCTTTGGCCGGCGGTCTGTTTGGCGTACTGGCGCTGGCGGGGCTGGCCGCACTGGGCAACTGGGTCGCCTTCGGCGCCGGCGAGCGCGTCTGTGCGGGCAGCTTTTCTCTGCCCGGGCTGTGGGGCTCGGGAGATTTCACTGGCCTGGCCTGCCGCATTCCGTTTGGTCTCGGCGCACTGATCACCGATGCCTTCCTCTGCTACATGATTGTCTCGCTGCTGCAGAAGGCGCTGGGCGGTCCGCCCCGCCTGGCGCGGCTGCTGAAGGCGGCGGAATGGCTGATCCTGGCGAGCCTCGCGCCCTTTCTCCTGTTGCTGGCCGTCATCGCCATAGGCGGCGCTGCAGCCACCGCGGTGAAGCCGCGCTGGACCACCGGCGCCTGGCCGCGCAACGAGGAATTCATCGCGCGGCAGAAGGCGAAGGGTTTGTGGCGCGGATTCGGGCCGAAGCCGCCCGGTGAGGCGAAGTGACGGGCACGGGTATTTGCGCATGGATATCCTGACTCACGCCGTGATGGGCGCGGCGCTGGCGGCGGGCGTCGCGTCTTTCCGGCACCGCGGCGAAAAGTCGGTGCTGGCGACACGGCGCCTGGCGGCCGGGATCGGCGCGCTCGCCGGGCTGCTGCCCGATGCCGATGCGCTGATCCAGAGTGGCAGTGATGCGTTGCTGGTGCTGGATTACCACCGCCACTTCACCCACGCCCTGGCCTTCGTGCCCATCGGCGCACTGGTCGCGGCGCTGCTGCTGTGGCCCTTGCTGCGGCGGCGGATCGACATGACTACGCTCTACCTGTGCTGCCTTGCCGGCTATCTGCCGCATCCGCTGCTCGATGCCTGCACCAGCTATGGCACGCACCTTTGGCTGCCGTTCTCGCAGCGGCGCGAAGCCTGGAACCTGATCGCCGTGGTCGATCCGCTGTTCACGCTCCTGCTGGCGGTGCCGCTGTTCCTTTTCCTGTGGCGGCCCGATTCGCGGGCCCTGCGCTGGAGCCTGCTGCTGGGTATGGGTTACTTCAGCCTGAGTTTCGTGCAGCAGCAGCGCGGTGAGGTGGCGGCGCTGGAACTGGCGCAGTCGCGCGGACATCGCGCGGAACAGCTTTCGGTCAAGCCCTCGATGGCCAACCTGGTCTTGTGGCGGTCGCTCTATGTCCATGACGGAAAGGTACAGGTCGATGCCTTTCACCTGGGGCCGACGCTGCGCCATTATCCCGGCGCCTCGGCGCCGCTGCTCGATGCCACCGCTGCGCGGCGGCTGGCCGCTGGCGACCCCATGCGCCTGCGCGACATCGAGCGCTTCCGGGCTTTTTCGGATGGCTTCATCGTCGAGGACAGCGTCCGTCCCGGCTTCGTCGGCGATGCACGCTATGCCATGCAGCCGACCATGATCGCGCCGATCTGGGGCCTCGAATGGCGCGGCGCGGGGGCGGCGACGGAATTCGTCAGCCGCCATGATTTTTCGCCCGCGATGCGACGCGATTTTTTCGCTATGCTACTGGGCCGCGACAAACCGACTCCCTGATGCTTGCCTACGTCATTCGCCGCCTGCTGTATGCGATTCCGATCCTGATCGGCGTGAATCTGCTGACCTTCGCCCTGTTCTTCGTGGTGAACACGCCGGACGACATGGCGCGCATGCAACTCGGCGTCAAACGCGTGACGCCCGATGCGATCCAGAAGTGGAAGGCCGAGCGCGGCTACGACAAGCCGCTGGTGTGGAATGCGGCGGCGGCCGGCACGGCGGCCGTGACCGACACGATATTCTTCAGCAAGTCGGTGCGCATGTTCGCCGCCGACTTCGGCCGTGCCGACGATGGTCGCGACATCGCGCGCGAGATTGCGACGCGCATGGGGCCCAGCCTCGCGATCGCCGTGCCGACCTTCGTCCTGGGCCTCTTCGTGGCCATAGCGTTCGCGCTGCTGCTGGTGTTCTTCCGCGCCACGACGCTTGATTTCACCGGCGTCGTGCTGTGCGTGGCGATGATGTCGATCTCGGGGCTGTTCTACATCATCGGCGGGCAATGGCTGGTGTCCAAGGTCTGGCATCTGGCGCCGATCTCGGGCTACAGCGGCGGCCTTGACGCAGGCAAGTTCCTCATCCTGCCGGTGATCATCGGCGTCATCGGCGGCATCGGCAGTTCGCCGCGCTGGTACCGCACCATTTTCCTCGAAGAGATCACCCGTGACTATGTGCGCACGGCGCGCGCCAAGGGCCTGCCCGAGCGCGTGGTGCTGTTCCGCCATGTGCTGAGGAACGCGCTGATCCCGATCCTGACCGGCGTCGTGGTGGTGATTCCGACCCTGTTCATGGGCAGCCTCCTGACTGAATCCTTCTTCGGCATTCCCGGGCTGGGCAGCTACACGATCGACGCCATCAATGCCCAGGACTTCGCCGTGGTGCGCTCGATGGTCTTCATCGGTTCGGTGCTCTACATCGTCGGCCTGCTATTGACCGACATTTCCTACACCCTGGCCGATCCGCGGGTGCGCCTGCAATGAGCTTTCAGGTCGTTTTTCTGTGGTCCGACGTCCTGCTCTTCGTGCTGATCGCGGCGATTGTCGCCCTGATTCTGTGGGCGCGGCGCCAGGATGCCCTGCGCGCCGCCTGGGGGCGGGTGGCGCGGGATGGCATGGCGATGGCGGCGGCGACGGTGCTGGCGGCCTTTGTCATCATCGGCCTGCTCGATTCGCTGCACTACCGGCCGCGGCTCGACGCGAGGCCGGGCGAACCGGTGCGCTATGCGGTGGAGGTGCATTCGGCGCTCGACGCGCTGCTCTCCGATCTGCGTCAGCGCAGCGAGAAAACCTATTCGGCGCCGCTGGCGACCCACCTGTTCGCCAAGGAGGCGCTGGAGAATTCGACGCAGCGCGAGTTCCCGCGCCTGAAACACGGCGGCACGCATCTCGGCGCCGACCTCGCCAACCACGAATTCGACATCGCCCTGCGCGTCTCGCGCGGCTGCGCCGGCGGGGTGGCGCTCTGGCTGTTGCTGACGACCTTGTGGTGCCGGCTCAAGGGCCTCGAACTGCTGGCGGTGCTGGCTGCTATGAAGCCGGGGGCAGATCTGAAAGTCGGCGCCGGCGACACGGCAATAGGCGCGGAGAAGAACGTGGCGACCGGCGCGGTGTTCGTCACCCTGCTGGCGATCCTGCTGCTGCTCGGCATCGCGGTCGCGCTGGGCGGCGGCTACCACGTCTTCGGCACCGACAAGGTGGGGCAGGACGTGCTTTACCTCTCGCTGAAAAGCATACGCACGGGCCTCCTGATCGGCACGCTCACTACGCTGGTCATGCTGCCGCTGGCCGTGCTGCTGGGAATACTTGCCGGCTACGTCGGCGGCTGGGTCGACGACGTGATCCAGTACCTTTACACCACGCTCTCGTCGATTCCCGGCGTACTGCTGATTGCGGCGGCGGTGCTGATGATGCAGGTCATCATCGACACCCATCCGGACTGGTTCGCCACCTCGGCCGAGAGGGCGGATGCGCGCCTGCTGGCCCTGTGCCTGATCCTCGGCATGACCAGCTGGACGGGCGTCGCGCGCCTCTTGCGCGGCGAGACACTGAAGCTGCGCGAGCTGGAATTCGTCCAGGCGGCGCAGGCCTTCGGCGTCGGCCGCTTCGCCATCATGCGCCGCCACATCCTGCCCAATCTGATGCACATCGTGCTGATCGCGCTGGTCATGGACTTCTCCGGCCTGGTGCTGGCGGAAGCCGTGCTGTCCTATGTCGGCGTCGGCGTCGATCCGACCACGATTTCCTTCGGCACCATGATCAACACGGCGCGCATGGAACTGGCGCGCGAACCCATGGTCTGGTGGTCGCTGGCGGCCGCCTTCACTTTCATGTTCGCCCTGGTGCTGGCCGCCAACCTGTTCGCCGACGCGGTACGCGACGCCTTTGATCCGAGGTCGTCGGCGTGACTGGCAAGAGCATTCTCTCGGTACGCGACCTCTCCATACATATCGGCGCGGCGCGGCCGGTCGATGGCATCTCTTTCGACATCGCGCCCGGCGAGTGCTTCACGCTGCTCGGCGAATCGGGTTGCGGCAAGTCGATGACGGCGCTCGGCCTCATGCGCCTCTTGCCGGCGGCGGCGCAGGTCGCGGGCGGCAGCATCACCTTCGATGACCGCGACTTGCTGGCGCTACCCGAGGCCAGCATGCGGGGCTACCGCGGTGGCCAGCTCGGGATGATTTTTCAGGAGCCGGCGACCAGCCTCAATCCGGTGCTGACCGTCGGTCGCCAGATCGTCGAGGCGCTGGAACTGCATTCGGCCTTGCGCGGAACGGCGGCGCGCGCTCGTGCCGAAGACCTGCTCGACCAGGTCGGCATTCCCGATCCGCGGCGGCGCCTCGACGAATTTCCCTTCCAGCTTTCGGGTGGGCTGCGCCAGCGCGTGATGATCGCCATCGCCCTGGCCGGCTCGCCGCGCCTCTTGATTGCCGACGAGCCGACCACGGCGCTGGACGTGACAATACAGGCGCAGGTGCTGGACCTGCTTGACGAATTGCGGCACAAGCAGGACATGGCGCTGTTGCTGATCACGCATGACCTCGGCGTCGTGGCGCGCATGGCCGACCGCATCGGCGTCATGTATGCCGGGCAACTGGTCGAGGAAGCGCCGCGCCGGGAATTTTTTGCGCAACCGGCGCATCCCTACTCGGTGCGGCTGTTCGCCGCGCTGCCCGATTCGGAACGGCGCGGCGGCCGCCTGGCGACGATCCCGGGCAGCGTGCCGGCGGCGGAAATCCGCCACCCCGGTTGCCGCTTCGCCGACCGTTGCGGCGAAGCCGTGCTGGTCTGCGCGGCGACGCCGCCGCCCTGGCGCGAAATCGCGCCGGGGCAGCGCGTGCGCTGCCACCTGCCGGGCGCGGCCCCGGCGGTTCTTCCAGGAGTCGGCGGCGGCGACACGGCGCCGTCAAGCGATTCGAGGCCGCTGCTTGAAGTCAGCGACCTGCAGGTGCATTTCCCCATCCGTCGCGGCATCCTGCAGCGCGTCGTCGGCGCCGTGCGCGCGGTCGACGGCATGTCGCTGCAACTCATGCCGGGACGCACCCTGGCATTGGTGGGCGAATCGGGTTGCGGCAAGACCACGGCGGGCAAGGCCATGCTGCAGTTGCTGCGACCGACGGCGGGCAACGTGCGGCTCGACGGTGTCGAGCTGACTACGCGTTCCGCCGGCGAACTGCGGCCGCTGCGGGCGAAGATGCAGATGGTCTTCCAGGATCCCTTCGCCTCGCTCAACCCGCGCCTGCGGATCGGCGACATCATCGCCGAGGGCATGCTGGCCCTGGGGACAGGTGGCAAGGCCGGCAGCGGCAGCGACCACGCGACGGCGGCAACCGTCGGGCCGCTGCTGGAGCAGGTCGGCCTGCGCGCCGACATGGTGAGCCGCTATCCGCACGAATTCTCCGGCGGGCAGCGCCAGCGCATTGCCATCGCACGCGCGCGCGCCGTCCATCCGCAATTGCTGATCTGCGACGAGCCGACCTCGGCGCTCGATGTGTCGGTGCAGGCGCAGATCCTCAACCTGCTGTCCGATTTGCAGCGCGAGTTGCGGCTGGCCTACCTCTTCATCACGCATAACATCGCAGTGGTGGATTACCTGGCGCATGACGTGGCGGTGATGTATCTCGGCCGCGTGGTGGAATCCGGCAGTGCCGACGACGTCCTGCGTTCGCCGCGCCATCCCTACACCCGGGCGCTGCTGGCCGCCGTGCCGCGCGTCGATGGCGTGCGTGGTGACGCACAGAAGCTGGCCGGAGACATGCCCTCGCCAGTGAAGCCGCCGTCCGGCTGCCATTTCCATCCGCGCTGCCCGCTGGCCGACGAAGCTTGTCGCCGACGCTATCCCGAGGAAACCCGGTTTGGCGCAACGCACGTGGTGCGCTGCTTCAAGGCCTAGCGTTTCTTGGGCTTGGGCTTGGGTGCCGGCTTCCTGATCGTGACGTTGACGGTCTTGCCCCTGGCGACCGGCTTGGCGGCCTTGCCCGGCTTGGTCTTGCCCGGCTTGGCCTTGACGGCTTTCGGCGGGCTGGCGGGTGTTTGCGGCAATCGAGCGGCGAGCGAGTCCTGTCCCACCGCATCCTTGCCGGGCACCAGCAAGGCATAGCCGGAAGTGAGCTTGGTCTTGGCATTGATGCCGTTCAACTGCTTCAAGCGCGCCACGCTGATGCCATAGCGTTTGGCGACGGCGTCGAGCTTCTCGCCCGGCTTCATGTTGTGCGTGTGCCAGGCCGACAGCGGCCTGTCCTGGGCTTCGTGATGCTGCAGGTTGGCCAGGAAGGTCTGCACCTTGTCGGCCGGCAGCACCAGCGGGCTGTTGGCCGCGTCCGGCATTACCGGGCGGCTGTAGGCCGGGTTGAGTGCGATGAACTCGTCAACCGGGATTTCGGCCAGGCGCGCCGCCAGGGCGATGTCCATGTTGCCGCTGCGTTCCACGGTACCGAAATAGGGACGATTCGGAATCGGGTCGAGGTTGATGCCGAAGAGTTGCGGCTGGGCGATGATGTTCTTGATCGCCTGCAGCTTGGGCACGTAGTAGGCCGTCTCGGTCGGCATCTTGAGGCTCAGGTAATCGGTCGGCAGCCCTTTCGCCTGGTTCTTTGCGACGGCACGCCCGACCGCATTCTCGCCCCAGTTGTAGGAGGCCAGCGCCAGGTGCCAGTCGCCGTGCATTTCGTAGATGGTCTGCAGGTAGTCGAGCGCGGCGCTGGTCGAGGCGACGATGTCGCGGCGCTGGTCGAACCAGGCGTTCTGCTGCAGCTTGTAGGTCTTGCCGGTGGCGGGGATGAACTGCCACATGCCCAGCGCGCGGGCGGACGAGTAGGCCAGCGGGTTGAAGGAACTTTCGACCACCGGCAGCAGGGCCAGCTCGGTCGGCATGCCGCGCTTTTCGAGTTCCTCGACGATGTGATACAGGTAGCGCCGGCTGCGCTCGAAGATGCGCTTCAGCAGGTCGGGCCGGTTCAGGTACCAGGCCTGGCGGTCGGCCACCAGCGGACTGTTCAGATCGGGCATGGAAAAGCCGTTGCGCATGCGCTGCCAGAGGTCGTCGGGCGGCGTGGTGAGGTCGATGGTGGGCATCGGCGGCAGTTCATCCTTCACTTCCTGCGAAGGGTCGGGCAGGGGTGGCAGCGCGGGTTGTGCCAAAGTTTGCGGCGCGGGGCCGAAGCCGAGGGCCGGCGGCGATGCCAGCGGTCCTGCCCCTGTGCCTGGCAACGCCTGCTCGGCATGGGCGACGGCGCTCAGGAGAAACAGCAAGAATGATGGAATGACGCGGCGGAACAGGGACATGGGAGGAGCGAAGGGCACCGGGCAAGCTGCGCAAGAAGGGGGCGCATCTTAGCATCCGCGGCGGCGGGGTCAGCGGCTAATGCTGCCTCGGCGGCTATTTCTTACATGGTGCCTATGGCGGGGTGGCGCAGGGCAACGAGTTCGTACCTCTCGGTTTGGACGAACTTCCCACGCTTGTTCCGCACGACCAACTCACGCCGGATCGAGAAATTCAGCCCGGGTACCAGCCAGGATCTTGCCTCGAGCCGTGAGCTCGTAGTCATGTTCCACCCCTTCCCTTCGATCAGGAAGGTGTCGAAACTTCCCGCCGGGACGTTGATGGTTTCCCGCTTCACGATCTGCATGTCGTAGTAGGCGTTGCTTGTCTTGTCGTTCTTGGTACGGAGGAACGCAGCCGTCCATTTCTTGCCGATCTGAAACTCGGCGGGTATGAACTGCACCGGGGTATCGAATTCAACCGGTCCGTTCTTGATGAAGTTTCCCATCAGGTCCGTAATCGTGTGGCCATTGTTGAATTCGACACGGTCCTGCTCGTAATCCACGCGCGTTACGCGCGTGCGGTAGGTTTTTTCCTCGACGCCTGTCAGGATGTCCGTTTGCCGAATGGTAGCCTCGTCACCGACCGTAAAAATTCGGCCTAGCGGATAGCGCCCGGCGGAGTAAGGGTTGGCCGAAAGGGCGATCAGTGTCGGCACGGCGAGACCGGCCCGGATGTCGATCATCGGCGTGCCGGAGGTTGCCACAGCGCCTGGCCGTGATGACTGGACTGTTGCCGGATCCGAAGCCGGGGTCGCAGCAGGGGTTGCGGCGGACGCATGCCCGATGCGCTTTTGCTCGGCGGTCTGGCGCTGCTCGTCCTGTTGCCTGCGCTCCGCGGCACGGCGCTCGGCCTCGGCGATTCGCTGCCGCTCGCGTTCGATGCGCTCCTGCTCGCGACGTTGCTGTTTCTCGCGTTGCCGCTTTTCGGCCGCGAGCTTCTCGTCTTCCGCCAGCAGGCGGGCCAGGCGCATCTGGGCGATTTCTGCGAAGCGGCCATTGGGGAAGGTCTGCAGGTAGCTCACCCAGTCGTCGATTTTCTTCGACGACTTGATGCGCCCCCATTCGCTGACGTCGGCTTCGACCAGTTTCTCCAGCTCGGATTCGGAGAGTTTTTTCTGGCCTTCGCTGAAAATGAAGATGTCGTCTTCCAGCGAGGTGGTCTCCCAGGGAATCTGCTCGCCATGAGAGGCCAGGCGCACATTGAGCCGCACACGCTTCAGGGCATCCTCGATGCGGGTATTGCGCTTGCCCAGTTCGCGCACCAGGTTCTCGGTGTAGAGGCCGTTCTGTCCTTCGCCGTCGGAGGCGACGTTGCCGGGCGCGGTGGCATAGGCGAGCAGGCTGCCGACCGGGGCATCGAACTGCGACAGGCCTTTCTGTTCCGGCCGGTAGGCACTGCCGAAGGGATTGTTGCGGCAGGCGTCGAGGATGATGACGAAGGTCTTGTCCTTCGCCGCGCTCAACTGGCCGAGCAGCAGGCCGAGGTCGACGCAGCGCTGCTTCATGTCTTCCGGCTTTTCCACTACGGCATCGACCGGCAGGAGATAGTTGCGCCAGTCGAGCTGCGCGCCGTGGCCGGCGTAATAGAAGACCACCAGCTTCGTTTCCGCACGCTTTGCCGCCGCGCCGAAGCGCTCGATGGCAGCCATCATGTCGCCCCGCGTGGTGTCGAGCCGCGCATCGACGGTGAAGCCGGCCTGGGTAAACAGCGCGCCGACCGCCCTGGCATCGTTGGCGGGATTGACCAGCGGCGCGTCGCGGTAGCTGCTGTTGCCGATGATCAGCGCCAGTCGCGACGGATCGGCTGCGGAATTGGCCGCCCAGCCGCGGCGGAATGACAGCAGCGCAGGCGCTGCCGCGAGGGTCTTGATGAAGGTACGTCGTGTCGTCATAAGCTCAGTGGCGCAAGCTCGCAGCCCGTGCTCAATAGCGGTTCTTCCACTCGCGTATGGTGGCGAAGGTTTCCACCGCGTCCACCGGCACATGGCCCAGGCGGCTGCCTGCGGCGGCACGCACGGCCGGCGCATCCCAGCGCAGGAAAGGATTGGTTTCGAGCTCGAGCCTGATGCTGGTGGGGATCGTGGCGCGGCCCGCGGCGCGATCCCTTGCCACGTCTTCGCTGCGCCGCTGCACGGCGATGCTGCCCGGTTCGACGGCGGCTGCGAAGCGCAGGTTGCTCTGGGTGTATTCATGGGCGCAATACACCAGAGTCGGCGCCGGCAACACGGCGAGCCTGGCCAGCGAATCCTGCATCTGCGCCGGCGTGCCCTCGAACAGCCGCCCGCAGCCGGCGCCGAACAGCGTATCGCCGCAGAAGAGCGCGCCGTGCCCGGCGAGACTTGGGCCATAATATGCAATATGGCCGCGGGTATGTCCGGGTACGGCGATGATGTCGAATTCGACGTCGATTGCGGGCAGTTTGATGTGTTCGCCGCCGGCCAGCGGATGCGTGACGCCGGGGATGTTTTCCTGTGCCGGGCCATAGAGGGGCACGGGAAAGCGGGCGAGCAGTTCCGCAACGCCGCCGATGTGGTCGCCGTGGTGATGGGTGGCAAGGATGGCACAGAGGCGGTCGCCGCTTTTCGCCAGATGCCCGAGCACCGGCACCGCGTCGCCAGGATCCACCACCGCGACGCAGCCTTCGGCGCGCAGCAGCCAGATGTAGTTGTCGTCGAAAGCGGGCAGGGCAAGTATTTCGGTCATTCGGGAATTTTCTCCAAACGGAGCGCAATGTCAATTCAGGGATTCGAGGACTGGCTGCACACGCCATCCGGCAAGTATGTGCTCAATTGGGAGCAACAGAAGCACGACTTGCTGGTTGCCGACATTTTCGGCTTCAACGCCGTGCAGCTCTCGCTGCCCACCCACGATTTCCTGCGCGCCAACCGCATGCCGCTGCGCTTTCGCTGCGATGACGGGCGCTACGACGGCATGTCGGAAGTGCGCTCCGATCTGCATTATCTGCCCTTTGCCGCCAACAGCATCGACCTGGTGGTGATGCCGCATACCCTGGAGTTCGACGCCAATCCGCATCAGGTGCTGCGCGAAGTGGAAAGGGTACTGGTACCCGAGGGCCATGTCATCGTCACCGGCTTCAACCCCTTCAGCCTCTGGGGCGCGCGGCGCAAGCTGTCGCGGCGGGAGGCCTTGCCGCCCTGGCGCGGCGCGTATATCTCCGTGCCGCGCCTGAAGGACTGGTTTTCGCTGCTCGGCTTCGAGATGCAGGCCGGCGCCTTCGGCTGCTATGCGCCGGCCGTGACTCAGGAAAAATGGCTGCGCCGCTTCCAGTTCATGGATGCCGCCGGCGACCGCTGGTGGCCGATTGCCGGCGCGGTGTATATCGTGCAGGCCATAAAGCGCCAGCAAGGCATGCGCCTGATCACGCCGGCATGGCATGATCGCAAGCTGCGCGCCAAGGCGCTGGTATCGATTACGCAGAGAGTGGATCAATGATAGAAATCTTCACCGACGGTGCCTGCAGCGGCAATCCAGGCCCGGGGGGCTGGGGCGCCATATTGCGCATGGGCGACAGCGAAAAGGAACTGTTCGGTGGCGAGGCGCTGACCACCAACAACCGCATGGAAATGACGGCGGTGATCGAGGCCTTGCGCGCCCTGAAGGGTCCGGTCGCGGCGCGCGTGCATACCGACTCGCAATACGTGCAGAAAGGCATCAGCGAATGGATCCACGGCTGGAAGCGGCGCGGCTGGAAAACCGCTAACAGGGAGCCGGTGAAGAACGAGGATTTGTGGCGCGAAATGGATCGCCTGGCGGCGCAGCACAAGATCGAATGGATCTGGGTCAAGGGCCATGCCGGCCATGCCGAAAACGAGCGCGCGGATGCGCTGGCCAACAAGGGGATGGATCAAGTGCGCGCGAGTTTCGGTGGAGGCTAACGTGAGTGAAGCGAACGTAAAGTCCGCGGCAGCGGATGGCCGTAACCAGAATGAACGCGCCGACGAACTGGCGCGACGCGGCATCGATCTTGTCCACACTGGAAAGTGAAATGAGAAAAGTCATACTCGACACCGAAACTACCGGACTCGATTTCCGCACCGGTGACCGCGTCATCGAAATCGGCTGCGTCGAACTGCGCGGTCGCCAGCTGACCGGCCAGCGTTTCCACGCCTACATCAATCCCGGCCGTGAGGTGCCCCAGGGCGCGATCGAGATACACGGTCTGACCAACGAATTTCTCGCCGACAAACCCAGGTTCGCCGAGATCGTCACCGACTTCGTCGAGTTCATCCGCGGCGCCGAGCTGGTGATCCACAACGCCGCCTTCGACGTCGGCTTCCTCAACAACGAGCTGGGGCTGTTGCAGCTGGAGAGCATCGACCAGCTTTGCGGCGAGGTGATCGACACCTTGCGCATGGCGCGCGAGATGCGCCCCGGCAAGAAGAACAACCTCAACGCGTTGTGCGCCGAATTCGGCGTGGACAATTCCGGCCGCCAGCAGCATGGCGCGCTACTCGACGCCGAACTGCTGGCCGAGGTCTACCTGGCCATGACGCGCGGCCAGAACTCGCTGGAAATCGAGTTCGACAGTCCGCCGCCGAGCTACTCGGCGGGGGGCTCGCGCCAGCGTCCGCCGCTGGTGGTGCTGCGTGCCAGCGAAGCCGAACTCGCCGATCATGCGCACGTGCTGGCGGAAATTGCCAGGGAGAGCAAGGGCAAGTGCCTATGGCGCGACCTGGAGGGAGCGGGCCAGCCATGAACCGCGGCCACACCAAGTCAGCCTGTCCGCGCTCCGGCAGGCGGGGGAGGCGCCGTGCCTGATCGCCCTGTAGTTGTTCGACACACTCACGTCGGCAAGCCCCGCGCGCTGAACTCGATGCTGGAACCGCGCGCCTTGCTCGAAATGGCCCTGCTGCCGGCCTCGCTGCCGCTGCTGATGCAGGCGCCGCGCGGCGACGGGCATCCGGTACTGCTCCTGCCCGGCTTCATGGCCGACGAACGGTCGCTGATCGCCTTGAAGCTCTTCCTGCAGAGCAAGGGCTACGAGGTGCACACCTGGGGTCTCGGGCGCAACCTCGGCTTTCGCAGCAAGCATGCCAGCGCCCTGCCACAGAAAATCCGTTACCTGCATCACGTCACGGGACGCAAGGTGAGCCTGGTCGGCTGGAGCCTGGGCGGCGTGTTTTCGCTTTACGGCGCGGAAAGCACGCTGGAATGCGTGCGCTCCATCATCACGCTGGGCAGCCCGGTCAGCGTCGATGCCGTCGGCAGTCAGTCGCCGCCCGCGATCAAGGCGCTTTACCGCCTGGTATCGCATCGCCTCGGCCTGGCGGCCCATGTCATGCAGCCGCGCGCCAAGACCCTGCGCGAGCAGCGCCGGCTGCAGATTCCGACCAGTTGCCTGTATTCGCTGGGCGACGGCGTGGTGCCGCCGCAGGAAGCCACTATTGACGGCGACCCGGCCTTCCACGAGAACATCCGGGTACCCGGCAGCCATCTCGGCCTGGGCTTCAACGGCATCGTGCTGGCCATCGTCGCCGAACGGCTGGCGCAAGCGGAAGGGGCCTGGCAACCGTTTCGGCCGCAGGGCCTGCTCGGCCGCGTCTGGCGTGCGACCGCGGTTGCGCCCCGGGCCGATCAGGTTTCTCCCGCCGTCTGAATCCTTTATCGAAAGCCCCGCATGCGCCAGCTCAGCGATCACGATGCCGCCTACATTTATTCGGACAGCGCCCACGCCAACTCGAACGTCACGCTGCTGCACATTTACGACCAGTCCACGGCGCCGGGAGGCATGGTCCGCTTCAAGCAGATCCTGGCGCATGTCGAAAGCCGCCTGGACTGCCTGCCGATCTTCCGCCAGAAGGTTCTGCGCGTGCCGCTCGACATCGACTATCCGTACTGGATCGAGGACGAGAATTTCGACCTCGAATACCACGTGCGCCACATCGCTTTGCCCAAGCCCGGCGACTGGCGCCAGTTCTGCATCCAGGCCGCGCGCATCCACGCCCGCCCGCTCGACCTGAACCGCCCGCTGTGGGAGATGTACGTGATCGAGGGCCTGGACAGCTTTCTCGACCTGCCGGTGGGCAGTTTCGCCGTGCTGCTGAAGATTCACCATGCCGCGATCGACGTCGCGCACGGCAACGAAATCACCGCGCTGCTGCACGACCTGTCGCCCGATGCGCCGCCGCCGGCGCCCCCCGCGCCGTGGTTCCCCGAGGCGGCGCCGGGCAATCTCGGCCTGTTGCTGCGCGCCGGTTTCAATGTCGCGACCTTTCCCTTGCGCATCGCGCAACCCCTGAGGCGCAACTGGGCGACGGTGAAATCCGCCGCACGAACCTTCACCGGAGAATTTCTCGGCCGGCCGCAGGAGTTTCCGCTGACGCGTTTCAACAGCGAGGTTTCGCCGCATCGCGTGTTCGATACGCGCCGCTTCGCCCTGCAGGATTTCAAGGCCATGCGCGGGCTTGCCGACGGCGCCACGGTCAATGACGTGGTCCTCGCTGTATGCGCCGGCGGTTTGCGCCGCTACCTCGAGCTGCAAGGAGAACTGCCCGAGGAAAGCCTGGTCGCGGCAGCACCTGTCGCCGTGCGGGCGAAGGGCAAGCAAGCGGGCGCGGCCGGCGGCCAGGCGAGTTTTTCGTGGGTGCGCCTGGAACTCGGCACCGACATCGTCGACCCGGTCGAGCGCCTCGTCGCGATCCAGGCGCTCAGTTCCTCGTCGGAAGTCATGGCGCGGGCGGTCAGCGCGCGCGAACTGGTCGATCTGGCCGAGCACGCGCCGTCGGCCGCGATCGCCGTCACCAGCAAGATGCTGCGCTCGGCCTCGGCCCTGCTCGGCAACTGGGCGCCGCTGGCCAATTGCGCCATCACCAACATTCCCGGCCCGCAAGTGCCGCTTTATCTGCATGGCGCGCGCCTGACGTATTTGTCGGCGATCATGCCGATTTTCGATGGCATGGGCCTGGTGTTTTCGGTCACCAGCTACAGCGAAATGATCGTCATCTCCTTCACCGCCTGTTACGAGCAGTTGCCCGATCCCGAAGTCTTTGCCCAGTGCCTGCGCGACAGCTTTCAGGAGTATCTGGCGCTGGTGCGTCCAGCGGTGCGGCGCCAGCCGCGAACAAGTGGGGTCACGGCGGCCGCCGCCGTGAGCAAGGCGCCGCGGCGCAACGCCGTCGCCGTTGCGAGCAGGCCGCCGCGACGCAAGGCAGGTGTCCGAGTGGGGGTACATTGAGCATGAGCGCCCCGCACGGCCGCCCGAAGAGGCGCCAGCCACAACCCGGAGCCGCGCAGCGGCGAACCGCAGTCACCCCCGCCCGCGGGGGCGCAGGCAGGGTTTCGCGGAGCACTGCTCCGCGCTGCCGCAGCCGGCTGGCTGTGCAAAGCCAGCCGTGGAACGGGGCAGGGGGGTGGGCACAGTGAACAGCGCGCCGCTGCACATCGAATACGAGGCGATCGGCGATCCGGACCGGCCGGTCATCTTGCTGATCATGGGGCTGGGAATGCAACTCACGGGCTGGCCCGATTCCTTTTGCCAGGCATTGGCGGCGCGCGGCTACCGCGTGATCCGTTTCGACAATCGCGATTGCGGCCTGTCAGGCCGCGCGCCGGCGAAGAAGCGCACCAACCTGCTGCTGGCCATGGCGGCTGCCGCGCTCGGCCTGCCGGTGCGCTCGCCCTACACGCTGGCGGACATGGCCGGCGATACCGTCGGACTGATGGACCGGCTCGGCATTGCCCGCGCCCATATCGTCGGTGCCTCGCTGGGCGGCATGATTGCCCAGGTGCTGGCGGCGAAGTACCCGCAGCGCGTGCTGAGCCTGACCTCGATCATGTCCACCTCGGGCAACCGCCGCGTCTCGAAACCGCCCAAGCCGGCGCGCAAGGCGCTGCTGAGCCGGCCGGCCGATCCGAAGAATCCCGAGTCGGTGATCGAGCACCTGGTCGAGATGTTCGGCGTCATCGGCAGCCCGGCTTATCCGTCGACGCGCGAAGAACTGCGCCGGCACATCGGCCGCAGCGTGCATCGCGCCTACTATCCGGCCGGCATTGCGCGCCAGTTGCTGGCCAGCATCGCCTCCGGCGACCGGCGCAAGCAGCTGCGCAGCATAGTCGCGCCGACCCTGGTGATCCATGGCGCCGACGATCCGCTGGTGCCGCTCGCCGCCGGCCGCGACACGGCGCAGCACATTCCCGGCGCCGAGCTGCTGGTGATCGAGGGCATGGGCCATGACTTTCCCGAAGCACTGATGCCGCGCCTGGCGACGGCCATTGCCGACCATTGCGACAAGAGTGCTGCCGCAGTGCAGGCGGGCGCCGCCTGAAAAAGCCATGACGCGCGGCGGGCTCTATTTCGCCGCGGTGCAGTTTCTCTTCGTCACCTGCTGGACGGTGTATGTCATCTTCCTGCCGCAACTCGCGGCACAGGCCGGCATCGAGAAGAAGTGGGTGATCTACATCCTGATGGCCGCCCAGGCGATTTTCACGCTGATGGATTTCTCGATGGGTGTTGCCGCCGATCGCGTGCAGCGCGTGCTGGGCCGGCTCGGCCGACTGCTGGTGATATTGACGGCGGTGTCCTGTGCGGCCTTCCTGCTGCTGCCGCTGGCCGCGCCGGCAGGTTCCCCTGTGTTGTTCCTGGCTCTGATCGTAATCTGGGCCATGACCTCTTCTGCCCTGCGCGCGCCACCCATGGCGCTGCTGGGCAAATACGTGCCGAAGCCGAAACTGCCCTGGGTATCGACGCTGACGCTGCTCGGCATGGGCATCGCCGGTGCCGGCGCGCCCTACCTGACGGCGAGCCTGCGCGGCGTCGATCCGCGCCTGCCCTTCGCACTGTCCTCGGTCGCCCTGATCGTCGCCGTCAGCGCAATGCTCTGGGCCGAAAAGCATCTGGCCGGCACCGGGGCTAACGCGGCACCTGAAGCCGTGGAGAAGAAGCCGGTCGGTACGGGCGTCGTGCTTTTCTTTGGCGCCGTGGCCCTGCTAGGCCTGGGCTTCCAGGCCCATTTCGCGCTGAATTCGGCGCCGCTCTACCTGCGCTTCGCCAAGCCCGCGGAGCTGGACTATTTAATGCCGGTGTTCTGGATCGGCTTCAATCTGCTGATCTTCCCCGCCTGCCGCGCCAACGAACGCTTCGGCGGCACCGCCGTCATGGCCGCGGGCGCCGTGTCCGGCGCGCTGGCCTCCGCGCTGGCGGCCGCCGCGCCCTCGCTGGAAAGCTTGCTGGTGCTGCAGTTTCTTGCCGGCGGTGCCTGGGCGGCGGTGCTGATGAGCGCGATGACGGCGGCCATCTCCATCGGTCATGTCGGATGCGAAGGGGCGGCCACCGGCGGCCTGTTCGCCCTGCTGGCGTTCGCCACCTTCACGCGCATGGGGCTGGTCGCCGCGCAGCTAAATCAGGACCCGGTCGTCAGCGCCTTGCTGGTCTGGCTTCCCGGCCTTGCCTGGATGGTTGCCGGACTGCTGCTGGCGTGGCTGACCCTGCGCGTTCGGGCGCCGGCCGCGGAGTCTGCCCAGGCATCCAGCTGAGGGTCATGGCGGACTCCTGTGGCCGGTGTGGCGCAACTCTTGTCGTGCCCCAAAAGTCGGCGCCGGCGCTACGGTGATTCTGTCCGCCATGGCAATCAATTCGACGCTGTTCCTGCATCGCTTGAAATGGAAAACGCAGTGGTGACTCGCGTCACCACTGCGTCAGCGCTTACCTTCAGCGGGGTTTGAAAAACTAACCCTTGGGGCGACTGAAGCGTGTCAGGTTTTGCATCATCTCGGTCATTGCCGGCGCTATGTCCCGCTTGGCCTGCACCGCATCGGCAATTGCACGGTCGTTGCCGTCGGTGACCTCGTCGCGCTTGGCTCCGCCCTGGGCATTGACGGGAAAGGCCACCTTGACCTTCTCGCCAATGTAAGCCAGGCGGTTCCAGTCTGCCGCAACGGCATAGTCGCGGCGATAGGCGGGATCCAGCAGATTCATGCCCTGCGAATAATCGGACGGCGGATTGCGCACCCCGAGCAGGGGCAACAGGGTTGCCGGAATATCGAGATGGCTGGTAATTCCGCTCACTACGCGCGGTTTGTTGCCAGGCACCCAGACCACTGCCGGCGTGCTGGTCTGGAAGCGGTTGAATTCGGCGCTATGGCCCCAGCGGCTGATCTCCATGAACTCTTCGCCGTGATCGCCGAGTACGATGACGACCGTGTTTTCGAGCAGCTTCTTTTCCTTCAGGTGCGCAATGACGCGGCCTATCTGCTGGTCGACATGATGCGAGGCGTTGATATAGCGGTTCTTGATCAACTGGATGTCGCCCGTGAAATCCGTGGTCAGGTAGTTCAGGTCTTCGATGTAGGGCTTCGCTATCACCAGATCCGGCGGGAATACGTAGGGGGCGTGAGTCGTTTCGAAGAACATGTAGGCCATGAAGGGTTTGCTTTCATCGCGCTTGTCGACAAACGCCAGCATGTCCCTGATGTTTTGCCGATCGCGCTCCCAGGCAGGCCTGCTGTCAAACAGGGAATGCATGTCATTCGGGTTCATGTTGACGAATATCGTCTTGTCGAACGCCGGGTAGGTGAAACGCTGGCTGGTATGCAGGCTGAACTGGTAGCCGCGCTGCTGCATCACGTCCATCAATACCGGCGAACGACGCGCGGCATGCATCGGAAACCAGTAGTTGCCGTAGAGCCCGTAGAACATCGAGAAAACACCCATCTGGGTGAGGTTGCCGCCGCTGTAGTGTTGCTCCAGGCGGAGTGCCTGCTGCGAGAAGTCCCACAGCTGCGGCATGATTTTTGGGTCGAGCATGTCGAAACGCAGCGATTCGGCCACCAGCCACACGATGTTCGGCGGCCGCACGGAACTATCGACCTCCAGCGGCTTCAGGGGGTAGTTGAGCGCGCTGTTCTTCAGCTGTATCCCGTTCGTTGTCTTTTCGGCCTCGCGGACGCCCAGTCTGGCAGCCAGGGAGCGAAACGACATGGGCAAGTACATTGGATAGCTTTCGCTGGCAAACAGGATGGGCTGGTAGTTGGCCACCGCACTGAAGCCGTAGGCAACGCGTTCGCCCAGGCTCAGTGTCACGATGATCAACGCCAGCCAGCGCCAGCGCAGAATGCGCGGCAGGGGCCGCGAATGGGCGGCGCTGCGCGCTACCAGCCAGTAATAGGCCAGGCCCTGGAGCGCCAGCAGTGCCATAACGATCAGGGTGGCCGTCAGTTCGGTGCTTCTGGTCGCCCCCAGTGCGGCGATGCCTCCCGGCGTGAAAACGAGATCCACGACGAAGCCGTTGATATGAAAGCCGTACATGTCGTGGATCATTCGATCGGCAAACAGCCCGACATGGGTCAGTCCGGCCAGGGCGATCAGGGCTGTCGCCAGCCACAGGTTTCTGGAACGCAGGTTCTTCGAGCGAAGCAGCCACCAGTAGGTCAGGTAGCCACCGGCAATGGCCGGCAGCAGATAGAACATCGAGTAGCTTGCCGTCGCGGCCAGTGTCCAGAGCGCGGTGAGTGGATCAGCGTATTGATCACGCGAAGTGAAACGGGTGACGTGGGCGATGATGCCCAGCCAGGTGAACAAATAATATCGGCTGATACTGGCAAGTGACGGCAATGCGGGCATCGATGCGCCTCCGTAAAACTATAATCTTAGACTAGCAAGCTTAATGAGGGCTTAACAGCTCAGCCTGCCAGTCGCGTCCGGTAAAAACTTTAATAATTTCAGTTACTTGCTTTTGTCGCCCGGCCCGAAAATGCAGCCGCTCCCCACCGCCCCCTGCTGGCTTGGCAGCTTGCGGGCAAGGCACGCGAAAATCTATCAATAAATATGCGGGACAAAGCCTGCAGATTCAAGCCCTTCCTGACGGTCTCGATGCCGACAAGATCCGCCGCCACTCTTCATGGCTCTGTACCCGGTTCCGGTTCGCGGGCCAGGTTTTAACCGGACACTACTGCCCCGACCTGTATACTCGCCGGTTTTTACCGAGAGCAGATCAGTGGCATTGACCATCCTCGGACTGTCCGGCGCAGTCTCGCATGACCCTTCCGCGGCGCTCTACATCGACGGCAAACTCGTCGCGGCCGCCGAGGAAGAGCGCTTCGTGCGCGACAAGCACGCGAAGAACCGCATGCCCTACGAGGCGGCGAAGTTCTGCCTGGAATTCGCCAACATCAAGCCCGGCGCTGTCGATGCCGTCGCCATACCCTTCGCGCCGATCAGCCTCGCCGGCAAGGCGCGCTGGCATTACGCCAAACGCTACTGGTATGCGCCGGACCGCGCGCTCGATGCCATCCTCGCCGGCAATCGACACTATTACCGTTACCGCAAGCGCATCGAGTGGTGCCTGGTGCAACTGGGCTTCGACCTGAAGAAGACCGAGATCGTGCCTGTCGAGCACCATCTCGCCCACGCCTCCAGCGCCTACCATTGCTCGGGGTTTCAGGAAAAGACCGCGATTCTCGGCATCGACGGCAAGGGCGAATACGCTACCACCTTCTTCGGCTATGGCGAGAACGGGCGCATCCACAAGATCAAGGAATTCTTCGACCCGGATTCGCTCGGCGGCCTCTACGGCGCCATTACCGAATACCTCGGTTTTGAAATGCTCGACGGCGAATACAAGGTCATGGGCATGGCGCCCTATGGCGACCCGGCGCGCTATGATTTTTCGCGCCTGGCGAAATTCGAAAACGGCGAATTGACCATCAATACGGACTATGCCAACGTGATCGGGCTGCGCCGCTACAAGGACAAGGGCAAGGGTTATTATTTTTCGCCGAAACTGATCGACTGGCTGGGACCGAAACGCGCCGGCGACATCGCCGACGACCCCTACAACCATTACGCGGCGAGCATGCAGAAGCTGTTCGAGGACCTTTCGCTGAAGATGATCGATTACTACCTGGGCGAAATCTTGCGCGACACCGGCCGGCTGGCTTTCGCCGGCGGCGGGGCACTCAACGTCAAGCTCAACCAGAAAATCATCGCCCGGCCGGAAGTGAAGGAGCTTTTCGTGCAGCCGGCCTCTGGCGATTCCGGTACCGCCATCGGCGCTGCATCGTATGTGTCGACGCAACGCGGTGTGTACGTGGAAAAAATGCAGCACGTCTATCTCGGCCCGGCCTACGGCAACGAGGATGTCATTGCCGCCTGCGCCCGGCATCCGGCAAAGCCGCGGTGGGAAAAAGTCGACAATGTGCCGCAGCGCATCGGTCAGCTTCTTGCCGACGGCAATCCTGTCGCCTGGTTCCAGGGCCGCATGGAATTCGGCCCGCGCGCTCTGGGTGGCCGTTACATCCTCGGCTGCCCGAGCGCGCCGGGCGTCGCCGACCGCATCAACGCGCAAATCAAGTTCCGCGAACGCTGGCGGCCTTTCTGCCCCTCCATGCTCGATACCGTCGGTCCGCGGATGCTGGGTTCGCAACATCCCGCGCCCTTCATGACCTTTACCTTCGAAGTGGCGGAGGAATGGAAAGCCCGCGTGCCCGAAGTCGTCCACGAAGACGGTACTTCGCGCGCCCAGGTGCTCAAGCGCGAGCACAACCCGCGCTACTACGACCTGATGCTGGAAATGGAAAGGCTCACCGGTAACGGCGTCGTGCTCAATACCTCGCTCAACCGCCGCGGCGAACCGATGATCTGTTCGCCGACCGATGCGCTGAACATGTTTTTCGGGTCGGATCTGCAGTATCTGGCAATGGAAGATGTATTGGTAAGCAAGGCAGAAAGCGCGAGTCCGTCGCCGGCCAAGCAGGAAAATACCTGAGATGCCGGCGATGCCTGTCGCAAAGCTTTATTGGCTGAGCGAGAAACTCGGAAAGCTTTCCCCCGGCTGGGTCGCCTTTTTTGGCAGCTTGCTGCTTTCGCTGATCGACTCTCAGCAAGGTACGATCAATCGCGACGGCATGCTGTATGTCGAGACGGCACGCGTGCTCATGGAAGGCGGCTTCAATGCGGCACGCAATACTTTCCAGTTGCCGCTTTTCCCAACCCTGATGGCTGTTACTGCACAAGTTACCGGGCTGGGGCTGGAGGGGAGCGGCCAACTCCTGAATGGATTGTTCATGGCGGGGGCCTGCGCCTTGCTCGTGACTTGCGCTTCCCGCATGTTTCCCGAGGCAGCCTGGCATATCTGCCTGGTGCTGTTGGCCATTCCAGGATTCAATGGTTATCGCGATGAGTTATTGCGCGAGTATGGTTGCTGGTTTTTTGTCATGCTTTCGTTCTGGCTGGCGTTGCGCTGGTCGGATGCGCCGCGCTGGCCATTGGCCCTGGCGATTCAATCATCCCTCCTTGCAGCGGCGTTGTTTCGTCCCGAAGCCGTCGCCTTTTTTTTGGCATTGGCCCTCTGGCAATTTTTCGAGGCGCCGGTCGCTGAACGATGGCGTCGTCTGGTGATGATCGGCGGGTTGCCGATGATGGGGCTGGCGGTGCTGGTCGCGCTTTACCTGACCGGAAACCTGGGCCCGGGCCGTCTGGCCAGAGAATTTGCTCGATTCAGCCTGGAGCATTTCAATACCAAGGCGCTTGCAATTGCACCGGCATTCATCGAGTACGCCCGGGATCAGGTGCGCACCATTCTCTTTTTTGGATCGCTATCCATCATTCCGGTGAAGTTCATCGCCAAGATGGGAATCTTCATCCTGCCTTTGCTGTATGCGTTTTCCAACCAGTCGGTACGAGCACTGCTTGGCCGAAACCGGCTTTTTGCCTGGGCATTTTTTGCACACCTGCTTGTTCTCTGCGTCTTCGTACTGGATTTGCAGTTTCTGGCGGGGCGTTATGTCGGCTTGCTTCTGGCGTTTGCGGCCCCTTTGACCGGCTATGGATTCTGGCTATTGATGAAGCGATTCCCTGGCTGGAAGATTCCCATGGTTCTGCTCGCGATGCTGGTCATGGCGGGCAACGTGTTATCGCCCCACCCGGCAAAGCAACATTTTGTCGAAGCGGGCGGCTGGCTGGCAAAGCACGCAAGCGATACGCCGCGGGTCTATGTCGGAAGCACGCTTGCCGCTCACTACGCTGGCTGGCACCTCAGACCACAGCCTTCCGCGGCAAACCGTGCCGAGCTCGTCGCCGGCTTGGCGCAAGGCAAGTACGATCTGGTCGTGCTCGAGGTGTCGCACAGGAAACCGGACACCAATCCGCGGCTGGATGAGTTGCGGCTGAGCACGATTGCAAGATTTGCGCATCCCAACGGTGACGCGGTGATCATCGCCAAGCCCGTCGGCGCCGATCATGACAAGCCCTCGAATACTTCGATCATGCGGGAAAAAACCGGTTCGATCGAATAGTCGGCGCGTACCCGTGCCCGTCCTTCGGCGCCGAGGCGGTCACGAAGAACTGCGTCGTTGGCCAGCATTGAAATGCGCTCCACCCAGGATTGGTCATTGCCGACGAGGTAGCCGGTTTGTCCTGAAGTCACGACCCCGGCATTGGCGCCCACATCCGAGGAAACCACCGGCAAACCCGCCGCCATGTATTGCAATACCTTCAATGCGCATTTGCCGCGGCTCCAGTCGTCGTCGCGCATGGGGGCGATTCCGATGTGCGCGGACCCGAGTTCCCGGGCTTCGGTTTCCGCGCTCCAGGGGATTGCCAGGGTCGGCAGGCCAGCGTCAGGCAGGTCGAAGTCGGCGATGCTCTTCAGCCGCAGGTTCGGCACATGGGCAGTCGCCAGGCGCAGGGCGGGTAGTGCCTCAATCAAATATTTGCGCGTCGATCTGCTGCCGATCCAGACCAGATCGACGAAATCTTGCGGTTTTTCCCAATTGTCCGAATAGCGATCGGCATCGCCGCTGGTCGGTATCAAGCTAACTTCCGGGTTGAAACGCAGGGCGTTGTCGGCCAGAAAGCGGTTGCCCGCGCAAAGGTGATCGCAAGCTGCGGCCATGGCGGCAAAACGGCGCATTCGGGTGTTGGACGATGAACCATCGGTATTGCAGAAAATGGCATCGTCAAAATCGAAAACCAGCCTTCGGGACAGGCGTCGCAGCAGCCACAGCAGGGGACGGGGAAATGTCTTGCGGAGCACGACGACGATGTCCGCCGCCGCGGCAAGACGCAGAGCATGCAGGTATGCCATCGGACTGCCGGCGGCAGTGGCGTGGGCTGCCGCGTAACCCGCCCGGCGCAGCAAAGGGAAGAACTGCAGTGCCCGATAGCGCGTCGACGCCGAGTTCTCGCCTTTCGAGATGAAGAGTATCTGGCGCATCACGCCGCCTTGACGAAAGTCATCTGCATCGAATCGCCGCGCCCCTGGCGGCGCGCCAGCCAGACGTAGATTCGGGCGAGAAAGCCACGCCAGGCAATCTTCCTGGAGGGCCTGCCGCTATTGCCAAGGACATAATCAAGGCTGTTCAGGAAATTCTTTGTCGTTGTGTCCATGATCACGGCTGTCTTGCGCAATCCATGGTTGGCGCCCAGGCGCTCCAGGTTCGCCGGCGAAAAGAGCAGGAGGTGACGCGGAATATCGTTGGCATACCAGTGCGTGCCGAACCATTGGCGGCCAAGCGCCGTACTGCAGGGTGTTTCAACCACCAGGCGGCCGCCCGGGCGCAATATCCGTGCGAGTTCAGCCACGAAGGGATGTGGCTCCGGGATGTGTTCGATGACGTGCCGCGCTGTTATCAGGTCGAAACTGTCATCCGGGAAGCGGGCTGAAGCGAGGTCGCCGTGATGTACCGGCAGGTCGCTCAGGCGAGCAGCCTTGACGCCGGCCTCGCTGAATTCAACGCCCTCGACTTTCCAGCCAAGGCTGCGCATGCCGGTCAGAAAGCGCCCGTTGCCGCACCCGACATCCAGCATCCGGCCGCCGCCCTCCCATGCCGGCGTTGTCGGCCGCAGAAATGGCGACAGCATGGCCGCCAGCAAACGATATGGCAGCGCAGTTCGAAGATGGCGGTAGCCAAGCGTTTGTTGCAACAAGGCCAGGCGCAAACCGCCGATTTTCCGTATCCGCTTTTCCTGATCAAACACCATGTAGTCGTCAGGATAAAACGAGGCGATTGTCGCCATGTCCGGCATCGGATTCTGAAATACACAGGCGCAACCGGAGCATGCGAAGTAGTCGTAGCGCGCATGCAGGTCATACATCAGGTCACGGCCGCTGTACTCGTAGCGGGCAATGCCGTTGCAAATGGGGCAAAGCGGCTGTCCGGGTTCAGGCGCGGAATGATCGAGCTGGCGTGTCATTTCACTGGTCCGCCGGCAGCGCGATAGGCGTCCTCGACTGCCGTCGAACCATCGGCGCACAACCATGCCCGATCCTGGGGATCCCTGTAGAGTTGCTGCATGTTCCGGCGTCTCAAGTAGGAAGAGAGGGCGCCGCTCCTTGCCCGCAGGTCGGCGATGTCTATCAGTCCCAGGTTTCCAGACGGGGACAGGACAATATTGCCAAGATGCAGGGAGCGAAAATAGATGCCTGCCGAGTGAAGCCGGGCAATGAACTTTCCGAGTGCCGTTCGCAGTTCGGATGCGCCTTCCCCGGACTGGATGATCTGGCGCAGGCTTCTCCCCGCCAGCGGAGCATAAAGCACGGCATCCCGCTTGATGCCTGGAATGCGATACGTGGCGATGACCGAGGGGCAGGGGATGGCGCGCTTTTCCAGGGTCAGTGCATTGTCGGCAAAACGTTGCGCATAGGGATACCAGGCTGTCGAAGAAATCAGCCGCTTGCGGCGAAACAGCTTCAGATAGTTGCCGTCCTCCAGCTGCAGCACCTTTTCTCCGTGCAGATCGCGTTCGACCACCGTGGCATTGGCTCGCAAGGCAAGGTAGGCGTCATGGGAAAGGGTCTGCAATGGGTGGATTCCGTAACCGGGTGGCGCATTCTAGCGCGCTGGAAAAAGCCTGCCCATGCTAGTATTGCCCACCATTCCCGCCGTGGATTCCGCCGTGCGGCTTGCCCATGTCCTCTTCCGATACGCACGCCACTTCCAGTCTGACCATCTATTTTCGCCTGCTGGGCTACGTCAAGCCTTACGCCGGGCTGTTTGCAACCAGTATCCTGGGTTACGTAATCTTCGCCTCGTCGCAGCCAATGCTGGCGGCGGTGCTCAAGTATTTCGTCGACGGCCTGGTCGATCCGCAAAATGCCGCACTCGGGAATGTCCCCTGGCTGCGCGGGCTGCAGATGATGCATGCCGTGCCCCTGATGGTGATCCTGATCGCCCTCTGGCAGGGCATCGGTTCCTATCTGGGCAATTTCTTTCTGGCGCGGGTATCCATGGGGGTCGTGCATGACCTGCGGATAGGCCTGTTCAACAGTCTGCTGACGCTGCCGGATCGCTATTTCGACCAGAACAATTCCGGCCACCTGATTTCGCGCATCACCTTCAATGTCACCATGGTCACCGGTGCTGCGACCGATGCCATCAAGGTTGTCATCCGCGAAGGCCTGACGGTGACCTTCCTCTTCGCCTACCTGCTCTGGGTCAACTGGAAGCTGACGCTGGTGATGGTGGCCATCTTGCCAGTGATCGGTCTGATGGTGGTGAGCGCCAGCCGCAAGTTCCGCAAGCAGGCGAAGAAGATCCAGGTGGCGATGGGCGACGTGACGCATGTCGCTTCGGAGACCATTCATGGCCATCGCGTCGTGCGCAGTTTCGGCGGCGAGCCCTACGAGCAGCAGCGTTTCAACGCCGCCAGCCAGAACAACATGGATCGCCAGCTGCGCATGACCCGCACCGGGGCGATTTACACCCCCCTCCTGCAATTGCTGATCTACAGTGCAATGGGCCTTTTGCTCTTCCTCGTGCTGTGGCTGCGCGGCGATGCCTCGCCGGGCGACCTGGTGGCCTACATCACGGCCGCCGGGCTGCTGCCCAAGCCGATACGCCAGTTGTCGGAAGTCAGTTCGACCATACAGAAGGGAGTTGCGGCGGCGGAAAGCATCTTCCAGCAACTCGATGAGCAGCCCGAAACCGATACGGGCACGGTGGCACTTGACCGGGTCGGCGGGAAGGTCGAAGTGCGCAATCTGTCATTTACCTATCCTGGCAGCGAGCGACAGGTGCTGGACGACGTGAGTTTCGGCATCGAGCCCGGACAGATGGTGGCGCTGGTCGGGCGTTCCGGCAGCGGCAAGACGACGCTCGCCAACCTGATTCCGCGTTTCTACCATCATGCCGACGGCCAGATTCTCATCGACGGCATCGACGTCGAACAATTCACGCTGCGCAACCTGCGCCGCCATGTCGCCGTGGTGACCCAGCACGTGACCCTGTTCAACGACACGGTGGCCAACAACATCGCCTATGGCGACCTGGCCGGCGCGCCACGTGCCGCGATCGAAAGCGCGGCGGATGCCGCGTTCGCCAGCGAATTCATCGAGCAGCTGCCGCAGGGCTTCGACACCCTGGTCGGCGAAAACGGGGTGCTGCTCTCGGGCGGCCAGCGCCAGCGCCTGGCGATTGCCCGCGCGCTGCTGAAGAATGCGCCCATCCTGATCCTCGACGAGGCGACATCGGCGCTGGACACCGAGTCGGAACGCCACATCCAGGCGGCACTGGATCGCGTCATGAAGGGACGCACGACGCTGGTGATCGCGCATCGCCTATCGACCATCGAAAAGGCCGATGTCATCATGGTGATGGATGCCGGAAAAATCGTCGAGCGCGGCAGCCATGCCGAACTGATCGCGCTAGGCGGCCACTACACACGTCTGCATGCCATGCAGTTCCGCGAGCCGGCCGGGCAGGAAATCCAGGCAGCCTGAGGGCGTGCGAATTAACCTGTTTTCCGCAGCTGACGCAGATTTACACAGATTACCTTCCGTGAATTCATTGCGTTGTAGAGATATCCTGAGCACGTGAATGGTGATGAACTGGACATGCCCAATTCTTTGATCATCTGCGTAATCTGCGAAATCTGCGGACGCAATTGGGGTTTCTTGGATTAACCGGCGATCCTACCGAGCCTGCCGGCGCGACCCGCTTCACTGGTCGAGGTCGAATTCCACCTTTTCCCAGTCGCCATGGCGCTCGACCAGACGCTTCAGCCAAGCCCGGCGCTGGCCCTGGTCGGTAAGGATGTCGACCGGCATATCGGGGATGAAGCTGCCTGCCGGCATCAGCATCTGGCAAACCGCGGCGTCGGGCAGCAAGGCGAAGATCCATTCGGCCTGGTCGTCCCAGGCGTCGTTACCCTTGGTCGCGGCGCGCAGGATATGCACCACGCCAGTACACGGCGTGCCTGCCATGGCCTCGATCCCGATATTCGCCTTGCCATTCGCATCGCGCCCGACGCGCCGGATCACGCCGAGGCACCACTGAGTGCCCGCAGCTTCGCGCCATGCCACCAGCACGCCAGGCGCATGGCGCGGCAACAGCGCCGGCACCGCCACGCCGAGTCCGGACGCACTGCAATCGAAAGCCGTCCAATGCTCGACCGACAGGCCGCTGACACCCTTCTCGAGATTCGCGATCCGAACCAGCGGATCGTTCGGGTCGACGTTTGCCTTGTCCTTTTCCTTTTTCTTTTTTGCGTCGCGTTCAACCTGGTCTCCCACGCCGAAACGGGAGAAAGCCCGGTTAAGCTCGCTGTCATAGCTTGGAGGTTCGACTGCCGCGACGAAAACCGGCTGGCCGAGACCCTTGGCCAGATTCTGGTTGACGTCGATCAGCTGGCGCGCGATCAGGAAGCCGAATGCGCCCAGCATGGGCATCGAGCGTCCTTCGCGCGCCATTTGGCGCGAAGGCGGTTCCGGGCCCCAGTGGCTGGCAAGGGTCTGCAGCGTACCGCTCATTTGCCGCTGCTCGAGGTCCATTTCCTCAAGCCACCGGGGGAGGGGGGCCTTCTCGCTTACCAGCGCGAGCACTTTTTCGACCACGGAATGCAGCCTGGCAGTCGACAGGAAGCGGATCGTCGGCGCCGGCGCTGCCGGCGGCGCACCGCAGCGTCGCGGACCGGCAGCAACCGCGAGGTCGATGATATGGGTGGCGCCAGCATCGTATTGCTCGGACCAGTCAAGGTTTTCCTGGGCGCGAACAAGTCGCGCCGCCATTTCCAACTGGATCGGTTCGAGGTTGCCCCACGGAGCCGTGTCCTCGTAGACCGTCAGCAGGTATTCCTGCAATGGCCGCGAGGCCGCTTCGCCGCGGAACACCGCCTGGGAATCATGATCGAAACCCCAGGCCACGAGTGCGCGCATGACGGCGTGCGCCTGTTCCCACGATGCCTTGCCCGGGAGGCGCTGGCGGAAACGGCCGAGGCGCCGGTGAAGGCTCCATGCCCGGAAATAGCGCGCACCCGCCAGTGCAAGGCGTGGCCGCAAGCCATCGCCGGGATTCGCGCCGACCAGATCGAACACGGCGGCATACGCACTGCCGACCTTTGACAGGTGGCTTGAAAGTCGATCGAGCGTGGCGCCGGAGCCAAAGCCCGGCCCTCCCGGGCGGAAATAGGTCGCCAGCATCTTTTCCTGCGCTTCGTGGCTGACGCCGTCCAGTCCGAGCGCGGCATTCAGGGCGTTGTCGATGCCTAATTCCTCGGCGCGGTAAGCGATGTCGTCGAGATGGTCATCCACGATACCGAGCGTGGTGAGTTCGTCTTCGCGCGGCAGGCTTGCCAGGGTACTGGCCAGAAATCCCGGGTTGCAGAGCGGATGCCTGTCATCCTCCTGCAGTTTTTTCTTCCGGAACAGCTTTTCGAACATGGTATTCACCTCCCAATAACAACGTCCCGGCTGTCGATTATCTCTACTACATTGCGGATTCTAGGCGATGGCCGCCGGCCGGGTCCAGCGGCCACGCCCCGAACGAGGTTTGCTTGCCGGACGATTTCTGCACGAGTTCCGAACTCAGGGTTGCGGCACTACAGCGTCCAATGCGCGCCGCAGCGCGCTGCCCGGCGGCCAGTTGTCCAGGAAACGGCGGCTGTCCTTTTGCCATGCGCGCCTGAATGCCGCTGCGTTCGCATGCTGGCGCACGGCATCGAGGTCGATCAGATGCGGCTTGCCCTCGCACCAGAGCAGATTGGTGGCCTTCAGGTCGCCATGGCTGATGCGTGCCGCGACAAGTTGCTGCAGCAGTACGCCAATTGCATCAAGATCGGGGGCGGCTGGTTCCATTTCCGGATCATGAAAACGGTTGGCGAAGTTTTCTGCGTTGCAGTATTCGGTGATCAGCCACGCTTTGCCACGCAGCGGGCCGGCGCGCTCCTCGATCAGCGCGAGGGGGCGCGGCGTGGCGATGCCGAGAAAGCCCAGGCGATGTCCCTCCAGCCAGGAATGCCAGGCCCGACTCGGCCGCCAGCAGCGCGACAGCGCATGGCCCGGGCCCTTGATGTTGTAGCGCTTGATGACCAGCTGGCGCCCGTTCAATTCCACCCGCGCCAGCGTGGCGGTCCTGCCGCGCTTGAGGGGGACGCCTTTTTCCAGCCAGGCATCCGGGTCGTGGATCAGGGGGGCGACCACGCCAAATTCCGAACGCATGGTGGAGAAGAAACGATCGCCGCGGTGCGCGGATTTGAACAGGCTGCAATCACGCAGGGATTTGTCCAGATAGTCGGCAAGGCGTGCTTCGCGCGCATGGGCTGCCGCTGCAGCGAGCTGAGCCTCATCGATGGCGACGCCCGGATTGCCACTCAAATAGGCCTGCAGCAGCGCTGGACGCAGTGCAGTTTCGGCATGCGGCTGCAGCTGGCCGAACAGCAGGGCCAAATTCTCGGTGCAGTCGGCCGGCGATGCCGATTCGCGAACGGCATCGCCGTCGATGACATAAAGCCGATCATCCTTGAGCAGGAAATTGCCGAGGTGGGCATCTTTCTGTACCAGTCCTCGGGCGTGCATCCGGCCGACTTGTACAAAAACCGGAGTCAGTTCCGTGAGGGATGCGCTGTCGGGACAGCGCGAACCGTCGAGGTAGTCGTAGAGAACGTAGTGTCCGCCATCGGACAGCAGTCCCGAGGCCAGCAGCCGAGGCGTCGGCAGACCGTGCGTCGCGAGGGTTTCAGCGCCGCGGCACTCCCGCTGACAGTGGCGTTCGCTGCCGCGCGCCGCGATGAACAGCTTGGCGAGCACCTTGCGACCCAGCCACGCGCCACTGCCGGTCAGGCGTTTGCCGGGCAGGATGCGCTGCCAGCGTTCGATCGCAAGCAGGCGGCCGTCTTCGAGCGCGATGGTGATTTGCGGCAGCGGGTCGCGGCCCGCTGCGCGCAGTGAGCCCGCAGTGGCGACAATTTCGTCGCGGCCGGCGAAAAAGCCCAGGATCTTGCGGATGCGTCGCTTGTCACCGGCATCGAGTGATTGCTTTTGCGCGTAGTCGAGGTAGAAGCGCAGGCGCCGGCTGCGTGAAAGATGGCGTTTGGCGACCTTGTCGAGGCAGGCGAGGTCCTTGACGATGCGATATTCGAGAAAGGGCGGCCACCAGAATCCGCCGCTCGGGCAGTCGATCAGGTAAAGCCTGTCATTCCTGTCCACCAGCAGGTTGCGCCACTTGAAGTCGCCATGAGCGAAGCGGCGACCGTGCATGCGGCGGGCAATGTCGGCAAGCTGGCGGGAAACGCCGTCCAGCCAGCGCCGACTTTTGAGGCGCGGGTCGCCGTTGCGGGCGAGTTCGCTCAAGTCGGTGGTGTCGGGGATCTCGGCCGTGATGAGTGCGCCGCGCAGGAAACGGCCGCCCTGGCTTTGCAGGCCGTAGCCTACGAGCTGCGCCGTGGGGATGCCCCAGTCGGCGAAATGTTGGAGATTCTCCCATTCGAGTTGCACGCGCGGCGTGGCGAACCAGCGGCGCAGCGGCTTCTTGCCGAGGCCGGCATAGCGCTTGACGTAGTAGCCGCGGCCGTTGACCTCGGTGCGCAGTGTGCGCGTCATCGAGTCCAGGGCGACCATCCTGCCTTCGAGGGCGAATACGCTGTCGAGGTCGGCGAAGCGTTCCGCTGCTCCCGGATCGACGTCGGGCATGAGCCGCCAGGCGTTCGATGGGCTCATTGTCGGGGTCCCGGCGCAAATTTGCGCTGGTAGCGCGCCATGAGGCGGGTCGCATCGGTCTGGAGGTGTTCCAGCAGAGCCTTTTCGTCTTGCAGCAGGCGGCGCAGCGGGCGATCGAAGTAGGATTTCAGGAAACGCAGGCGGTCGCGTTTCGTCAGTCCGATGTCTAGGGCGGAAAAGTAGAGCGCAGCGAGGTCCTTGTCGCGCCAGCGCCGGGGCGTGCTTGTGCGCACCTGGGCGCGATGCAGGTCGATCAAAGACAGGCGCGGCGCGCCTGGATCGACGGGCAGATGCAACAGGAAGTGGCAGATGTAGAAATCGCGATGATTGACGCCGCCGCCGTGCATGCGCCGCGCCATTTCCGCGACGCGGCGGATCAGCGCGTGTTTCAGCGCCGGCGGGGGCGGATGTTGCGGCCATTTGCGGCAGAAATCCTCGAGGCTGACCGTGGGCGCGAGTTCCTCGGTAATGATGAAGGAATGCCGCCGTGCCGGGTTGCCGCCGCGCTCGCCGAAGGCCACGGCGCGCATGGTGTCGACGCCGACGGCCGTGAGTCGCTCAAGCGCTTGCCATTCATTGCCGGCCCCCAGCACCGGCAGGCGGCCGGACAGGAGGTTCTTGAAAATTTCAGTCCAGCCGACGCCGCGATGGATCTTGATGTAATAGCCGCGACCGTCGATCTCGGTGCGCAAGGTGCGGCGTCCTTCGAGTGCGCGCAGCACCTCGCCCTGCAGCGCTTCGGTCGCGGCAAACGGATCCAGTCCGGTCCATAAAGTACGGAAGGGCTCGGTGAGGTAACAGGTTTCCTGGTTTTGCACAGTACGAAGTCGTGCTGCTGGCTGATTCACTTATTGGCGGATCGCGCGAAGTATGCCTTCTGCAACTTTTCTGTGTCCGGCCGCGGTCAGGTGATCGTCGAGCCGATAGAAGTCGCCGGCATCGAGACTCATATCGATGAACTCGACATTTGGCAGCAACTTGTCTCTACCCGTGGGGAATGCGCGAAACTGCCGCCTGTTTCCATTGCTGTAAAAAATCAGAACCCGCTTGTTCTTGAGGCTGGCATGGCTTGCAAGAACCGCCATGAGGGGCGCATAGTGGGGCGAAAAGTCTTCGGGCGGTTTCGCCGCCTTTGTCTTCATGCGCTTGAAGGGGAAAGAAAACGCAAACGAGTAGGTTTTTCTGATCATGCGCAACAGGCCGCTGAAGCTCTTCTCACCTTGGGTAATTTTTTCGAATTTTTTCCTGTTTTCATCGATCCCGGTAATCTGGCCACGCCTGTTTTCAGGAAGGTCATTGTTGCAGTACTGGATGACAATCGTATCCACTTTATCCAGCAGGCCCGACTTTTCCAGTCGCAAAACCTCGCGCACGGTGCCGTAACTCGACACCGCGAGGTTGTACACGGGGCGGCCGCTCAGCTTTTGCAACCCTGCCGCAAAGGTTTCTTCGTCCTGCACGCCCCAGCCCATTGCATGGGAATCGCCGATCACGGCAATGCCCGGGCCTGCCGGTTTTCCCCCCGTGAAACGACCCTCGGCTGAGAAGTTCAGTGTCGTCTTGAACTCCGGGTTATTGAACTGGCAGGTGCCGATTTTTGGTTTGTAAATCAGTTCGTCATCGAAAACGACGCAATTGGCCTGGTTTTGCCAGATGCTTCGCGTGGCCCGCATGTAAAGGTCCTGCTGCACGGAAGAAATCCAGGGCAGGTCGGGCGTGATGTTCATTTGTAGCAACACCAGGCTGGCGACCAGCACGACGGCCGACAGCATTGCGTGGAAGGCCAGCGCGATCAATGCAAGGCCCAGCACCTGAACCAGGCGCTGGCGACTAGTCGAGCTCAAAAGCGGTTTCATAATTCAGTTTGAGCGCCGGATCCTGGTCTTCCTTTTTCAGGAAACAGTTGCCCACGGCCAGGGCTTCGATCTCGGTGCCCATGAAACAGCGGAAAGCATCCTCCGGGGTGCAGACGATGGGTTCGCCGCGCACGTTGAAGCTGGTGTTCACAATCACCGGGCAACCGGTCTGCCGCTTGAAGGCGGAGATCAGGGCGTGATAGCGGGGATTGGTTTCCGCATGCACGGTCTGGATGCGGGCCGAATAGTCGACATGGGTCACGGCCGGGATGTCCGAGCGTGGCACGTTTAGCTTCTCGATGCCGAACAGTTTCTGCTCGGCCTCGCTCATCTGCCGCCGGCGCTTCTCCACGACGTCCGCGACCAGCAGCATGTAGGGGCTGTCGCCGTCGAGTTCGAACCAGTCGGCGACGTCTTCGCGCAGCACCGCCGGGGCGAAGGGACGGAAGGACTCGCGATACTTGACCTTGAGGGTGAGCACCGACTGCATCGCCGGCGAGCGGGCATCGCCGAGGATGGAGCGTCCGCCCAGCGCGCGCGGGCCGAATTCCATGCGTCCCTGGAACCAGCCCAGGGCCTTTTCTTCGGCCAATGCCGTTGCTCCGGCCTGGTAGAGATCGGCATCAGGGAGCACCTGGAATTTCGCGCCGGCCGCTGTCAGGCGCCGTTCGATGTCGGCCTGCGCATATTCCGGGCCGAGATAGGAGCCGCGCATCCTGTCGCTGCCATCCGCGGTGCGGGATTGGCCGAGGTGGATGTGATGCACGGCCAGGGCCGCGCCCAGCGCGCCGCCGGCATCGCCGGCGGCCGGCTGTATCCAGATGTCGTCGAACTGGCCGTCGCGCAGGACTTTGCCATTGGCCACGCAGTTCAGCGCCACGCCGCCGGCGAGGCACAGATTGCGCATGCCGGTTTCGGCGCGGATCGAGCGGGCCAGCTGCAGCACGATTCTTTCCGTTGCGGCCTGTATCGAGGCGGCCAGGTCCATGTGGTGCTGAGTCAACTGCTCGCCGGCCGCCCGCGGAGGGCCGCCGAAGAGTTCATGGAACTTCGGGCCGGTCATGGTCAGGCCGGTGCAGTAATTGAAGTAGGACTGGTCGAGGCGGAAGGAGCCGTCCGGCTTCAGGTCGACCAGGTGATCAAAAATCTTCTGGACATATTTGGGTTCGCCGTAGGGCGCGAGGCCCATCAGCTTGTATTCGCCCGAATTCACCTTGAAGCCGGTGTAGTAGGTGAACGCCGAATAGAGCAGGCCCAGCGAATGCGGGAAGTGGATTTCCTTGAGAACTTCCAGCGTCTTGCCGCGGCCGATGGCGAGCGAGGTGGTGGCCCACTCGCCGACGCCGTCCATGGTCAGCACGGCGGCCTCTTCGAAGGGCGAGGGGAAGAAGGCGCTGGCGGCATGGCTCAGGTGGTGCTCGGAAAAGCGCAGCCGGCTGTCCCAGTCCTGGTCCGGGGCATGGCGGCGCAATTCCTTGACCAGCAGGTCCTTGAGGAAGAGCTTTTCGCGCAGCCAGACCGGAATCGCCATGCGGAAAGATTCGAAGCCGCGCGGCGCGAAGCTCACATAGGTTTCGAGCAGGCGCTCGAACTTGAGGAAGGGCTTGTCGTAGAAGGCCACATGGTCGACGTCCTGCCAGCCGATGCCCGCTTCGCCCAGACAGTATGCGATCGCATTGGCGGGAAAGCCGGGATCGTGCTTCTTGCGCGTGAAGCGTTCCTCCTGCGCGGCGGCGACGATCTCGCCGTCGCGCAGCAAGGCGGCGGCGCTGTCGTGGTAGAAGGCGGAAATGCCGAGGATGACCATGCGGCGAGGTCAGAACAACGTGTAAATAAAAGGCGCAACGGCACTGCCCTGCGCGAGGACGATCAACACGCCGAGCAGAACCATCATGACCACGATGGGCAGCAGCCAGTATTTCTTGCGGGCGCGCATGAACGCCCAGAGTTCCTTGATGAAGGACATGGAAGTTTCCTAGAACTGATTGCTTAGCGAGTCGGGCGGGGGGCCCGGTGGATCGCGCTTGATCCAGTAGCTGTCGGCGGCGGGATCGAAACGCAGGCGCAACGGATCCTTGCCGAAGAGTCGCATCAGCAGGGCGGTCGGGGTGACGACAAGGAAGAAAAGAATGCCCAGCGCAATCGGGCTGACGATGTTGTGCAGCAGAACCCCGAATTTTGTCCACAGCCGGTTGGCCGGGGCAAGGACATGCGGAGCAAGCGCCGCCAGCAGAAGGAACATGCCTGAGACGACGACCGCCCAGAGCCTGATGCCCGATGCATGGAGCAGCGGGTAGAGGGCAACAATCAGGAAGACGGCGGCAAAGACGAATCCAAAAGAGCGATCGGAAGAGCTTTGAATCTGCGAGGTATGGCGCGGGGTGTGTTCGTGCATGGAGCGGTTTCGGGTGAATTGGGCTGTTTATTCAACAGATTGGCCCGTAATGATATCAGCTGCCCGCTCCGGCATGCTGTACAGGTCGGCACGATTGGCGAAGGCGAGCCCGTTGGCGCTCCATTGCCGGCGTGCAGATTCGTCGGCGAGCATGGCGGCAAGGCGTGCATCGAGCGTGCCCTGGACAAAGGGCAGGGCGATCACCTGGCCCGCACCGGCTTCCTCGATGTAGTGGGCGTAACCGCAGGCGGCCGTGGTCAATACCGGCAGGCCGGAGGCGACGGCTTCGAGCAGCGCCGTGCCGGTGTTCTCGTTGTAGGCCGGATGGAGCAGCAGGTCGGCGCCGAGCAGGAAGCGCTGGATGTCGTCACGCCCCTTGAGGATGGTGACCCGGTCGGCGAGTCCGAGTTGCCTGATCTGCCGGAGGAAGGGGCGCGGTTCGTCCTGGCCGATGACGATCAGTCGCGTGCGCGCCTTCAATGCGGCAGGCAAAGCGGCCAGGGCCTTCAGGCTGCGGTCCAGTCCCTTGGTCTTGAAGCCCGAGCCGATCTGTACCAGCAGCAGATCTTCGGTGCGAAGCCCGAATTCGTTGCGGAATGCCCGGCGGATCTCCGTCGCGTCCGGTGGCGCGCATCGATCACGTGCAATGCCCGGCGGCAGCAAGTGGAAGCGTTCCGCTGGCGTGCCATAGTGTTTTTGAAAAAGCGGCTGCTGTACTGCCGAGATCAGCAGGATTTCGGTATGGCTGCGCGGATCGAACACCGCACGCTCGAAGGCGGAGAAATGCCGGTAACGGGCGGAGAGGCGATAGAGCCTGTTCCTCAGCGCGTGCGCCTTGTCCTCGTAACAAGGGTCGGCGGAGTAATAGACATCCAGCCCCGGCATCTTGTTGAATCCCACGACGCGGTCGGCGGGGCGCCTGGCGAGATCCTGTTGCACCCAGGCGGAGAACTTTGCGTAGCGGCGCGGATTGGTCAGCGCCTTCACAGGCACCTGCACGACGTCGAACCCCTCCGGGAGCTCGTCCTGCCAGCTCAGCGTATAGACACGGACGGCGTGTCCGCGAGCCTGGCAGGCCAGCGCGATGCGCAGAAAATCGCGCTGCAGGCCGCCGTAGGGAAAGTATTTGAAAAGCGTGAATGCGATTTGCATTGCCGGGTCCTGTGCGGCGGATCAGGCTCGGGCGCCGGACTTTGCCAGGGCGCGTGCCGCGAGGCGCCGCCATAGCCATTTGGCGTAGGGCGTCAGGCGATCGATGCGTAGATAGGACTTGAGGAACAGCAGGCGATCGCTGCGACTCCATTCGGGCGCGTGGCGGTTCAATGTATCGATGTCGCGCAGGGTGCACAACAGGGACAGCGGTCTGCGGCGGGACTTTTCAAGATCGATGACCCGTGCCTCGACGCGGCCGTCGGGGTTCATGCGGGCAAAAATGTGCTTCGGGTAATAACAGTTGTGCTGAATCTTGCTTTCATGAATCCTGCCCGACAGTTCAGCAACGGCTTCCAGATACTTCCGGCGGTCTCCTCGCGGGGGAAAACCGTTTTGCAGCCAGGCTTGGACATGCGACTCCATTGAAGCAAAGCCCGACAGTTCTTCGGTCATCAGAATGGCCCGGTGCCCTCCGTCTATCGTTCGCATCGCAAAATAGACCGGCTCGAGCGCAGGAATGCCGCTGGCCTTGTACAGCATGATCAAGCGGAATTCCCGGAGGAAGGTGGGGATTCCCTTGATCGGTTGGCGCCAGGAAAATGTCTTGTGGTTTTCCTGGCGCTTCAGAAAGACGGCGCGCTTGCCGCCCTCCGGCTAATCCAGTTCGCAGCGGGCCACCCCGCTCCAGCCGCCGCGTCTGCGGTTGGGTGCCTCAAACCATGGCGCTTCGAGTTGCCATAACGCATCAAAATCCAATAAGCCGTTGTGCACCAGGACAGGACGCCAGCTCTCGCGGACAAAGTCTTTCATGCAAATGCATCAGCTCGTTCGCGTACGCAGGACATAAACACGCTTCTTGTCGAAGTACTTCAGAAAGTCGATATGGCCGACGATTTCCAGGCCGGCGGCGGAAATTTCGCGCTCGATGTCTTCCTGCCTGATTACGAAGCGATTGCGCGGGCCTTGGTAATTGTTCAGGGCGCGCTGGCGTTCGAGCTTCGCCCGTCGCCAGGCAGTGTAATTGCCGTCAACCCACTCTGACATGATGACCGTGCCGGAACTGATGCGCCTGAACTCCTTGAGCATCAGGATGCGGTCTTGGCTTTTTTCGATGTGGTGCATCAGGCGGATGCTGAATACGCACTCGACAAAGCGGTCCGGCAGTCCCGTGGCGAAGGCCGAGCACTGAAAGGTTTTTTCAATGCGCGCCGTCACTGCCGGCGGGCGCAACTCCATGCCGGTGTTGATCATGTCCTGGCTGTTGTCGGCGGCGAAAATCCTGCGATCCGGCCTCTCGGCAAGCAATTCCCAAAAGCGGCCGGTGCCGCAGGGCAGATCAAGCACAGTTTTTGGATTTCCGGCCAACGCCAGGGCTTTGCGCGCCATGCCGATCTCGCGCCACGTCGACAGGCGTGGCAGGAAGCCGCTGCCAAGCTTTTTGAAATACTTCTTCGAATGCTCCGGGTCATACTTGTC
>VEPA01000019.1 GCA_012026675.1 Betaproteobacteria bacterium | reverse complement strand
TTTAAGCGCCCCTGGACTTGAGCGCTCAGCCCAGCCGGTCGAATGCGTCTTTCAGCGTGGCGACGGTGCGCTCGATATTGGTCAATTTGTCGAGGCCGAAAAGCCCGATGCGGAAGCTGCGGAAATCCCCCGGCTCGTCGCATTGCAAGGGTACGCCGGCCGCCGCCTGCAGTCCCAGGTCGATGAACTTTTTCGCGGACTGGATTGCGGGGTCGCTCGTATAGCTGACCACCACCCCGGGCGCCTCGAACCCCGCCGCCGCAACGCTGGGAAAGCCGCGTTCGACAAGCAGCGCGCGCACCCGTCGCCCGAGTTCCCACTGCTGGCTGCGGGCGAGTTCGAAGCCGTGGGCTGCGGTCTCGCACATGGCATCGCGCACGCGGCGCAGGGCGTCGGTAGGCATCGTGGCGTGATAGGCGTGGCCGCCGTTTTCGTAGGCCTCCATGATCTGCAGCCACTTTTTCAGGTCGCAGGCAAAGCTGCTGCTGGTCGTGTCGGCGATGCGCGCCAACGCCCGCTCGCCCAGGCCAACCAGACCGGCGCAGGAAGGGCCGCTCCAACCCTTCTGCGGTGCGCTGATCAGAACATCGACGCCCAGCGCACGCATGTCCACCCACAGCGTGCCGGAAGCGATGCAGTCGAGGACGAACTGCCCGTCGACCTGGTGCACCGCGGTCGCCACAGCGCGCAGATAGTCGTCAGGCAGCAGGATGCCCGAAGCCGTCTCGACATGCGGCGCGAATACCACCTCGGGCCGCTGTTCAAGGATCGCGGCGACCACTTCGTCGATCGGCGCCGGCATGAACGGCGCCTGCAGCCCTTCGCCAGCGCGACGCGCCTTGAGCACCGTCGTGGCGACTGGAATCCGGCCCATGTCGAGGATCTGCGACCAGCGGAAACTGAACCAGCCGTTGCGCAGCACCAGGCAGCGGCGCCCGCCGGCGAACTGGCGCGCCACGGCCTCCATGGCGAAGGTGCCGCCGCCGGGCACCACGGCCACCGCGCTGGCACCGTAGGCTTGCCTGAGAGTAGTCGAAATTTCGCGCATCACGCCCTGGAAGGCCTGCGACATGTGGTTCAGCGCGCGGTCGGTATAGACCACCGAATATTCCAGCAGTCCATCCGGATCAACAGTATTCAGCAAGCCAGGCATGATTCACTCCAGTTCAGGTAAGGCCGTGACGGGCAGGACAAGGCATCCGGTCCCGCCGATCATGATTGCAGATTTCAGAAGGTGCCGGGATAGGCGCCGCCATCGAGCAGCCAGTTCTGCCCGGTGATGTATCCGGCCTGCGCCGAGCACAACCAGGCGCAGGCCGCGCCGAACTCCTCCGGCTTGCCGATGCGCCCCGCCGGAATCGTGGCGATGCGCTCGGCCAGCAGCTGTTCATAGGGAACGCCGCGCGCCTTGGCCTGGCTACCGATCACCGTGGCGATGCGCTCGGTGTCGAAGAAGCCCGGCAGCAGGTTGTTGATGGTGACATTGTGCGCCACGGTCTTCCTCGCAAGTCCGGCGACGAAGCCGGTGAGCCCGCAGCGCGCGCCGTTGGACAACCCCCGCACGTCGCTCGGCGCCTTCCCCGCGCCCGAGGTGATGTTCACGATGCGGCCGAACCTGCGCGCGATCATGCCGTCCACGGTGGCCTTGATCAGCTCGATCGGCGCCAGCATGTTGGCATCGAGCGCCGCGAGCCAGTCCTCGCGCGACCAGTCGCGGAAATCTCCTGGCGGCGGACCGCCGGCGTTGTTGACCAGGATGTCCGGTTGCGGACAGGCGGCCAGCGCCGCGGCACGGCCGGCGGCCGTCACGATATCGGCGGCGACGGTGTTCACCACCGCGCCGGTCGCCGCGCGAATCTCGGCGGCGGTTTGTTCCAGCACCTCGGCGCCGCGCGCCACGAGGGTGACGGCCACGCCTTCGCGCGCCAGGGCGAAGGCGCAGCCGCGACCGAGGCCCTTGCTCGAGGCGCAGACCAGTGCCGATTTGCCTTCGATTCCGAGGTCCATGCTCAGCCCTTGAGAAAGTCGGCAAGCAGCCGGAAAAAGCTCTCCGGCTGCTCGATGCAGGAAAGATGCGATGCCGACGGGATGATCTCGAGCCGCGCGCCGGGTATCGTCGAAGCGATGGCTTCGCCCATCGCCGGCGGCGTGCCGGGGTCGTCGGCGCCGGCAATGACCAGAGTCGGCGCGGCGATGGCGCCGATCCGCGCCGTGATGTCGAGCGCGCGGATCGCGGCGGCGCAACCGATGTAGCCGGCCGGCGGCGTGCCGGCAATCAGCTTGCCGATGCGCGCCATGACATCCGGCCGCGCGGCGCGAAAGCCCGGCGTGAACCAGCGCCCCAGCGTGCCTTCGACGAGACCGGCACAGCCCTGACTGCGAACGATGGCGATGCGCTCGTCCCAGAGGGGGCCGGCTTCGGGCGGGATGCGGCTGGTGGAGTTGGCGATGACGAGCTTGTTCAGGCGTTGCGGAGCGGCGAGCGCGAAGTGCTGGCCGATCATGCCGCCCATCGAAAGGCCGACGAAATGCGTGCGTTCCACCTTCAGCGCGTCGAGCAGGCCGACGACATCGGCCGTGAGCTGCTCGAAGCTGTAGGCGCCCACCGCTGCCGTCGTGCCGCCATGGCCGCGCGTGTCGTAGCGCAGCACCGTGAAAGTCGGCGCCAGCGCCACGGCGAGTTCATCCCACATCGTCAGGTCGCAGGACAGCGAATGCGAAAGCGTGAGCCAGGGGCCGCTGCCTTCAATTTTGTAATTGATGGTGATGCCGTTCGCTTCAACGGTATTCATGCTGCCTCCGCCGGGCCGCCCCAAAGAGGCAGCGATTGTTGATCCGGAAGCCGCCGCGGCGGCTGAACCGTCGTCACCCCCTTTTCTGGTAAGGGGGCTGGGGAGTATGTCGTCAATTTGCTGCCTCCAGTTTGGCCACGGCAAGCGCCAGCCACTTGATGCCGGCGTTGCCGAAGTTGACCTGCACCCGCGCATCGCTGCCGCCGCCCTCGGCGTTAATGATGACGCCGAGGCCGAATTTTGCATGCATCACGGACTGGCCGATGCGGAATCCGCTGCCGCCCGAGGATTCGCTGCGACGCGAGGTGGCAGGATAAGTCGGTGCTGACGACACGGCGAAACCGCCCTTGCCGGCGCGCGGCGTCAGCCATTTCACCAGTTCCTCGGGAACTTCGTCGAGGAAACGCGAGGGCAGGTTGTAGCGCGTCTGGCCGTGCAGCATGCGGGTCTGCGCGAAGCTCAGGTAAAGCCGCTGCCGTGCGCGCGTGACGGCGACATACATCAGGCGCCGCTCCTCTTCGAGCCCGGATTTTCCATCCCGTGTTTCCGACAGCGAATTCTCGTGCGGGAACAGCCCATCCTCCAGACCACTGATGAAGACGACATTGAACTCCAGGCCCTTGGCCGAATGCACGGTCATCAGTTGCAGCGCGTCGTCGCCTTCGCCGGCCTGATGCTCGCCGGCTTCGAGCGAGGCGTGGGCCAAAAAGGAAGACAGGTCGTTGCCGAACTCGCCGGTGATTTCGCCGTCCTGATTGGGCGTGCCTTCCTCGGCGACGAAACTCGCGGCGGCATTGATCAGTTCGTCGAGGTTGGCCAGGCGTTCCTGTCCCTCCTTCTCGTTCTGGTAATGGGCGCGCAGGCCGGAGAGGTCGACGACGTGGGCGACCAGTTCGGGCAGCGGCAGATATGCTGCCTCGCGCAAGCTTTCTATCAGTCGCGCGAAGGCGGCCAGCTTGGCACCGCCGGCGCCGGCGACCTGCGGGATCGCCGCATGCAGGCTGCTGTTGGCGGCCTTCGCCGCATCCTGCAGGTTTTCCAAGCTGCGCGCGCCGATGCCGCGGGCGGGGAAATTCACCACACGGGCAAAAGCCGTGTCGTCATCGGTGTTGGCGATCAGGCGCAGGTAGGCCAGCGCGTGCTTGATCTCGGCGCGCTCGAAGAAGCGCAGGCCGCCATACACGCGGTAAGGCAGGCCGGCGTTGAACAGCGCATGTTCGAGCGCGCGCGACTGCGCGTTGCTGCGATAGAGCAGGGCGATCTCGGCACGGGCATGGCCGTCGCGCTGCAGGGCCTTGACCTCCTCGACGATCCAGCGCGCCTCATCGCCATCCGAATAGGATTCGTAAATTCGGATCGGCTCGCCGCTGCCGGCCGCGGGCCACAGGTTCTTGCCCAGTCGCGTGGGATTGTTCTTGATGATCGCATTCGCCGCATCGAGGATGTTGCCGTGAGAGCGGTAGTTCTGTTCGAGGCGGATCAGGTTCGGCACCTTGAACTCGCGCTCGAAGTCGGCCATGTTGCCGACATCGGCGCCGCGGAAGGCGTAGATGGATTGATCGTCATCCCCCACGCAAAACAAATGGGCACCGCCGCCCGCTAGCAGTTTCAGCCACTTGTATTGCAGCTTGTTGGTGTCCTGGAACTCATCGACGAGGATGTGGCGGAAGCGCTCCTGGTAGTGCCGGCACAGCGGCTCGTTGCGCTCCAGCAGTTCGTAGGAACGCAGCAGCAGTTCGGCGAAATCGACCACGCCTTCGCGCTGGCACTGGGCCTCGTAGGCTTCGTAGAGCCCGACGCGCTTCCTCGCCCAGTCGTCCCAGGCTTCGACCGCCGCCGGGCGCAGTCCCTGTTCCTTCTGCGCGTTGATGAATTGGCACAGTTCGCGCGGCGGAAATTTCTCGTCATCGACATTCAGCGATTTGAGCAGGCGCTTGACCGCCGACTGCTGGTCGGCCGAATCGAGGATCTGGAACAGTTGCGGCAGGCCGGCATCGCGATAGTGGGCGCGCAGCAGGCGGTTGCACAGGCCGTGAAAAGTGCCGATCCACATGCCCCGAACGTTGATCGGCAGCATGCCGGCCAACCGCGTCTGCATTTCCTTGGCGGCCTTGTTGGTGAAGGTCACGGCCAGCACCCCGGGTGGCGACACCTGGCCGGTCGAAATCAGCCAGGCGATGCGCGGCGGCAGCACCCGCGTCTTGCCCGAACCGGCGCCGGCGAGGATCAGGGCATGCGCCGGCGGCAGGGTGACCGCTGCCAGTTGCGGCGGGTTGAGATGGGCAAGCAGGGAATTCATGGACATCGTACGGAGCTGGGGCGTCGATTATATCGGCCTGACCCGAGCCAATTGGCCAAAAGTGAGCGCTAACAACGGGCAGAAACTGGGAAAGGACTTGTTGCGCAGCGGAATGTCGCATTGCACCAAAAAACTTGAATTTAGAGGCCCTCACCCATATCAAACCTGTAGAATCTGCCATGCTGCAATGCAACACGTTACAGCTTGAAGGGTGGCCCCGGCTCACAAGGCCGGGGTTGCCCGACTGAACAGGAGAAACTCTATGAGAAGCTACCCCAAGACACCCAAGATACTGCCCTGGCTGGCAAAAAAAACCGGCATCAGCGAATCCAGAGCCGCCGCGCTGTGGCACGACGCGGAGCGCTGGGCCGCGCGCCGGGCCAAGGTCGGCTCCTCGCTTTATTTCAAGCTGGCCGTGGATCGCTTGCTGGAACTGGCGCTCGCCGAATCCTTGCGCGCAGACGCGGCCTCGTTCGGCTGGCGCCCCTGGGCACGCGCCCAGGCCAGGCTCTGGTCGGTCTCGATGCTGGTCGCCCAGCAAGGCTCGGCCCTGACGGCGCGCGGCTGGCGGTTGGTCAGCTCCGCCACACGCCAGCAACAGCAGCAACTGGGCTAGCGGCCCACGCTAGTCTTGAGGCCGGTTGCAGCCTGCAGTCGGGCCGCAGTGACTTCGGCTTCCGCGGCACTGGCATAGCCATCGAGCCGCAATTCGTAGTTCCAGCCGCCACCCTCGGCTTGACGCGGCCGGATGCGCGCGGCAAAGCCCGCCTCGCGTATGCGGTCGTATAGCTCCAGAGCCGCTTCCTCGTTTGTCGCCGTTCCCGCCATGACACGCCACTTGCCCCGCGCGCGTGCCGCGCCGTCACCCGCCATGATTTCGGTCTGCCGTGCCAGCTTGACGAAGGTCTCCAGGTCGAGCGACTTGACCTCGGCGGCCTTGCCGGTCGGCGCATCGAAATAAGTCATCGGCTGCGTCAGTTCGCTGGTCTGGCCCGCGCGCGTGATTTCGATGCGGCCTTCGATCAATGCCACCAGATCACCGTCCTGGTCGGTCTTGCCCCAGATGTCGGTGCCGCGAATGCCGACGGTCGCCGTACCGACGCGGATCGCGACGTCACGGGAGAGGGCCTTCTTCAGCCTGGCGGTGGTGAAGCGAAAGGCTCCGGCGACGATATCGAGCGCGGCGCGAAAGGATTTCTCCGGCCGCAGGCTCTGCGTCTGAAAAGTGAATTGCGCGGTTTCGCCCAGTTTGACCCGGCTGCCTTCGGCCAGCATCAGGTAGGCGCGGGCACCCGGGCCGGTACGCACCACATCGCCGCTCTTGAGCTCCATGCCCGCCGCCAAAGCTTCCGTGAAGCCGTCTCGATCGCGCCAGGCCGGCGATTGCACGACCTCCACGGTAGCCGCCGCGGCAGCCTGCGCCGGTGCGGAAAAGGTCAGCAAAAGCCAGGCAAGCGCCGTGAGGACGCGGCTCAGTGGGGGCATGCAAATCCTTTCGATCAGAACGGGCGGTTATAATTCCACCCTTTGCCAGCACTCAAAAAAGACGCCCCGGCCATGCAGGAAAAATATCTCCCGACCGAAATCGAGCAGGCCGCCCAAGCCCACTGGAACAGCACCCTGGCTTTTCGCGCCGCGGAAAACTCGGACAAGCCAAAGTACTACTGCCTGTCGATGTTCCCCTATCCGTCGGGAAAACTGCACATGGGGCACGTGCGGAACTATACCATCGGCGATGTCCTCTCCCGCTACCACCGGATGAAGGGCTACAACGTCCTGCAGCCCATGGGCTGGGACGCTTTCGGCCTGCCCGCCGAGAACGCCGCGATGCAGAACAAGGTGCCGCCGGCGCAGTGGACCTGGGACAACATCGCCTACATGAAAAAGCAGCTCCAGTCGCTCGGCTTTGCGCTGGACTGGGAGCGCGAGCTGGCGACCTGCGCACCCGAATACTACAAATGGAATCAGTGGCTGTTCCTGCGCTTGCTGGAATAGGGCATCGCCTACAAGAAAACCCAGGGCGTTAATTGGGACCCGGTCGACCAGACGGTGCTGGCCAACGAACAGGTCATCGAAGTCCGCGGCTGGCGCACCGTCGCGGTGGTCGAAAAGCGCGAGATCCCCGGCTACTACCTGGCCATCACCCAATATGCCGATGAACTGCTGGCCGCACTCGACACGCTGCCCGGCTGGCC
>VEPA01000032.1 GCA_012026675.1 Betaproteobacteria bacterium | reverse complement strand
GGCTTGACGTTGTAGCCGCCGACCATGGTGCCGAGGAGTTCGGTGGCCTTTTCGCGCGAGATAAGGCCGCAGGCTTCTTCGCCTTTCGCCACTCGGGCGAGGAACTCGGCCTTGACCTTGGCCGCATCGTCCACACCGGCCGGAACGCGCTGGGTGATCAGGTCGACGAGGAAGGCTTCCTCGCCCTTGGGCGGGTTCTTCAGCAGGGCGACCAGTTCTTCGGTCTGCTGCTTGGTCAGGGGCAGGGGCGGGATACCAAGGCTGGCGCGTTCGGCGACATGTTGGCGATAGGCTTCAAGCATGATGACGTCCTCTCGTTGGAATCAGTGGGAATGTGGGTCGTGTTGTGGTCAATGTGCGGCGGGGTGAAAGAATCCGTGGCGGGCTTCTGCCGGCAGGGTGGCGCCAGTGGCATGAGCGCGCCGCAGCAACTCCCAGTAGTAGCGATAGGAGGCGCGGTCGTGCAGCTTGCCCTCCCAGGAAATGGGTCCCCATTCGGCATTCTGCGCGGCGAGAAGAATGCTGCTGGCTTCGGCCACTTCGGCAAAATCAGGCTGCATGGCTTCGATGATGGGCTGGATCTGGCGCGGGTGGATGCTCCACATGCGCAGGAAGCCGAACTCGTTCTTCGCGCGGCGCGCGTCCTCGCGCGCGACGTCGGGGTCATTGAATTCGGTGGTGACGTTGTGCGCCGGAACCACGCCATTGCCCAGTGCCGCAGCGGCGATGTTGCACTTGGCGCGCGCTATCAGCGGATGCGAAAACTGACCCGGCGAGCGCATTGCGCTGCCTGGAATGGCGCCGTGATGCGCGCTGACGAAATCCATCAGGCCGAAATCGATGGATTCGACATGCGGCAGGGCGGCGATCTGCCACACTTCATGCAGCGCGCCGGGGGTTTCGATAAGCACATGAACAGGAATTTCGCGCGCTATGCCCTGCCTGGCTCGAATTTCGTCGAGAGCCGCTATCTGGGTCAATGCATCGTCGGCACTGGAAACTTTTGGCAATACGACATACGCCACCTGTTTCCCGGCACGGCCGACGATGACCTGCAGGTCGTCGCGCCAGTGCGCATGCGTTACGTCATGGATGCGGGCGCCGAGCCGTCCGTAACGGTTCGCCGGGTCGAGCAGCAGGTCGGCGATCATCGCCGCATGTTCGGCTTCATGGCCGGCCGGTGCGCCGTCCTCGCAATCGGCGGTGACATCGAATACCGGCTGCCCGTCGACTGCCAACTCGACTTGCAGTTGCAGCGCCTTGCGTATGGTTTTCTCTGAGCCGGCGAAATGCTCGCAGGCGGCAAGGGCCGGAAAGGGCTTGGCGCCCGGATAAAGGACAGCGGCTGGATGAAGCGGAGGTCTCACCTCAGGACAACCTCGGCGTGGTCCGCTTCATCCTGCCGTCCGTCATCAGCCGAGCAGTGCGGCCACGCCGGCTTGCTCTTCCTGCAACTCGGCCAGGGTCTTGTCCATCATGGTGCGTGAATAGTCATCGATGGCCAGGCCTTCGACGCGCGTGTACTCACCGCCTTCGCAGGTGACCGGTACACCGTAGATGATGCCCTTGGGAATGCCATAGGTGCCGTCGGAGGGAACGCCCATGGTGACCCATTTGCCCTGGGTGCCAAGCGCCCAGTCGTGCATGTGGTCGATGGCGGCATTGGCGGCCGAGGCGGCCGACGAGGCGCCGCGTGCGGCGATGATGGCCGCACCGCGCTTGCCGACGGTGGGGATGTATTCATTGCGATACCAGGCTTCGTCATTGATCGCGGCGGGTGCGGCGGCGCCGGCGACGGTGCAGAAGCGCAGGTCGGGATACATGGTGGGCGAATGGTTGCCCCAGACGATCATATTCTCGACGTCGGAAACGGCCTTGCCGGTGCGCGTCGCCAGTTGCGAAATGGCGCGGTTGTGGTCAAGGCGCAGCATTGCGGTGAAGTTCTTTTGCGGCAGGGTGGGTGCGGAGCGCATGGCGATGTAGGCGTTGGTGTTGGCGGGGTTGCCGACCACCAGCACTTTGACATTGCGCGAGGCGACGTCGTTCAATGCCTTGCCCTGCTCGATGAAGATCTTGGCGTTTTCCATCAGCAGGTCCTTGCGCTCCATGCCCGGGCCGCGCGGCTTGGCGCCGACCAGCAGGGCGTAGTCGGCATCCTTGAAAGCGACCTTGGGATCGTCGGTACCGACCATGCCGGCCAGCGTCGGGAAGGCGCAGTCGTCGAGTTCCATCATCACGCCCTTGAGCGCTGCCTGGGCCTTTTCCATGGGCAGTTCGAGCATCTGGAGAATGACGGGTTGATCCTTGCCGAGCATTTCGCCGGCAGCGATGCGAAATACCAGGGCATATCCGATTTGGCCGGCGGCGCCGGTCACTGCAACACGCACGGGGGCTTTTGCCATTTGTAAAACTCCTGTATCAGGTTGAATCGATTGGTCGAGACTTCAAAAAGGCCGGCTGATCGGACGGTGCGCTGCGCTTCCGCCATGGGGGCGAATAATACGCCACGATCAATGGGGCGCAGTTTAAGTACAATGCTGCGCTGTGTCAATATCTAAAATATGTCTTATATAAGACATATGATATGGTGTGGACGTGTTCAAAAAAATATGTTCAAATGCCGCCCATGCCGCAATTTGCCCTACCCAAAAGCGAAACAGCTCCGCTTCACGGCCAATCCGAGGCCAAGTCGTGATGGTGCCTTCGAAGGAGGCGTCCATCGCCGCGTCATCATCGCCGACTTTCAGTCCTCTCTATCGTCAGATCAAGAGTCTGCTCATGCAGCGGCTCGAGTCCGGCGAATGGCGTCCAGGCGAGGCGATTCCCAGTGAATCGGAGCTGGCCATCCGCTTCAATGTCAGTCAGGGCACGGTACGCAAGGCCATCGACGAATTGGCGGCGGAAAATCTGCTGCTGCGCCGCCAGGGCAAGGGCACTTTCGTAGCATCCCACGACGACCCCCGCGCCTTTTTTCGCTTCCTGCGACTCGTCCCGCTGGCCGGCGGCATCGAGCAGGCACAAAGCGTCCCCCTGGAGTGCTGGCGCGCCAAGGCCGGACCTGAAGTGGCGCGCATGCTCGAATTGAATATCGGCGATCCGATCAATATCGTGCGTCGCCTGCTGCAGTTTGCTGGCAAGCCGGTGGTGGTCGATGAAATCTATCTGCCCGGAGCGATCTTCGGCACGGTGACTCTGGAAATGCTGCGCGACTACCAGGGATCGCTCTACAGTTTCTTTGAAAATCAATTCGGCATTCGCATGATCCGTGCGGAAGAACGCATTCGCGCCGTTCCCGCGGATCGCGCCAGCGCGGAACTGTTGAAAGTCGCCGAGGGCAGTCCCCTGCTGTCGGTCGAGCGCGTGAGCTTTTCCTACGCCGACAAACCGGTGGAGTGGCGGCGTGGCCTGTATTCAACCAATGATCACTGCTACTTCAACGAACTTGGCTAGCGTATAGATTTTGTTTTCAATATGAATGAATTGTCTTATAGTGCAGCGCATCAAAACCTGGTGAAGCGAATCTAGTAGTCGCGGTTTCAGAGCAGCCTCATGCCTGCGTCAGCGGGCGTTATGCCGAAAGTGAAAAGGGAGATATCTTCTTATGTCAGAGATGACCAAACAGCGTCCAAAGCATTTGGCGCTTCACCAGATCCGGATGCCTCTTGCCGGCTACGCATCGATCTTGCATCGCGTCAGCGGCGCCGGCTTGTTCCTGATGCTTCCCCTGTTGATCTGGCTGCTGCAACTGTCGCTCAGTCCGACCCAGGGCAGTGTCGAAATGTTCGCTGCCGTGACTGGCAACCTGCTTGTGAAACTGATTCTGCTGGGTCTGCTGTGGGCCTTCCTGCACCACTTCTGCATGGGCATCCGCATCCTGCTGATCGACATCCATGTCGGCGTCGAGAAACAGCAGGCACATGCTTCCGCCGTGGCGGTCATGGCGATCAGCTTGGCGCTGACCGCGATCTTCGGCCTCAAGCTGCTGGGAGCCTACTGACATGAACAGACTCGTCGTCGGGGCAGGTTACGGCCTCAAGGACTGGCTGGCGCAGCGCGTCACCGGTGTTGTCATGGCGGTATTCACGCTGATCATGTTCGCCGCTGCCCTGGGCGGCGCGATGGCATCGCGCGAAGCCTGGCAGGCCTTCATGTCCAACGGCTTCATCCGCTTTCTCAGTTTCCTGTTCATCGTCAGCCTGTGTTGGCACGCCTGGGTCGGCGTGCGCGACATCTGGATGGACTATCTCAATTCCGCGGCGCTCCGTCTGTTTCTGCACGTGATGACGCTGCTTGCGCTGGTCGGCTATGCCGGCTGGGCCATACAGATCATCTGGAGGCTGTAATGATGTACATATCCCCCAGCCCCTTTTCCATGAAAAGGGGTGACCACGGTTCGCTTCGCTCCGTCTCTTTACATCGGCCTTCCTTGGGACGGCCCTGCGGAAGGCAATCATGACCTATACCGTTCGCAAGTTCGATGCAGTCATCGTCGGTGCCGGCGGCGCCGGCCTGCGTGCCGCAATTCAGTTATCCGAGGCCGGTTACAAAACGGCTGTGCTGACCAAGGTTTTCCCGACCCGTTCGCACACCGTGGCGGCGCAGGGCGGTGTTGCCGCCAGCCTGGGCAACTCCGAGGAGGATCACTGGCACTGGCACATGTACGACACCGTCAAGGGTTCCGACTGGCTCGGCGACCAGGACGCGATCGAGTTCATGTGCCGCAAGGCCAATGAAGTGGTGGTCGAACTCGAGCACTACGGCATGCCCTTCGACCGCCTCGACAACGGCAAGATCTACCAGCGCCCCTTCGGCGGCCACATGTCGAACTTCGGCGAGAAGCCGGTGCGGCGCTCCTGCGCTGCGGCCGACCGCACCGGTCACGCCATGCTGCACGCGATGTACCAGCGCAACGTAAAGGTCAACACCCAGTTCTTCGTCGAGTGGCAGGCGCTGGATCTGGTGCGGGACGCCGAGGGCGACGTGCTGGGCGTCACCGCGATGGACATGGAGACCGGCGAAATCGTCGTCTTCCACGCCAAGGCGACCATTTTTGCCACCGGAGGAGCAGGGCGCATCTACTACTCCTCGACCAACGCCTTCATCAACACCGGCGACGGCGTCGGCATGGCGGCGCGTGCCGGCATCCCGCTGGAAGACATGGAGTTCTGGCAGTTCCACCCGACCGGCGTTGCCGGCGCCGGCGTGCTGATCACCGAGGGCGTGCGCGGCGAAGGCGGCATCCTGCGCAACTCCGACGGCGAGCGCTTCATGGAACGCTATGCGCCGAACGCCAAGGACCTGGCCTCACGCGACGTAGTGTCGCGTGCCATGACCACCGAGATCAACGAAGGGCGCGGCTGCGGTCCGAACAAGGATTTCGTGCTGCTCGACATCACCCACCTGCCGCCCGAAACGATCATGAAGCGCCTGCCCGGCATCCACGAAATCGGCATCCAGTTTGCCGGCGTCGATTGCCTCAAGGAGCCGCTGCCTGTGGTCCCGACCTGTCATTACCAGATGGGCGGCATTCCGACAAATTACCTGGGTCAGGTCGTGGTGCCGAAGGGTGGCAACCAAAGCGAACCGGTGCATGGCTTCTATGCCGCAGGCGAGTGCGCCTGTGCTTCGGTGCATGGCGCCAACCGCCTCGGCACCAACTCGCTGCTCGACCTGCTGGTGTTCGGCAAGTCGGCCGGCGAAACGGCGGTCAATGATTTGCGCGCCAGCGTCAAGGCTCACAAACCGCTGGCGCAGGAGGCCATCGCCCGCACGCTTGCCCGCGTCGATCGCCTGAACAACCAGAAGGACGGCGCCGACGTGCACGAGACGCGGCTGGCCATGCAACGCACGATGCAGAAGCATGCCGGCGTGTTCCGCTTCAAGGACATGCTGGCCGAGGGCGTCAAGCGCATCGACGAGATCGCCGGCCAGGTGGCGCAGACCCAGATCAAGGACAAGTCGATGGTATTCAATACCGCCCGCATCGAAGCGCTGGAACTCGACAACCTGATCGAAGTCGCCAAGGCCACCATCGTTTCGGCCAACGCCCGCACCGAGTCGCGCGGCGCCCACGTCCGTGACGACGCGATCGATACGCCGGAAACACCGGATGGTCGCGACGACAGGAACTGGCTCAAGCACACGCTGTGGTACCGCGAAGGCAATCGTCTCGACTACAAGCCGGTGCAGATGAAGCCGATGAGCGTCGATACCATCGAGCTTAAGAAGCGCGCCTACTGACAAGGAAATGACGATGACGAACGCCAACCGCACTGTCCAGTTCAAGATCTATCGTTACGATCCGGATCAGGATGCCAAGCCCTACATGCAGGACATCTCCGTCGAGCTCGACTCGACTGCCCGCAAGCTGCTCGACGCCATGGGCAAGCTCAAGGCGCAGGATGATTCCATTTCTTTCCGTCGCGCCTGCCGCGAAGGCGGCTGCGGTTCCGACGCGATGAACATCAATGGCAAGAACGGACTGGCCTGTCTGACCGCGATGGACAGTTTCCCCGCAGGCAAACCCATCGTCCTGCGCCCACTGCCCGGACTGCCGGTGATCCGCGACCTGATCGTCGACATGACGCAGTTCTTCAAGCAGTACAACTCGATCAAGCCCTACCTGATCAACAACGATCCGCCGCCCGAGCGTGAGCGCCTGCAGTCGCCCGAGGATCGCGAGGAACTGAACGGCCTTTACGAGTGCATCCTCTGCGCCTGCTGCACGACTTCCTGCCCGTCGTTCTGGTGGAACCCGGACAAGTTCGTCGGCCCGGCGGGTCTCTTGGCGGCCTACCGCTACATCGCCGACACGCGCGACCAGGCAGCCAACGAGCGGCTCGACAACCTTGAGGACCCGTATCGCCTGTTCCGCTGCCACACCATCATGAACTGCGTCGACGTCTGCCCGAAGGGGCTGAACCCGACCAAGGCGATCGGCAAGATAAAGGAAATGATGGTCAGGCGGGCCATCTGATAATGGAGGAGCAGCGGAGGGCCCGCATCAATCGCCTGAAATGGCATTGCCGGCGCGCCTTGCTGGAGCTGGATCTGGTGTTTGACCGCTTCTGGGAGCGCTACGAAGAAGATCTCGATGCGCAAGGAGAATCGGCGCTGGAGAGTTTGCTTGAGCTGGAAGACCACGATTTGTGGGCCTTGGTGAGCGGCAGGGATGCCACCGACGATCCACAACTTGCGGCGATGATTGAGCGGCTGCGGGAAGTTTCCCCCATAGCCAATTTCGAGTAACAACGGCAATCAACGGACCTGGAAGAGGATCTGATCATGAGCACGAATCGCACAGCTACCCTGACCATCGATGGCAAGACAGTGGAATTTCCGGTGATGACCGGCGTTCATGGCAACGACGTCATCGACATCCGCACCCTCGGTGCCAAGACCGGACTGTTTACCTACGACTCCGGTTTTCTTTCCACGGCAAGCTGCCAGTCGAAGGTCACCTTCATCGACGGTGACAAGGGCGAGCTGCTGTATCGCGGCTATCCGATCGAGCAACTTGCGGAGAACTGCAACTTTCTCGAAGTTGCCTACCTTTTGAAGAACGGCGAATTGCCGAATGCAAAACAGAAATCCGACTTCGAGACCACGATCAAGAAGCACACCATGGTGCATGAGCAACTGGTGCGGCTCTATCAGGGCTTCCGCCGCGACGCGCACCCGATGGCGGTGATGGTCGGTGTGGTCGGCGCGCTTTCAGCCTTCTATCACGATGTCACTGATTTCGCCGATCCACAGGATCGCAGCGTGTCCTTCAATCGCCTGGTCGCAAAATTGCCGACTATCGTGGCCATGGCCTACAAGTACAACACCGGCCAGCCCTTCATGTATCCGCGCAACGACCTCGACTACACGGCCAACTTCATGCACATGATGTTCGGCACGCCCTGCGAGGAGTACAAGCCGAACCCCGTGCTGACCCGCGCGCTGGACATCATATTCACACTGCATGCCGACCACGAACAGAACGCCTCGACCTCGACCGTGCGTCTGGCCGGATCAAGCGGCGCCAATCCCTTCGCCTGCATTTCCGCCGGCATCGCCTGCCTCTGGGGTCCGGCACATGGCGGCGCCAACGAGGCCTGCCTCGAAATGCTTGAGGAAATCGGCGACGTTTCCCGCGTCGGCGAATACATCAAGCGCGCCAAGGACAAGAACGACACCTTCAAGCTGATGGGCTTCGGCCATCGCGTGTACAAGAACTTCGACCCACGCGCCAAGCTGATGGGCAAGGTCTGCGCCGACGTACTCGGCGAACTGGGGCTGGAAAACGGCCGCCTGTTCAAGCTGGCCAAGGGACTGGAGAAGCTTGCGCTGGAAGATCCCTACTTCGTCGAGAAGAAGCTCTATCCGAACGAGGACTTTTACTCGGGCATCGTGCAGAAGGCGCTCGGCATTCCGACCTCGATGTTCACCTGCATCTTCGCGCTGGCCCGCACCGTCGGCTGGATGACGCAGTGGGAGGAGATGATCACCGATCCGGAATACAAGATCGGCCGTCCGCGCCAGCTCTATATCGGCGCGGCCAGGCGCGACGTCAAGGCGCTCGATCAGCGCTGATCCGTTTTCGGCCAAGACGGGGGGCGGCTGACGCCCCCCGGTTTTTTCCCCAAACATGAACAGGTGACGCAATGATGAAGCAGATGCTGTCCAACTCGTATCTGTTCGGCACCAATACGCCGTACATCGAGGC
>VEPA01000190.1 GCA_012026675.1 Betaproteobacteria bacterium | reverse complement strand
TCCAGAAGGTGCAGGTCGACGAGCCCAGCGTCGAGGCCACCATCGCCATCCTGCGCGGCCTGCAGGAAAAATACGAACTGCACCACGGTGTGGACATCACCGACCCGGCCATCGTCGCCGCAGCGGAGTTGAGCCACCGCTACATCACCGACCGCTTCCTGCCCGACACGGCCATCGACCTGATCGACGAGGCGGCGGCGCGCATCAAGATGGAAATCGACTCCAAGCCGGAGGTGATGGACAAGCTCGACCGCCGCCTGATCCAGTTGAAGATCGAGGCCGAGGCGGTGAAGAAGGAGAAGGACGAGGCGTCGCAGAAGCGCCTCATCCTGATCAAGGACGAGATGGACAAGCTCGAGCGCGAATACGCCAACCTCGACGAGATCTGGCGCGCCGAAAAAGCCCAGGTGCAGGGCTCGGCCCACATCAAGGAAGAGATCGACAAGCTGCGCGGCCAGATGGCCGAACTGCAGCGCAAGGGCCAGTACGACAAGCTGGCCGAACTGCAGTACGGCCAGCTGCCCAAGCTGGAAGCGCAACTCAAGGCGGCGGATACCGCGGCTTCAGGAGTCGGCGCCGGCGGCACGGCGAAGAATCGCCTGCTGCGGACGCAAGTCGGCACCGAGGAAATCGCCGAGGTCGTTTCGCGCGCCACGGGCATCCCGGTCAGCAAGATGATGCAGGGCGAACGCGAGAAGCTGCTCAAGATGGAAGACAAGCTGCACAGCCGCGTCGTCGGCCAGGACGAGGCCGTGCGCCTGGTGTCCGACGCCCTCCGCCGCTCGCGCGCCGGCCTGTCGGAGGAAAGCCGGCCCTACGGCTCCTTCCTCTTCCTCGGCCCCACCGGCGTGGGCAAGACCGAGCTGTGCAAGGCCCTGGCCGAATTCCTCTTCGACGCCGAAGACCACCTGATCCGCATCGACATGAGCGAGTTCATGGAGAAGCATTCCGTCGCCCGCCTGATCGGCGCGCCGCCGGGCTACGTCGGCTACGAGGAGGGCGGCCACCTGACCGAACAGGTACGGCGCAAGCCCTACTCGGTGATCCTCTTCGACGAGGTGGAAAAGGCCCATCCGGACGTCTTCAACGTGCTGCTGCAGGTGCTCGACGACGGCCGCATGCCCGACGGCCAGGGCCGCACCGTGGACTTCAAGAACACCGTCATCGTGATGACCTCGAACCTCGGCAGCCAGATGATTCAGAACATGGCCGGCGACGACTACCAGGTGATCAAGCTGGCGGTGCTGGGCGAAGTCAAGATGCATTTCCGACCCGAATTCGTGAACCGCATCGACGAGATCGTGGTGTTCCATGCGCTGGATGAAAAGAACATCGCCGGCATCGCGAAGATCCAGCTCAAGTATCTCGAAAAGCGCATGGCCAAACTCGACATGGCGCTCGAGGTATCCGACGCGGCGCTGGCCCTGCTGGCCGAGGCCGGCTTCGACCCGGTGTTCGGCGCCAGGCCGCTCAAGCGCGCGATCCAGGAACGCATCGAGAACCCGCTTTCCAGGCTGATCCTTGAAGGCAAGTTCGGGCCGAAGGATCAGGGCAAGGTCGGAGTGAGCAAGGGGCAGTTGACCTTCGGCAAGGCGACGATCTGACCAGTTTTATTAAGAATCTGGTTATACGGGGCGGGTCGAAACGAGGAGTCGCCCATGTTGAGTGTCGGAATCTTTGAAGCCAAGGCCCAGTTGTCGCAACTGGTCGAGCGCGTCGCGCAGGGCGAAGAAGTGCTGGTAGCGCCCGAGGCATCGTCCGACGCTTCGGCGCTTGCCGACTGGACTGCCGAGTTGCGGGCATTTCGTCGCGGGATTGATCGCGGCGCAAAGCCCGGTAGCACGCTTTCTGAGTTGATCGCGGCGGGACGGCGGTGAGTTCAAAGCCGCCGCTGGTCATCGACTGTGCGGCGGCGATCCCCTGGTTCCTCGACGATGAGGCGAATGCATGGAGCGAAAGCCTGCTCGAAGCCTTGCCGCACTATTCACTGCACGTGCCTGCCTTGTGGCATCTCGAATTCGCCAATGTCCTGCATACCGCGCAACGGCGCAAGCGCATCAATGCCAGGGATGCCAAGGGGCTGCTGGCGCGCGCCTCGCGCCTGCCGCTGGCGCCCGACGGCAGGGTGGTTCCGCTGGTTGAAATAGCCGACCTGGCTGAAACCCATGGCATCACGACATACGATGCCGCCTATCTCGAATTGGCGACACGCTTGAACTGTCCGCTTGCAACCCAGGATGTTGCCAAACCCGCGCCGGAAGAGAAAGTCTCCCTTGTCCCCTGAGCTTTCCGTCACTCTCGCCGGCTTCGTCGCCTGGTGTCGCGAACACATCAGCGGCGACGAAGAAGGCGAGGTGCAACTCTTTCTCGACCACCTGTTTCGCGCCTTCGGCCATGCGGGTCTGAAGGAAGCCGGCGCGACGCGCGAAGGCCGACCTGCTGCAACAACTGCTCGACCTCAATCGCATCGTCGCCGCAAGAGTCGGCGCTGGCGATACGGCGACCGCGCCCGGTTTGCCGCTCCAGTGTCCCGGCCCGGCGCGCCTCGTCACGCCCGATTGCCTCGGCACTGACCGCTGACGATCGCACCGGCAATGCGGCAGCTTCTGGCGGGTGCTGCCCAGGCTCAATTGCGATGGCGTTGCCGCGGCCCGGCTACCAGCCGAAATGATGGCCGTGGTTCTGCCACGAACCCACTGTATGCCAATGGACACGCGGTGGCACTTGCCAGCCGGCGTAGTCGTGGCGGACAGCGTGCACATCGCGGTGCAATTCGGCCCGGTCGCGGCGGATTTCCCTCATGTCCTGACGGATTTCCATGTGTTCGCGGAACATGCCGTTGATGTCGCCGCGGGCCTGCGCGCGCTGGAAGTCGGCGCGGTCCCTGGCCAGTTCGCGGTAGTCGCTGCGCAGTTCGCGCCGGTCCTGACGGATTTCGTGGCGGTCCTGACGCCAACCGCCGCGGTCGGCGAAGTGGCTGTCGTTACGCCAGCCGCCGCGATCGATATAGACGTTGTCGGCGCGCGCCGGGGCGGCGACTGCGCCCAGGACCAGCAGCGTGGTGGCGATCATGCCGATTCGCAAGGCTTTCACATTAGTTCCGGCCGCTGCGCTTAACGTCGTTAAGTCCGACGTTAGCCTGCACTGAAACTTCGTTTTCATGACAATCTCCTCGGGTTGGCGGGCGGCGCTGATGCGTCGCCCATGAACCGCAAGATAGGCAGGCGCGGGGCGCCCGTCTGTTAGCGAGTGTCAGCGGATATTTCAGCCGCGGATTTCAGTTAGCATCCGCCGATGGTTGCTCACACCCCTGTCCGTGCCGATGCCGCGGTGATTGCGCTGGTCGGCATGGCCCACGCCACTTCGCACCTGTTTCACCTTTTGTTACCGCCGCTGTTTCCGCTGCTGATGCCGGACTTCGGTTTCGGCTACACCGAGGCCGGTTTCCTGATGACAGTGGTTTTCGCCATCTCCGGCGTCGGCCAGGCTTTTGCCGGGATCGTCGTCGACCGCTACGGCGCGCGTCGTGTCCTGATGGCTGGGGTGGGGTTGCTGGCGGCCTCCGGCCTGGCACTTGCGGCCGCAATCAATTACTGGATGCTGGTGCTGGCGGTGGCCCTGGCCGGCATCGGCAACTCGGTATTCCATCCGGCGGACTTTTCGCTGCTGAACAAAAAGGTGTTGCCGTCGCGTCTGGGTTACGCGTTTTCGGTGCACGGCCTCTCGGGAAACCTGGGTTGGGCGCTCGGTGCGACGATCTCCGGAACGGCGCTGACCTGGGCTGGCTGGCGCGGTGCCGGGCTTGCGGCGGCCCTGGCGGCCTTTTGCTGCGTGGCCGCGTTGCGGATGGCGCGGCCGCTGCTGGACGATGAACTGGCAAAAGTTCCCGCAGGCACGCACGGCGCTGATGGCACGGCAGCGGCGACGACTTTCGGTTTCCTCGGCGCTCCGGTCATCTGGCTGGCCTTTTTGTTCTTTCTGCTGATCACGGCGGCTTTCGGCGGCTTGCAGAGTTTTTCCGTGCCGGTGCTGGGAGGCATTTACGGATTGACGGCAGCGGCGGGTGTAACGGCGTTGACGGGCTACCTGCTTGGTTCGGCGGTGGGCATGGTGGTTGGCGGGGTCGTCGCCGTGCGGGTGCATGCGCATGATCGTGCAGTGGGCGCCGCCCTGGTCGCCGCCGCGGTCTTTGCCTCGGTGCTGGCCAGTGGTTTGCCGCCGGCCTGGAGCGTGATTCCGCTGATGGTCGGGGTCGGCGTCGGAGTCGGTCTGGCCGGCCCTTCGCGTGATCTGCTGGTGCGTCGCGTTGCGACCGAGTCGCTCGCCGGCGGCAATGCCTCACCGGCGTTTGGCCGCGTCTACGGTTTCGTCTATTCGGGACTTGACGTCGGCCTGGCCCTGGGCCCGCTGGCCTTCGGCATGTTGCTCGATGCCGGCGGCCGCGACGGCGTGCTGCCAGGGGTGGCCCTGTTGCAGATGCTTGCGGTGCTAACGGTGCTGGCCATGGGACGCGGCGTCCGATCGCGTACGATCACAACCGGCTAGACTGAGGTTCCGCCGGCCACGGCGGTGAACGCGAGGCGCAAGCCTGCGGCCGCTACTTGTCCGGCATGGACCATACCCCGTCCCAGTCCGGTGGTGGCGGGGTGTCGCGGTAAACCTCGCAGCGTTCGATATAGATTCTCGATGGGCCGTCCATCGGATTGGCGGCCAGAGCCACGCCAAAGGATTTTTCGGCCGCGGCCCAGTTGCGCTGGCGATAGTGCAGGAGCCCCTCGCTGAACGCGGCCAGCACTTCCGCGCGATTGGGAAAGCTGTCTGCCGAAAAATGGTCCAGTGCTTCATGGATGGCAACTGGTGTCTCCCTGCCGCGCACACGAATCAGATCGACCTCGCGGGTAGCGGCATGATCCTTTATCGCCGTGTAGGTGGCGTCGCAAATCAGGATCGAGGTCCCGTAGAACTTGTTGGCGCTTTCCAGGCGCTCGGCCAGATTGACCCGATCGCCGACGACGGTGTACTCCATGTGCTTGAGCGAGCCGATGTTCCCGGCGACGACATTGCCCGTGCTGATGCCGACCCCGATCCGGATTGCTTCGCCGCCGCGCGCGGCGCGACGCCGATTGAGCTGGTGCAGGGCGGTCATCATCTTGTTGCCGACCGTGACCGCGTTGCCCGCATCCTGTGCGCTCTGCAGGACCGAGCCGAACACCGCCATGAGTTTGTCGCCGATGTATTTGTCGAGCACTCCATTGTGGGCGAACACGATATCCACCATGTCGGTGAAATACTCGTTGAGCAAGGCCACCGTTTCCTTGGCGCCCAGGCGTTCCGAGATCGAGGTGAAGCCGCGGATGTCGGAAAACAGCACGCTGACGTCGCGCCCCGTGCCACCCAGCTCTGCGTCGCCGCTTTCCAGAAGCCGATCCACCACCGGCTTGCTCATGTAGCGCGACATGGTGTTGCGCAGACGCTTCTCGCGGGTGATGTCTTCCATCATCAGCATGTAGCCGAAGGGCTCGTTACCCAGGCCGCTCAGCTGCACCGTGGCGAGATTCACCGAGATTGTCTCGGTGCCCGCGATCAACAGGTCGGTATCGACGGTGATGTCCGTATTGCCCGAGGCCTGTACCTTGGCCAGGCTTTTCGCTACCCAGCTGTTGCGACCGGGAAAAATCTCGTCCAGGCGGTGGCCGACCAGTTCCTCGTCACTGCGGCGCAGGATACGGCGCGCCGCTTCGTTGACTTTCCGCAATATGCCGTTGGCGTCCAGCGTCAGCACGGCATTGTTCATGCTGTGGAGAATGGCCTCGTTGTAGTTGCGTTCGGCGCTGACATCTTCGAACAACTGCGCATTCTCGATGGCGATGGCTGCCTGGGCCGAGAATGCCCGCAGGCGTTGCTCGTCGGCACCGCCGAAGGCGCCTTCCCTGCGGTTCAGGATCTGCATGACGCCGATTTTGCGCCCGCCCTTGGCGACAATCGGCATACACAACACACTGTGGGTGTGGTAACCGGTCTGCCGGTCAAAATCCGCATTGAAGCGGGGATCCGAGTAGGCATCGGCAATGTTGATGGCCTGGCCGCTAGTGAAGCATTCCCCGGCAATGCCTGAGTCCGCCGGCAAACGAATCTCCTCGCCGCCGATGCCGCCGGCGACCCGGGAGAACAGTTCGTTGCTGCTCGCATCGAACAGAAACAGCGTGCCGCGGGCGGCATCGAGCAAGGACGTTGCCGCGGCCATGATTTTTACCAGCAGCGGATCGAGGTGGATCTCCGCGACAATCGAGACGCTGACTTCCAGCAGCATGACTTCCTCGCGTTGCTGGCGCTCGACTTTCTCGAACAGGCGCGCATTTTCGAGTGCGGCGGATGCCTGCAGCGAGAGTCCTTCGAGCAGGCGCTGGTCTTCGGCATCGAAGTCGCCCGCATGCTTGTTCAGCGCCTGGGTGATGCCGATCACCTGGTGGTTCTTGTTGCGGATCGGAACGCAGAGAATATTGCGCGTGTGGTAGCCGGTGCGTCGGTCTACCTCCTGATTGAAGCGCGGATCGGCGTAGGCGTCGGCGATGATTTCCGCCTGGCCGCTGGTGAACACCGAACCGGCGATGCCGAGGTGGCAGGGGAAGCGAATTTCTCCGATGGCGTCGCCCTGCACGACGCGCGAGAACAGTTCACGGGTTTCCGCATCGTACAGAAACAGCGAACTGCGGTCGGCGCGCAGCGCTTCGGTAACCACCTCCATCAGGCGCGGGAACAAGACATCCAGGGAAAGGCTGTCGTATACGCGGTTGGCAATGTCGGCCAGCGCCGAGGTGCGACGCAGCATCTCGGTAATCCGGTAGAACAGCTCCGCCTTGCCGGACTCGTCGAGTCCATGCAGAAGTTTCTCGATATCCTTTTGATGCAGCCGATGCTCGAGAATTTCGCGTATGGTTTCGAAGCCGATTTGCATGCGCAATATTGGCCAGTTTTGGCCATTTGGCTGAACGTTTTGCCATTGTAACCATAATAGGACAAAGTTCATGGCCCGCCAGGGCGCCGACAGGCGACGCCATGGCACGGCGCCTGTCAATCGCCGAGTTCAGCGTGGCGCGGACAGGAGACCAGGTGATCATTGACCATGCCGGTTGCCTGCATGTGGGCGTAAATGACCGTGGGGCCGATGAAGCGAAATCCCCGACGCTTGAGTTCCCTGGACAGGGCTTCGGCCTCGGGAGTGATGGCGGGAATTTCGTCCGGCTTGCGCCAGTGGTTGATGCGCGGACGGCCATCGACGAAACCCCACAGCAACTGGTCCAGGCTGCCGCCCTGTTCGTAGAGCTCCAGCGTGGCGCGCGCGTTGCCGATGCTGGCGGCGATCTTCAGCCGGTTTCTGACGATGCCGGCATCGCCCAGCAGGCGCGCCACATCGCCTTCTCCGTAGCGGGCGATGCGCGTTGCATCGAAGTTGTCGAAGGCACGGCGATAGTTTTCGCGCTTCCGGAGGATGGTGATCCATGACAGGCCGGCCTGCGCGCCTTCGAGTATCAGAAATTCAAACAGCGTGCGCTCGTCGTGGCAGGGCACGCCCCACTCGGTATCATGATAGGCGACGTAGAGAGGGTCAGTGCCGCACCAGGGGCAGCGCGTCGTGGCGCCAGCGCCGACTTTCGCCATTCAATTGAGCACCAGCACGCCGCGTTTGAGTCCCGGATCCTCCGGGTGCGTTGACAGGACGAAGCCGAGGCTGGCGACAAAAGCCAGCATGCGCGTGTTTTCGGCGAGGAAATCGCCATGCATGTACCTGAGGCCGGCATTGCGTGCCGTGTCGATCAGGGTGCCCATGAGGCGCCGGGCCAGGCCCGTGCCCTGCCAGTCGTCGGCAACGACGATGGCGAACTCGCAGGACTCGCCGTCCGGGCTGGTGGCGTAGCGGACGACGCCGACTTCCTTCTCCGCGCCATCGACGTCGATGGTGGCGACATAAGCCATTTCGCGGTCGTAATCGATCTGGGTGAGCCTGATCAGCTGTGCCGGCGAGACTTCGCGGATGGTGTTCATGAAGCGCAGGTAGCGCGATTCTGACGACAGGGCCTTGACGAATTCCTGTTCCATGTGAAGATCTTCGGGCCGGATCGGACGGATCGTGACCAGGGATCCGTTCTTGGCCTGATAGCTGGTCTTCAGGTGCGACGGATAGGGATGGATCGCCATGTGGTCGTAGCGACCCGCCGTGATCGGCATGTTCTCGATGGCAATGCGGGCATCCACCGCGACCGCGCCGTGCTCATCCACGATCAGCGGGTTGATGTCCATTGCGCTGATCCACGGCAACTCGCAGACCATGGCTGAAACGCTCAGCAGTATGGCTTCGATGGCTTCCATTTTTACCGGCGGCATGTTGCGGAATTGGCCGAGCCGCGCGGTTGTCCGGGTCGATGCCAGCATGTCGGCGACGAGAAAGGGATTGAGCGGCGGCAGGGCCACGGCGCGCTCGCTGTTGTAGGCCTCGACGCTGGTGCCGCCGGGGCCGAAGACGATGGTGGGGCCGAAGATCTTGTCGCGCATCGTGCCCACCACGAGCTCGCGGCCGTTGGCCTTCTGGATCATCGGCTCGATGGCAATGCCGTTGATCTGCGCGTCAGGGCGGTTCTTCTTCACTTCGTCCATTATTTCCAGCCAGCCGTCGCGCACCGCTGCAAGGCTGTTCAGGTTCAGTCGCACGCCGCCGCAATCGCTCTTGTGCGCGATCTGGGGCGAATCGATTTTCATCACCACCGGCAGCCCGAGCTCTTCCGCCAGCACCATGGCTTCCGAAGCGGAACGGGCCACCATGGTTTGCGCGATGGGAATTCTGAAGGCCGACAGGATGGCCTTCGATTCCATTTCGCTGAGTATCTTGCGCCCTTCCATCAGCGCTGTTTCGATCACCAGTCGCGCCGACTCCAGGCGTGGCGGCGCCTGTTCCGAGATCGAGGCAGGGGTTTGCATCAGCAACTGCCGGTTGCGGTAATAGTTGGAGACATGCGAAAACAGGTCGACCGCCGGTTCCGGCGTGCGGAAGGTGGGAATGGCCGCGCCCTGAAACAGTTTGCGCGCCTCGCCCACCTGTTCCTCGCCCATCCAGCAGGTCACCAGGGGCTTGTCGCTCTGGCGCGCGACTTCGATCACCGTGCGTGCCGCCTGGGTCGGATCGGTCATGGCCTGCGGCGTCAGGATGGCCAGCACGCCGTCAACGTTGTCATCGTCGAGGCAGGCCTGCAGCGCCGCACCATAGCGCACCGGATCGGCATCGCCGAGAATGTCGATGGGGTTGGACTTCGACCAGGTGGGCGGCAGCAGCTCGCTCAGTCGCGTGACGGTGGCGGGGTCGAGCTGGGCCAGCGGGATGCCGATGTCGGCGGCGTGATCGGCCGCCATGACGCCGGGACCGCCGCCGTTGGTGACGATGGCGAGGCGCTTGCCGCGCGGGCGGAAGTGCGAGAACAGGGCGGACGCGGCGGCGTACATCTGGCCGACGTTGGCCAGGCGCACGACGCCGGCCCGTCGCAGCGCGGCGTCGAAGACGTCATCGGCGCCGACCAGGGCGCCGGTATGCGAACGGGCGGCCTTTTCACCGGCCGGATGCTTGCCGACCTTGATCAGCAAAACAGGCTTGCAGCGTGCCGCGGCTCGCAGTGCACTCATGAAGCGGCGGGCATTCTTGATGCCTTCGATGTAGAGGAAGATGTTCTCGGTACGCGGGTCGGAAACCATGTAGTCGAGCACTTCGCCGAAGTCGACATCGCTTTCGGCGCCGAGCGAAACGACATTGGAGAAGCCGATCTTGTTGGGCAGGGCCCAGTCGAGAATCGCCGTGCACAAGGCGCCCGATTGCGAGATGAGACCGATGGTGCCGGCATGGGCGAAGCCATGGCCGAAGGTCAGGTTGATCTGGCTGCCCGGGCGCATGATGCCGAGGCAATTGGGGCCGAGCAGGCGCATGCCGTGGCGCCGGGCGTTCTCCAGCGCGGCGCGTTCCAGCGCACGACCGCGCGGCCCGGCCTCGGCGAAGCCGCCGGCAATGACAATGGCGTTCTTGCAGCCGGCGCGGCCGCAGGCGGCGACGATGTCCGGCACGGTGGCGGCCGCAGTGCATATCACCGCGATATCGAGGCGCTGCGGGATGGTGTCCACCGACGCATAGCTTTGCTTGCCGAACACGGTTTCGTGCCGGGGATTGACGAAGTACAGTTTGCCCTGATAGCCCGAGTCGAGCATGTTGCGCACCAGCGTGACGCCGATCGAGTTGGGCGTCTCCGAGGCGCCGACGATGGCAATCGACTCCGGCTCGAAGAGGGTGTGCAGGTAGTGGCGTTCGTTATTCATGATGGCGCTCCGCGGCGGCGGTGGGGCGTATGGCGTGTCGGATGGTGCGGCGCAGCATAACACCTTCCCCGGCTGCGAAACCGGGGCAATAGCCTAAATTACGGCCGCTTTGGCGCGCCGGTTGTTCCGGTAATTACCGTAGTGACGATCGGCGCTGAGCAAATGGTTGACCAGCCAGCCGGTCAGCAAGCGCTTGACGCGAAAGGCCAGATAGACCCGATCCTTTTCTCCAAGCTCGATCTCGTGCTGCAAATCGGCAAGGAATTCAAAAAAGCGCTCGTGCTGGCGTGTGTGCAATTCGACGAAGGGATAGCCGTCTTCCTCCATCAATTGCCGCTCGTTCATGAAATCGCGGGACGCGGCGGACTGAATGCGCGTCAGCAGCGGAGGAGCCTGGCTCAGCGCGCCGTCCTTGATCGTGCTGACCAGCTCGTTCATATCGGTCAACAGGCTTTTGTGCGCCTCATCGACAATGCCCAAACCGATGGTGTATTCATCACGCCAGACATAAGGCAGCTCGGCCTGCAAGTTGTCGAGCGCGTCATTGGAGGTCTCGCAGCGTTCGAGATAGACATGGGCGGCTGTGTCGTCCGGGACCATGGCGATGTAGGTCAGGAGTTGCTCGCGGGCACCGAGGATATCGTCGACATGATAGTAGGCGAGGGCCTGGTCGAAGTGCTTCTGGTGAAGCAGCTTGGCCTCCCGCAACGCGCGAGGCTCGCAATTGAACACTTCGAATACCGACTGTGTGCCCTGCTTGCCGCGAACGCGGGTCCGATCAAGAAAGCGGATCGACCAGAGTTCCGGCCGGTCAAGGGAGTACAGGGTATATTCGCTGATCAGCACGGATGCCCGGTATTCTTTGGTCATGCGCTCCATGCGTGCCGCGAGATTGACTGCGTCGCCGATCACGGTGCCATCCATGCGCTGGGCACCGCCAACGGTGCCGAGGATGACGATTCCGGTATTGATGCCGATGCCGATCCTGATCGGACGATAGCCGGCGCGCTGGCGACCGTCATTGTATTCTTCGAGGCGTTGCAGCATCGCCTGGCTGCAATGCAAGGCCTGATCGGGCGATTCGGGAAACAGGGCCATGATGGCATCGCCAATGTACTTGTCGATGAAGCCGCCATGGGCGGCGATCACCGGTTCCATCTGGATCAGGTAGGAATTGAGAAAGTTGAAGTTCTCCTGCGGGCTCATGGTCTCCGACAGCGCGGTGAAACTGCGGATGTCGGCAAACAGCACCGTCATCTTGCGCTCGACCTGCTGGCCAAGTTCGACCTTGCGTATATCCTCGATCCCCAGCAGGTTGAGGAATTGATGCGGCACGAAGCGGCTGTAGGCTTTGGTGGTCGTATAAAGCCGTTCACGCAGGGCATCGCTACTGTCCTGTGAGATGTCCTGCGGGGTGCCTGGTCTTGCAGTCATGTGCTCAGAGTTCGAAGAATGGCCGGCGCAGTGGTTTGGATGCAAAATGATACCTGACACTTGACAAATATGAGCGAAAAATCATCACTTTGGGTGGAACGCTTCCTGCCGTACATCAAGTCGGGCGGGGATGTCCTTGATCTTGCCTGCGGTAGGGGCCGGCATTCCCTGCTCCTGCATGCAGCAGGATACAGGGTAGAGGCGGTCGACCGCGACGTCGATGCCCTGGCCGAGATTTCAGGAGCGGCACCGGGAATAAGAACCCATGCGGCCGATCTCGAGGGAGATGCCTGGCCGTACCGCGGACGCAAGTTCGATGGCATTGTCGTCACCAATTATCTGTTTCGGCCGCTGTTTCCGCATCTGCTGGACGCCTTGGCCGTGGATGGCGTGCTGATCTACGAAACTTTCATGGCCGGCAACGAGCGTTTCGGCAAACCCTCCAATCCGGCGTTTCTGCTGCGTCCGGGCGAATTGCTGGATGTCGTGCGCGGGCGGCTGACGGTGGTCGCGTTCGAGCAGGGGGAGGTCGCAACTCCGCGGTCGGCGATGGTACAGCGGCTATGTGCGACGAAGCGCACGGGGCTCATGCTGCCTGGGTAGCACGGCCCCTTGATGGACTGCATGCAATGTGCAGGTCCCGGAAATCGGCAGCCATGCGCAGCGCTTCAGGCACCGCTTCAGGCACCGTTTCAGGCAGATGCGGCGAGAATTTCAGCGGCGAGCCGGTCGAGTGCGGCCGCGTCTAGACGATTAGCGGCATAGCGGGTGGCAGCGTCGAACGAATTGTAGTTGTGCGTCTGCGAACGCTGATAGAGCGGGTCGTAGTGCTGCGTCAGCAGTTCTTCGACCAGGGTCGGGAAGTCCCCGGCGGCGATCAGTGCCTGCCAGCGTTCCAGGGTTTCCCTGCTCTGCAGGCCTTTGAGATGCTGCAAACGCTCGACCAGCCAGGCCGGATCGGCGACGGCGTAGTCGTAGTCGTGCAGGAGGAATTCGACCCGGGCCTGAATCGACGCATCGATGCGCAGGCCTGGAGCGCCGCGGATGGCTTCGAGCAGGGCGTCAGGGAGTTGCAGGCGGCCTATCTTGCGGCTTTCGGCCTCGACGAATACCGGCTGCGCCAGGTCCAGCGCCGACAATGCCGCCAGCAGTTGCGACTCGAAGCCCTTCTGCGCCGGTTGAGGCTGTCCCGGCAGGTTGCCCAATACCGAACCCTTGTGGGCAGCCAATTCCTCGAGGTGCAGGATCTGCCCGCCGCGCGCGGCGATGGCTTCCAGCAGGCGGCTCTTGCCGCTGCCCGTGGCGCCGCTGACGACGCGGAATTTCACTTGCGGCGGCAGCACTGTCAGTTGCTCGATGACATGCTGACGCCAGCTCTTGTAGCCGCCCAGAACGCGATGCGCGTCCCAGCCGATTTCGCGCAGGATGTGGGTGAAGGCGCCGCTGCGCTGGCCGCCGCGCCAGCAATAGACCAGCGGTCGCCAGCTTTTGGGCTTGTCGAGCAAGTGTTGCTCGATATGGCGCGCAATGTTTCTCGACACCAGGGCCGCGCCGAGCTTTTTCGCCTCGAACACCGAGACCTGCTTGTACAGCGTGCCGACCCGGGCGCGCTCATCGTCGTCAAGCACCGGCATGCTGACGGCTCCCGGCAGGTGGTCCTCGGCGAACTCGCCCGGCGCGCGCGCGTCGATGATGGCGTCGAATTCGGCGAGGTGTGCTACCGTCGCCACTCCCTTGGGCAATTTTTCAGACATGGATTTCAGGCACAGCGCATCAGCCGAGCAGCGGTTGCAGGGCGCTCCAGACGTGATCGAGAAGCTTTGGCTGCGCGGCGGCGGTCGGATGCAGGCCGTCGGCCTGGTAGGCGGCGCGGTCCAGCGCAATGGGTTCCAGCAGGAAGGGCAGCAGGGCAATTTTTTCCCGTTTGGCGAGGTCGCGGAAGGCGGCATCGAATTCGCCGGTGTACTTCTGCCCGTAATTGGGTGGCAGGTGCATGCCCACCAGCAGCACCCGTGCTTTTTGTTTTTTGGCCAGCTTGACCATGAAGGCCAGGTTGTCCTCCATGGCGGCGACCGGCAGGCCGCGCAGGCCGTCGTTGGCACCGAGTGCAAGGATCACGATGGCCGGCTTGAACTGGTCCAGTGCGGCGGCAAAGCGTGCCCGCCCGCCGGCCGTGGTTTCGCCGCTGATGCTGGCATTGCTGACCGTGTAGCGGGAACCCTGGGCCTGCAGCCGCTGTCCGAGCAGGGCTGGCCAGCTCTGGCTGACAGCAATGCCGAAGCCCGCAGAGAGACTGTCGCCGTAGACCAGGATGCGCTTTTCCGCGGCCATGGCCGGCAGGCTGCAGCACAACAGCAGCAGAAAACAGGAGGCAAGCTTCTTGAACATGGTTGAAAAAGGTCTGATGACGGACACGGTGATCGATGTGGCAGCATTGGGCAAGGTCGTACCCAGCGGCGACGGCACGCTCACGATTCTGCACGAGATTTCCTTTGCCGTGACGGCGGGCGAGGCGGTGGCCATCGTCGGCGCTTCCGGCTCGGGCAAATCGACGCTGCTTGGACTGATGGCCGGCCTCGACCTGCCTTCGTCCGGCACCGTGCATCTGGGCGGACAGGATCTCGCCGCGCTCGACGAAGATGCGCGCGCCGAACTGCGCGGCCGGCTGCTCGGCTTCGTCTTCCAGTCCTTCCAGTTGCTGCCGGCGCTGACCGCGCTGGATAACACCATGCTGCCGCTGGAACTTGCCGGCCGTGCCGATGCGCGCGCGAAGTCGGAGGCGATGCTGGCCCGGGTTGGACTGGGCGAGCGTTTCGGACACTATCCCAAGCACCTGTCCGGCGGCGAGCAGCAGCGCGTGGCGCTGGCGCGCGCTTTTGCCATGCGGCCGCAACTGCTGCTGGCCGACGAGCCGACCGGCAACCTCGATGCCGCGACCGGCGCCCAGATCATCGACCTCATGTTCGCCATGAATTCGGAAGCGGGCACCACGCTGATCCTGGTAACCCACGACGAGGCGCTGGCGCATCGCTGCGGGCGCACGCTGCGGCTGGTTGGCGGGCGGCTCGACAGCTAACCGATTCAGGCGGCAAGTATTGCCTGCGCGGCGGCGACGCCGCTGCGCACGGCGGCTTCGAGGGTCGCCGGATAATCGCTCGCGACGTAGTCGCCGGCCAGCCACAGGCCAGGGCTTTCGGTGCTCGTCCGCGGCCGTTGCAGGTTCGGCACGCAGGCGAAGGTGGCGCGCTTTTCGGTGATGGTCTGCACCGCCCGCGGGGCCGGCAGCCCGGGCACCACGCGGGCAATTTCCTCGTGGATGCCGCGTTCCAGTTCGGCCGTAGGCAGTTCCAGGTGCCGGCCGCGGGCGCTGATCACGGCGGCGACCAGGCCATGTTGCCCGCACAGGGCGCCGCGGTCGAACAGCCATTGGGCGAGTCCGGCATCGACGCCGAGCATGGCTTGCGGCAGGCGTACCGTGGCGGGATAATTGAAATAGCTGGTGACGATGGGTTCCCAGTCCAGATGCGCCACCCGCGATGCCAGCACCGGTACCAGCGCGGCGAGGTGATACGGCGCCACGGCCAGCACGACGTGGGCATAGGGACCGGCGTCTTCGATGCGCCAGCCATCGACCTCGCAGCGCAACGCAGTGACGCGACGGCCCAGATGCACGGTTCCACCTTGCGCGGCGACGAACTTCGCCGCCGGATCGGGAAACAGCGCGGAAAGATTCACTTGGGGCAGCAACAGGTCGCTTGCCTCGCGGATGCCGCCGAGGCTGTCGCGTAGCACATTCGCCAGCACCTGTGCCGAGGCGCGCGCGGCCGGCGTGTTCAAGGCGGCGACGCACAAGGGTTCCCACAAGAGTCGGCGCTGGCGGGACGGCGTATTGTTGCTGTCCAGCCATTTTGTCACGGTGATGTCCGGCTCGATGCGGAATTGGCTGGCGCGCAAGCCCTGCATGAGGCGGATGGCCGCCCACTTTTCGCGCCAGTCGAGGCCCTGCGCCAGGAGCAGTGCAAAAGCCGTATGCAGAGGTGCCGGCAAGCGCGGCGCACTCATCCGGAATTCACCGGGGAACTCGAAGCGCAGCGGCGTGCGCTTGAGCAGGACATCCGGATCTGCACCGACGGCGCGCATCAGGCGCAGGGTTTCGGTATAGGCACCGACCAGGATGTGCTGGCCGTTATCGACGCTGAAGCCGTCGAACTGCGCCGTGCGCGCGCGGCCGCCTAGCACGCGCGAGGCCTCGAACACCTCGACCTGCCGCCCGGCGGCGGCGAGTTCGACGGCCGCCGCCATGCCGGCATAGCCGGCGCCGATGACGGCGGTATTCAAGCCGATAGCCTCGGAACCAATGTTTCTTGTGGCTTCACGCCAGGAACCAGGTCCTGCCCGCCAGCCAGAGCTTGCGCAGCGGCGGCAGGGAGATGCGCTGGTCGAGCACGCGGAATTTGTCGCGCACGATCTCGTCGAGCGTGGCGCGATAGATCGCAGCCATGACCAGGCCGGCGCGCTGCGCCTTGCGGTCGGTGGCCGGGAGCTGGGCAAAGGCCTGGCGGTAGGTGGCCTGGGCACGCTCGACCTGGAACTCCATCAATTCGCGGAAACTGTCGCTGTAGCGCGCGTCGACGAGATCGACCTCGGCCACACCGAAGCGTGCAAGTTCGTCCTGCGGCAGGTAGATGCGGCCGCGGCGGGCGTCTTCGCCGACATCGCGGATGATATTGGTGAGCTGGAAGGCCAGCCCCAGGTCGTGGGCATACTTGAGCGTCTGGCGCTCGCGGTAGCCGAAGATTTCCGCGGCGAGCAGGCCGACCACGCTGGCGACGCGGTAGCAGTAGAGATGCAGCGCCTTGAAGTCGGCATAGCGGACCTGGTCGAGATCCATCTCCATGCCGTCGATGATTTCCAGCAGTTGTTCCTGCGGCAGGTGGAATTCCTTGAGCGAGCCGGCCAGGGCCTTCGTTACCGGGTGGCTGGGGCGCCCCACGTAAAGCGCGGCGACTTCGCCGCGCCACCAGTCGAGCTTGGTGCGCGCGACTGCGGCGTCGGGGCATTCATCGACTACGTCGTCGACCTCGCGGCAGAAGGCATACAGCGCCGTGATCGCCTGGCGCCGGCGCGGTTCGAGGAAGAGGAAACTGTAGTAGAAGCTGGAACCGCTGGCGGCGGCGCGGTCTTGGCAGTATTCGTCAGGGGTCACGGCGAATTTACCGGTTGTTGTCCAAAGGTCGGACCAGGGAACGCCACAGGATCAGCGGCCAGTCGAAGGATTCAAGCTTGGGCCGGCGTGCGAACACATCGTAGTCAATGGCCTCGATTTTATCCAGGACGCGCAGGCCCCCGGCGACGATGGCACGAATTTCCAGGCCCATGCGTCCGGGCAGATCCCAGCCCAGCGGGGCGCCCGACAGCATCAGGGCGCGGGCACGGTCGATCTGGAAGCGCAGCAAGCTTCTAAAGTCGGCGCTGGCGATATGGTGAAGAATCGTCTCCTCGCTGACGCCGAAACGCGCCATGTCGTCTTGCGGCAGGTAGATTCGGCCGCGATCGCCCTTGGCGGCATCGATGGCGATGTCTTGCCAGTGGTTGATGAGCTGCAGGGCGGAGCAGATTGCGTCGGAGCGCTCCAGGTTCCGTGCCGTGGCATGACCGAACAGATGGAGCAGCAGGCGGCCGACAGGATCGGCCGAACGGCGGCAGTAGTCCATCAGTTCGGCGAAGTCGCGGTAACGGTCCTTGCCCACGTCCTGCGTAAAAGCATCGAGCAGGTCGCGAAAGAGTTGCAGCGGCAAGCGGTAGTTCGCGATCACCGGCCGCAGGCGGAGGAAAACCGGATGCTGGGTGGGGGCATCGACTTCTATGGCGTCGAGTTCGGCCTGAAAGGCCGCCAGCAGCGCGCGGCGCTCTTCGGGCGAGAGATCGCCTTCGTCGGCGAAGTCGTCGGCGCGGCGGGCGAACCAGTAGATCGCCGCCACCGGTTCGCGCAAGGCCGCCGGCAACAGTACGGAGGCCACGGGAAAGTTTTCGTAGTGATCGACGGCCATGTTGCGGCAGGAGTATAGCTACAGAGCCTTCCGCGCATGCGGCTTTTCATCTGGGCGTGCGCATCGTACCCGGACAGCGGCCGGCGCCTTGCAGGCCATGCGCCCGGCCGGAAAGAATTGTCGAAAGCAGGTAAAATTCGCGGTCTGCGTCGTGCCGCGGGTTCTACATTGCCAGCCGGTTGCGACATGCGCCCAGGTGGCGGAATTGGTAGACGCACCAGATTTAGGTTCTGGCGCCGCAAGGCGTGGGGGTTCGAGTCCCTTCCTGGGCACCAGCGGTCGGGCGCAAACCTGCAGTTTGGCCGGGGTTTGGTCGCAGTCTGGTTCTGTTGCGGTTTTTAATGGCTTCTTCAATGACGGATACAGTGATGACGGATATGGAAACGACGAACGCTGCAATCGAAACCGGCAGCGCCCTGGAAAGGCGCATCGATATGACGGTTGTTTTGGCCGAGATCGAACGGGATGTCGACCAGCGTCTGAAGCAGATGTCGCGCACGGTGAAAATGGCGGGCTTTCGTCCCGGCAAAGTGCCGATGAAAATGGTCGCGCAGCAGTACGGCTCCCAGGCGCGTTCTGACGCCATCGGCGCGGCGGTGGAAAAAGCCTATGGCGAGAAAGTGCGCGAGCAGAAACTGCGCGTTGCCGGCTATCCGCGCATCGAGCCGAAGTCTGACGCGGGCCCCGGACAACTGGGCTTTACCGCCGTGTTCGAGGTCTATCCCGATATCACGCCCGCCGACATCTCCGGCGAAACTATCGAAAAGCCGGTTCTGACCGTGACCGAGGCCGAGGTCGACAAGACCCTCGAGGTTTTGCGCAAGCAGCGCACCGTCTACGAGGAAACCGACCGCGCCTCGGCAAAGGATGACCGCCTGGTCATCGACTTTGTCGGCCGCAAGGATGGCCAGGAGTTTCCCGGCGGCAAGGCGAGCGACTACTCCGTCATGGTCGGCGGCGGCATGATGCTGCCGGATTTCGAGGCCCAGATGCTGGGAGTCAGGGTCGGCGACACCAAGGCCTTCGATGTCAGTTTTCCGGTCGACTACCAGGCCGCGGATCTGGCTGGCGCGACAGTTCAGTTCGAGATGAGCGTATAGAAAGTCGAGGCCGCCCGCGTGCCGGAGATCGATGCCGATTTCGCGAAGCAGCTTGGCGTCGCCGACGGCGATGTCGCCAAGATGCGCGTCGAAGTGCGCGCCAATCTGGAACGCGAAGTGAAGAAGCGCCTGCTGGCCAAAGTCAAGGAGCAGGTGATGGACGCGCTGCTGCGGGTGAATCCGCTCGAAGTACCCAAGGCGCTGGTTGCCATGGAGTCGCAGCAGATGGCCGAAGCGGCGCGCCGCGACATGGAGCAACGCGGCATGGGGATGAAGAACATTCCGGTGGAAGCCTCGTGGTTCACCGAGCAGGCGACGCGCCGGGTGAAACTGGGCTTGCTGGTTGCCGAACTGGTCAAGGCCAAGGATCTTCATGTCAAACCGGAACAGGTGCGTGCCATCGTGGATGAGTTTGCGGAAACATTTGAAGACCCCAAGGAAGTAGTCCGCTGGTACTATTCCCAACCGCAGCGACTGGCGGAAGCCGAGGCACTGGCGCTGGAGAATAATGTGGTCGAATGGGTTCTTGCCAATGCAAAGGTCAGCGAGGTTCCCATCGCTTTTGACGCTCTGATGGGTAACGCGGCATGATTTTTCCGGAGATGGCCATGTACGGTTCGCGACAAAACGGCGGCGCCTGGGACGCACCCGCTCCCGAAACGCAGGGGCTGGGCCTGGTGCCCATGGTCATCGAGACCAGCGGGCGCGGTGAGCGGGCCTACGACATCTATTCCCGCCTGTTGCGCGAACGGGTGGTCTTTCTGGTCGGCCCGGTTAATGACGCGACGGCCAATCTGGTGGTGGCCCAGTTGCTGTTTCTTGAATCCGAAAATCCGGATAAGGACATCTTCTTCTACATCAATTCGCCAGGCGGCTCGGTCACGGCGGGTATGGCGATCTACGACACCATGCAGTTCGTCAAGCCGGCCGTGTCGACGTTATGCATTGGCCAGGCGGCGAGCATGGGCGCCTTTTTGCTGGCGGCCGGCGAAAAGGGCAAGCGCTTCTGCCTGCCCAACTCGCGCGTGATGATTCATCAGCCCATGGGCGGCTTTCAGGGCCAGGCCTCGGACATCGAAATCCATGCCAAGGAAATCCTCTTCCTCAAGCAGAAGCTCAACAGCATGCTTGCGCAGCACACCGGCCAGCCCATCGAGCGCAGCGAGCGCGACACCGATCGCGACACCTTCCTCTCGGCCGAAGCCGCGGCAGAGTATGGCCTGGTGGACAAGGTACTTAGCCGTCGCGACGAAGCGTCCGACGCTGCCAAGACTTAAGCGTTCGCACTGACGGAGACGAAGATGGCGGATAAGAAATCTGGCGGCGGCGAAAAGCTGCTTTATTGCTCCTTCTGCGGCAAGAGCCAGCACGAAGTAAAGAAGCTGATTGCCGGTCCCTCCGTTTTCATCTGCGACGAATGCATCGAGCTGTGCAACGACATCATCCGCGACGAGATCGCCGCCGAGCCGGCCGGCGCGGCCAAGCGCGAGTTACCGGCGCCGAAGGAGATCCGCGAGATGCTCGATCAGTACGTGATCGGGCAGGATTCGGCGAAGAAAATTCTTGCCGTGGCGGTCTACAACCACTACAAACGCATCCGGCATCAGGAAAAGGGCAGCGACGGCATCGAACTGTCGAAGAGCAACATCCTGCTGATCGGCCCCACTGGATCGGGCAAGACCCTGCTGGCGCAGACTCTGGCGCGCATGCTCAACGTGCCTTTCGTCATGGCCGACGCGACGACACTGACCGAAGCTGGTTACGTCGGCGAAGACGTTGAAAACATCATCCAGAAACTTTTGCAGAAGTGCGACCATGAGGTCGAGAAGGCGCAGCAGGGCATCGTCTACATCGACGAGATCGACAAGATTTCGCGCAAGTCGGACAATCCGTCGATCACTCGTGATGTCTCCGGCGAGGGCGTACAGCAGGCGCTGCTGAAACTCATCGAAGGCACGGTGGCGAGCATTCCGCCGCAGGGCGGGCGCAAGCACCCGAACCAGGATTTCATCCAGATAGACACGACCAACATACTGTTCATCTGCGGTGGTGCATTCGACGGGCTGGACAAGGTTATTCGCAACCGTTCCGAAAAGGGAGGCATCGGCTTCGGTGCCGAGGTGAAAAGCCGCGACGCGAGCAACATTGATGAGATGCTGCAGCAGGTCGAGCCGGAGGACCTGATCAAGTTCGGCCTGATTCCCGAACTGATCGGGCGCCTGCCGGTCATTGCGACATTGCGGGAACTTGACGAGGCCGCGCTGATCGAAATACTCATCGAACCGAAGAATGCCCTGATCAAGCAGTATCACAAGCTGTTTGCCATGGAAGGCGTGGAACTGGAAGTCCGGCCCTCGGCACTGCAGGCTATCGCCAGGAAGGCACTGAAGCGCAAGACGGGCGCGCGCGGCTTGCGCTCGATACTCGAAAGCGTTTTGCTCGACACCATGTACGAAATTCCCACCATGGAGAGCGTGAGCAAGGTTGTGATCGACGAGAGTACGATTGAAAGCGGCGCCCAGCCGCTGATGATTTACGCCGACCAGCCCAAGGTCTCGGGTTCCAACTGATCCGGCGGCCGAGTTTGACATCGGCCGCCTTGAATACCGGTCCGCCGCCCCCATGTGGGTGGCGTGACTCATAATCGAAGGACACGATGATGTCTGGCCTCCCCGCCTCCCCCGTAGAGACTCAATCCCTGCCGCTGTTGCCCTTGCGCGATGTAGTGGTATTCCCGCACATGGTGATCCCGCTGTTTGTCGGCCGTCCCAAGTCGATCAAGGCACTGGAAACCGCGATGGAGACGGGCAAGAATATCCTCCTTGTGGCGCAGAAATCCGCCGCCAAGGACGAACCCGTGCCCGAGGACATGTACGACATAGGTTGCCTTGCCAACATCCTGCAGATGCTCAAGCTGCCGGACGGTACGGTGAAGGTACTCGTTGAAGGCGTCCAGCGCGCGCGCGTGCTGCGCATCGAGGATCAGCGCGCATTGTTCGTTGCCGATGTCAGCCTGATCCCGATCGAGGAGCGCGCCGACAACGAAGTCGAGGCCATGCGCCGCACGGTGCTGGCCCAGTTCGATCAGTACGTGAAGCTCAACAAGAAGATTCCCCCCGAGGTGCTGACGTCTCTGGCTGGCATCGAGGAGGCCGGGCGTCTGGCCGACACCATCGCTGCCCACCTGCCGCTGAAACTCGAACAGAAGCAGGAAGTGCTGGAGGTTTTTGGGGTTTCCGAAAGACTGGAAAAGCTGCTTGGCCAGTTGGAAGCCGAACTCGACATCCTGCAGGTCGAAAAGCGCATTCGCGGCCGCGTCAAGCGCCAGATGGAAAAGAGCCAGCGCGAGTACTACCTCAATGAGCAGGTCAAGGCCATCCAGAAGGAACTCGGCGAAGGTGAAGAAGGCGCCGACATCGACGAGATGGAAAAGAAGATCAAGGCATCCGGCATGAGCAAGGAGGCCCTGGCCAAGATCAATGCCGAGGTCAAGAAACTCAAGCTGATGTCGCCGATGTCGGCCGAGGCCACGGTGGTGCGCAACTACATCGAAACCCTGCTGGCTCTGCCGTGGAAGAAGAAGTCGCGCATCAGCAAGGACCTGGCGGCGGCCGAAAAAATCCTCGACCGCGACCACTACGGCCTGGAAAAGGTCAAGGAGCGCATCGTCGAATACCTCGCCGTGCAGCAGCGGGTGGACAAGGTCAAGGCGCCAATCCTTTGCCTGGTCGGCCCCCCCGGCGTAGGCAAGACCTCGCTCGGGCAGTCGATCGCCAAATCCACCAATCGCAAGTTCATTCGCATGGCCCTGGGCGGCGTGCGCGACGAAGCCGAGATTCGCGGCCACCGCCGCACCTACATCGGTTCGATGCCGGGCAAGATCCTGCAGAACATGACCAAGGTCGGGGTCAAGAACCCGTTGTTCCTGCTCGATGAAGTGGACAAGATGGGCCAGGATTTCCGCGGCGATCCGTCGTCCGCCTTGCTCGAAGTGCTCGACCCGGAACAGAACCATACATTCCAGGACCATTACATCGAAGTCGACTTCGACTTGTCCGATGTGATGTTTGTCGCCACCGCCAATACTCTTAATATTCCTGCGGCATTGCTCGACCGCCTCGAGGTGATCCGTCTCTCCGGCTATACCGAGGACGAAAAGGTCAACATCGCGCTGCGCTACCTGGTGCCGAAACAGCAGAAAAACAATGGCATCAAGCGCGACGAGCTGACGATTACCGAGGACGCGCTGCGCGACATCGTGCGCTATTACTCGCGCGAGGCCGGCGTGCGTGCACTGGAGCGCGAGATTTCGAAGATCTGTCGCAAGGTCGTGAAGTCGCTGGTAATGAAGGCGCGCAAGAACAAGATCGTGGTCAATGCCAAGAATCTCGACAAGTTCCTCGGCGTGCGTCGCTATAGTTTCGGCATGGCGGAAAAGGAAAACCAGATCGGACAAGTGACTGGTCTGGCGTGGACCGAGGTCGGCGGCGAATTGTTGACCATCGAGACTGTCGCGCTGCCCGGCAAGGGCAAGACGATGACCACCGGCAAGCTGGGCGAGGTCATGCAGGAGTCGATCCAGGCCGCACTTTCCGTGGTGCGCAAGCGCAGCCGGGCACTCGGCATCGCTGATGATTTCTATCAGAAGAACGATATCCATATCCACCTGCCGGAAGGCGCGACTCCCAAGGACGGCCCCAGCGCAGGCATCGCCATTTGCACTGCACTGGTGTCGGTACTGACGGGCATCCCGGTTCGCGCCGACGTGGCGATGACGGGTGAGATCACCTTGCGTGGTGAAGTGCTGCCTATTGGCGGGCTCAAGGAGAAGCTCCTGGCGGCAGTGCGTGGCGGCATCCGCACCGCGCTGATTCCGGAGGAAAACGTCAAGGATCTGGCAGAGATCCCCGACACCATCAAGAACCGGATCGAGATACTGCCGGTACGCTGGATCGACAGGGTCCTGGAACTCGCTCTCGAGCGCATGCCCGAACCGCTTCCCGAGCAAGCCCCGGCGCCAGCCGTGGCAGTGACTGCCGGTGACGAGGCTGCGGCGACCGGCCTGGTGACCCACTGAGTTCCCGTGAACTGATAGAATCGCGGCCGGCTGTCCGTTCCGGGCAGCGGCTGTTCAGCGGGTGTTTGGCTCTTTGACAGAGCATCGCCCTTACAAGGCACTTTCTCAGATGATGGGTCGTTAGCTCAGTTGGTAGAGCGTCTGCCTTACACGCAGAATGTCGGCGGTTCGAGCCCGTCACGACCCACCAAGGATTTGTGTCGGCACGAACAAAGGCGAACACCCGTTCGCCTTTGTTGCATCTAGGGTTTTCATCGCATGTTTGATATTGTCCGCAACAACAAGAAGATCACCCAGATATTCCTCGCCCTGATAACGCTGCCATTTGCCTTCTGGGGCGTTGAATCCTACGTGCGAAACGCCGCCATAGATGCGGAGCTTGCCAGCGTGGGTCGCGGCAAAATCACGCGCCAGGAGTTCCAGGTGGCCGTGCGCGAGCAGCAGGACCGGATGCGCACGCAAGCCGGCGGGAAGGTCGATCCAGCCATGTTCGAGACGCCGCAAATGCGCCGTGCCGTGCTTGACTCGCTCGTCGTGCAACGTTTGCTGGCCGAACAGGCGCACAAGGCCAAACTGGTTATCAGCAACGAGCAACTGGTGCAGTTCATCGCTGCCGTCCCCTCTTTGCAGGAAAACGGCAAGTTTTCGAAAGAGCGCTACGAGGCGCTGGTTGCGGCGCAGGGCATGAGCAAGGAAATGTTCGAAGCACGCCTGCGGCAGGACCTGGCCATGCAGCAACTAATGTTGCCGGTGACCGAAGCCGGCATCGCCGGTCAGGTGGCCGCCGGCCGCTGGCTGGCGACACAGATGGAACAGCGTGAAGTGAGCGAGGCGCCGCTGTTGCCGGAGAACTATCTCGGCCGGGTAAAGCTTGCCGCCGATGCCGTACAGAAATACTACGAGGCCAATCGTAAACAGTTTGAATTGCCAGAACAGGTGCGTGCCGAGTTCGTGGTTTTGAGCCGTGATGCATTGGCGGCTGCCTCGGTCATCAGTGACGAGGAAGCCAGGAAATACTACGCGTCGCATGGCGAGCGTTACAAGGAAGGCGATACGCGTCGCGCCAGCCATGTCCTGATTCGTGTCGACAAGGGAGCACCGGCCGCCGAAGTCGCTGCCGCAAAGGCCAAGGCGGAACAGTTGCTGGCACAAGTGCGCAAAACTCCAGGCGATTTTGCCAAAATTGCCAAGGACAATTCGCAGGATCCCGGTTCGGCCGAAAAGGGCGGGGATCTTGATTGGTTCAGTCGCGGTGCCATGGTCAAGGCCTTCGAGGATGTTGCCTTTACGCTAAAGGAGGGACAGATTTCGGATGTCGTTCGCTCGGATTTCGGCTTTCACATCATCCGGGTGACCGGCGTGCGTCCCGAGCGTGTCAAACCATTCGACGAAGTAAAGGCGGATATCGTCGCCGAGCTCAAGCGCGAGGCGGGAGCGAAGAAATACGCCGATGTGGCGGAAGCATTTGGCAACGTTGTTTACGAGCAGGCCGACAGCCTGAAACCCGCCGTCGAGAAGTGGAAACTCGACTTGCGGCAGTCCCCGTGGCTGGCCAAAGGCGGCAAATTCGATCCCCCTTTCGACAACCAGAAACTGGCCGCTGCCCTGTTCAGCGACGATGGTTTGAAGAACAAGCGCAACACCGAAGCTGTCGAAGTCGCTCCCGGCACCCTGGTGTCGGCGCGCGTGCTCGAACACAAGCCGGCCGCCCTGCAGCCGCTTGAAGCCGTCCGTGGCGATATCGAGAAGCGCCTGTTGCGTGAAGAAGCGGCGGTGCTGGCGATCAAGGATGGCGAAGAAAAACTGGCGCGCCTGGGCAAAGGCGAGGCCGTCGACCTGAAGTGGTCGCCCGTGCGCAAGATCAGCCGCACCGAAGCGCCGGGGCTGCCGCCCGAATCCTTGCGGGCAGTCTTTGCCGCGGATGCGGCCAAACTGCCGGTGCACGCCGGTGTGGCCTATCCGGGCAAGGGTTACGCGCTGTACAGGATCAGTTCAGTCAAGGCCGGCGAAACGGCAAAGGATGATCCGCGCACCCGCGCGCTGGCCCAACAATATGCGCGCATCGTGGCCGAGGAAGAATTCGCGGCCTGGCTGGCGAGCCTGAAGGAAAGTTATCCGGTCAAGATCAACAATGCGATGCTGGAGAGCAAAGACCGCTGACCTGCCATCGCTCAAAACACAAGGCCCCGCATGCGGGGCCTTGATGTTTGTGGCAGCGTCCGGCTTCGTCAGCCCGGCAGCGGATCGGCGTTGCCCATGGCCGTGGTGTGCGTGCCGCCATCGACGTAGAGGATTTCGCCGGTGATGCCGCTGGCTAGATCAGACAGCAGGAAAGCCGCTGCGTTACCGACTTCGTCGATGGTTACATTGCGGCGCAAGGGAGCGTGATGGGCGTTGTAGGCCAGCAACTTGCCGAAGTTGCCGATGCCGGACGCCGCCAGCGGCTTGATCGGCCCGGCTGAAAGCGCGGTGGCGCGGATTCCCTGCGGGCCGAGGCAGAAGGCCAGATAGCGCGTCGCGGCTTCGAGGCTGGCCTTGGCCAGTCCCATGGTGTTGTAATTGGGCATGGTGCGAACGGCGCCGAGATAGGTCAGCGCCAGAACCGAGGGGTTATTGCCCTTCAGCAGCAGCGGGCGGGCGGCCTTGGCCAGGGCGGGGTAGCTGTAGGACGACACATCGTGCGCGATGCGGAAGGACTCGCGCGAGAGGCCGTCGAGGAAATCTCCCTCAATGGCCTCGGTGGGGGCGAAGGCAATCGAATGTACCAGGCCATCCAGCCCGTCCCAGTGCCTGCCGAGTTCCGTGAAAACGGCTTCGATCTCCGCATCCTGGCCGACATCGCACGGAAAGATCGCCTTCGAGCCGAATTCTTCGGCAAATTTTGCTATCCGGTCGCGAAAGCGCTCATTTTGGTAGGTGAGGGCCAGTTCAGCGCCTTCGCGGTGGCAGGCCTTGGCGATACCGTAGGCGATTGAGCGGTTCGAGATCAGACCGGTGATCAGGATGCGTTTGCCAGCGAGAAATCCCATCGCATTTCCTTGGTTGATGCAGACGGCGGATTATAGCGGATCAGCTAAACTCGACGTCATGCGTAGTTTGATCCCAGTTTTATTCGTGCTGTTGCTCGCTGGCTGCGGCAGCGCATGGAACGACCCCTATCCGGCGGCCGATCAGGGCAGGAACATCCTTTACAGCGCCTTCACCGACCGCCCCAAGCACCTCGACCCGGTGCAGTCCTACAGCGAGGACGAGATCACCTTTACGGCGCAGATCTACGAGCCGCCGCTGCAATACCACTATCTCAAGCGGCCGTACGTGCTGGTCGCGGCCACTGCCGAGGCGGTGCCGCAGCCGCGTTACCTGGATGCGCTGGGAAATCCGCTGCCTGATGACGCCGAAGCGGCGCAGATCGCCTTTACCGACTATGTCATCGCCATCAAGCCGGGAATCCGCTATCAGCCGCACCCGGCTTTCGCCCGCGCTGCCGACGGCAGCGATTTCGCCTATCACGCGCTGACGGCGGCACAACTGTCCGGCATCAATGCCTTGAGCGACTTTGCCTTGCGCGCTTCACGGGAATTGACGGCCGACGATTACGTCTATGGCTTGAAACGCCTTGCCCACCCGCGCCTGCATTCGCCGATTTTCGGCTTGATGGATGACTACGTGCTCGGTCTCGGCGATTTTGCCAAGCGCCTGAAGGCCGAGAAGGACCAAGCCTGGATCGATCTGCGCAAGCATCGTCTAGAGGGCGTCGAGGTCATCGACCGCTACCGTTACCGCATTCGCGTCAAGGGCAAATACCCGCAGTTCTTGTACTGGCTGGCGATGCCTTTCTTTGCGCCGATGCCGTGGGAGGCAGACAAGTTTCACAGCCAGCCGGGCATGCCGGAAAAGAACCTGACGCTCGACTGGTATCCGATCGGCACCGGCCCCTACATGCTGACCGAGAACAATCCCAATGCACGAATGGTGCTGGAGAAGAATCCGAATTTCCGTGAGGAACGCTATCCCTGCGAGGGCGATGCGGAAGACAAGGATGCAGGACTGCTCAAGGATTGCGGCCAGTTGCTGCCCTTCATCCACAAGGTGGTGTTCACGCGCGAGAAGGAGCAGATTCCCTACTGGAACAAGTTCCTGCAGGGTTACTACGATGCTTCCGGAATCTCGTCGGATGCCTTCGACCAGGCCGTGCAGGTTACCGCCGGCGAGATCACCCTGTCCGAGGACATGCGCGCGCAGGGCATCGTGCTGACCACCTCGGTGGCGACCTCGAGTTTCTACATGGGCTTCAATTGGCTGGATCCTCTGCTGGGCGGCGCCGATCCGACGACCGCCGAGAGTGCACGCAAACTGCGCCAGGCGATTTCCCTGGCCATCGACCAGGAGGAATTTATCTCGATATTCCAGAACGGTCGCGGCGTTGCTGCCCAGGGGCCGATTCCCCCCGGCATTTTTGGCTACCGTGAAGGCGCCACGGGGATCAATCCCTATATGTACGATTGGGTCGATGGCCATCCGCGGCGCAAGCCGATCGCCGACGCGAAGCGTCTGCTGGCCGAGGCCGGTTGGCCCAATGGACGCAACGCCAAGACTGGCGAACCGCTGGTGATCAATCTCGACACTACGGCCACCGGGGTCGGTGCCAAGGCGCGGATAGACTGGCTCAACAAGCAGTTCGCCAGGATCGACACGCAACTGGTGGTGCGCAGTACCGACTACAACCGCTTTCAGGAAAAGGTGCGCAAGGGGGCGGTGCAACTTTTCTACTTCGGCTGGAACGCCGACTATCCCGATCCGGAGAACTTCCTTTTTCTGCTGCACGGCAAGCAGGGCAAGGTCAAGTATTCGGGAGAGAACGCGGCGAACTACGAGAATCCCGAATATGACCGCCTGTTCGAGCGTGTCAAGGCGATGGAGAACGGTGCCCCGCGGCAGGAACTGATCGACCGCATGACGGATATCCTGCGCCACGACGCGCCCTGGGTCTGGGGTTTTCATCCCAAGGACTACACCTTGCGCCATGCCTGGCTGACCAACAGAAAGCCCTCGAAGGTCGGCCACAACACGCTCAAATATCAGCGCGTGGATGCCGCCTTGCGCGAGCAACGCCGGGCCGAGTGGAATCGCCCGGTGCTGTGGCCCCTGCTGGCAATCGCGCTGGTGCTGGGGGCGGCGATCTGGCCGGCGTGGCGCGGCTACCGGCGGCGGGAGACGGCAACCGGGCGTTGACCCCGGAATATTGCCGTGTCGCCGGCGCCGACTCTTATGGGGGGAAGTCGTTGATCCTAAGAACCCCAATTCCATCCGCAGAATTCGCAGATTTCGCAGATAGATCACATGAATTCATGGAAGATAATCTGTGTAAATCTGCGTCATCTGCGGAAAATAGATTTATTCGTCGAGTTTCTGCCACTCGCCGTGGCGCAGCACCTGAAGCGGACGGAACTTGGCCTTGTAGGCCATCTTGCGGCTGTCGCGTATCCAGTAGCCAAGATACAACCAGGGCAGGCCGACATGCTGGCACTGGGCGATCTGCCATAGGATGGCGAAGGTGCCGTAACTGGCATTCGTCGCGTCGGGATCGTAGAAAGTGTAGCCCGACGAAAGTCCGTCGGCCAGCACGTCGATGATGCTGACCACGCGCAACACGCCGTTTTCACGGAATTCGATCAGCCGGCTGTCGACATGGGTCTGCAGCAGGAAGTGGGCGTACTGGTCGCGACTGTCCTGATCCATGCCGCCACCCGAGTGACGCGTTGCCTGATAGTGCTGGTAGAGCTGATAGTGCTCCTCGCGAAAGGTCAGGCTGCATTCGCGCGCGGTGAGCGCGGAGTGCTGGACCAGGGCGCGGCGCTGGCTGCGGTTGGGCGCGAAGGCCTTCACGTCGCGGCGCACCGGCTGGCATTCGCGGCAGGCGTCGCAGTAGGGCCGATAGGTGAAAACGCCGCTGCGGCGAAAGCCGGCACGCACCAGTTCGCTGTAGGTGGCATTGTCGATCAGGTGGGTCGGTGTGGCGACCTGGGAACGGGCAATGCGGCCCGGCAGGTACGAGCAGCCATACGGTGCCGTGGCATAGAACTGTAGCAGCGGAAAGGGTGGGAGGTCGCGCAGGTGGGTCATGGGTGGGTCATGGCAGGGTCATCGCTGGCGCCTGAAATAGCCGTCGATGGCAGTGCCCGGCCAGAGGCCAGGCGCCTCGCCGCGCGGGCAAAGTTCGTCCAGCCGTGCTGCAAAGTCACGGCGGGGAATCGGTCGGGCACCGAGAGAGGCGAGGTGAGCGGTTTCCATCTGACAGTCGATTATGCCGAATCCGCGCCACCTGAGGTGGGCGCACAAATGCGCAAGCGCAATTTTTGACGCATCGCGGGCATGGCTGAACATCGATTCGCCGTAAAAAGCCTGTCCCAGCGCGATACCGTAAAGACCGCCGGCAAGTTTGCCGGCTATCCAGGTTTCGACACTGTGCGCATAGCCCAGCCGGTGCAATGCGCGATAGGCCTGCTGCATTTCGGTGGTGATCCAGGTGCCGGCCTGGCCGTCTCGCGGCGTGCCGGCGCAGGCCTGGATCACTTCGTCGAAGGCGGTGTCGAGGCGCACTTCGTAGTCGGCGTTGCGCAGGTTTTTCGCCAGCGAGGCGGATATCTTCAAATCGTCTGGGAACAGCACCATGCGCGGATCCGGGCTCCACCACAGGATCGGCTCGCCCGCCGAATACCATGGGAATATGCCGTTCCTGTAGGCGGCGAGCAGGCGTTGCGGGCTCAGATCGCCGCCGGCGGCGAGCAGACCGTTCGGCTCAGCCAGCGCCGTGTCAAGCGGCGGGAATATGGGTTCCTTGCCTAACCAGGGGATCATCGGCCCTGGGTGAAGGTGACAACGTGGTCGACATCAAGCCGGATGCCAATCATTTCGCCGATGGCATGGTTGTGGTGCGAAGGTACGAGGGACAGAACCTGGGCTCCCGACGCCAGGCGCAGCGTGTAGAGGAACTCGGCACCGCGAAAGGCCTTGGCAATGACTTCCGCCTTGACCTCGCTGGCGTCGTCATGGATCACGTCATCCGGGCGCAGCAGCACGTCGAGCCGGCAGCTGCGCTGGCACTCAAAGCAACTCGAAGCGCAATCCATCGGCACTTCGGAGTCGAGGCGGCCGAGTTCAACCTCGACGATCCTTGGCGACAGCACCTCGCCGGGCAGGAACACGCCCTGGCCGATGAAGTCGGCGACGTGGCGCGTGGCCGGGCGGTGATAGAGGTTGTAGGGGGTGTCCCACTGCTCGATGCGGCCCTCGCGCATGATGCCGACCACGTCGGCGACGGCGAAGGCTTCGTGCTGGTCATGGGTGACGAGGATCGCCGCCATGCCGGCACGCTTAAGGATGTCGCGCACTTCCAGCGACAGGCGCTCGCGCAATTCGACATCGAGGTTGGAAAACGGCTCGTCCAGCAGCAGCAGGTGCGGTTGCGGCGCCAGGGCGCGCGCCAGTGCCACGCGTTGCTGTTGGCCGCCGGAAAGTTCGTGCGGATAGCGGCCGCCGTGGTTGGCCAGGCCGATCAGTTCCAGCATTTCTTCGATGCGTTGGCGTCTCGCCGGCACCGACTTTTCGCGCAGCCCGAATCCGATGTTATCGGCAATCGAAAGATGCGGGAACAGGGCATAGTCCTGGAACACCATGCCTATGCGACGCGCTTCGGCCGGCACTTGGGTTTCTTCATTGGCGATCATCACGCCATTGAGGCGGATGCTGCCCGCTGACGGCGCCTCGAAACCGGCAATCAGGCGCAGCATCGTGGTCTTGCCGCAGCCCGAGGCTCCCAGCAGGCAGGCAATTTCGCCCTGCGCCAGGTCGAAGGACAGGTCACGTACCACGGCGTGCTTGCCGTAGGCATGACTGACACGGTCGACTTCGAGCAAGGGCATGATCGTTGCGTAAATGGACGTTTGTGGAGAATGAGTCTCAATTATAATCTGCCGGCCGTGGCCCGCTCATCCCTTTCGCTTCCTGCATTCTCTTTCGCGCTCGCGGTTCTGGTCGCGCTGCCGGTGCTCGCCGTCGGTGCCAATCTATTCGCCGGCGGCACCGGCGAAACCTGGGGCCATCTGCTGACCACGGTGCTGCCCGAGTATGTGGCGAATTCGGTATGGCTATGCCTCGGCGTCGGCATCGGGGTCGCTTCAATGGGCACCGGGGCGGCCTGGCTGGTAGCCTTGAACGACTTTCCCGGACGGCGCATGGCGGAATGGGCGCTGCTGTTGCCGATGGCGATGCCGGCCTACGTACTGGCCTACACCTATACCGATTTCCTGCAATTCGTCGGGCCTTTGCAGACCGGCTTGCGCGAGAGTTTCGGCTGGAGCAAGGGCGACTACTGGTTTCCCGAGGTGCGCTCGCTGGGTGGCGCCATCGTGCTGTTTTCCTGCGTGCTTTACCCGTATGTCTACTTGCTGGTACGCACCGCCTTCCTCGAACGCGCCGGGGGCATGATCGAGGCGGCGCGCGCGCTCGGCCTCAATCCATGGCAGGGTTTCTGGCGCGTCTCGATTCCCCTGGCGCGTCCGGCGATTGCCGCCGGCATGGCACTGGCGCTGATGGAAACGCTCGCCGATTACGGCACGGTGGCCTATTTCGCGGTGGAAACCTTCACCACGGGCATCTACCGTGCGTGGTTTTCACTCGGCGATCGGATCGCCGCGGCCCAGCTTGCAGCCGCCTTGCTCGGTTTTGTCGCCTTGCTGATTCTGCTGGAGCGCTTCAGCCGGGGCCGCGCCCGCTATCACGACAGCAGCGGGCGGCGGCGCGCGACGCGTCAGGTGCTGACCGGCTGGCATGCACTGCTGGCCCAGATCGGCTGCGCGATTCCTGTGGTAATCGGCTTCATTCTGCCCGCGGTGCTGCTGTTGCGGCTCGCCATCGGCGATGCCGGTGACGAGGGTGCCGGTTTTGCCGGGCGTTTTCTGATTCTCGCCAGAAACAGTCTTACGCTGGCGGCACTGGCGGCTGTACTGGCGGCGCTCCTGGCCTTGCTGCTGGGATTTGCTGCCCGGGGCGGACGCCGCTTGTCGATGCTGGCGAGCCGTGTTGTCGGCCTGGGATACGCGGTGCCGGGCTCGGTCATCGCCGTCGGTGTGCTGATCCCGGTGACGCGGCTCGATCATTTGCTGGCAGGCCTGTGGCAGCAAATGACCGGTGTCAATCCAGGCCTGATTCTTACCGGCGGCATCGCCGCGCTGTTGTATGCCTACCTGGCGCGCTTTCTGGCGATTTCGCTGCAAACCGTTGAAGCGGGCCTGGCACGCATTACGCCCAATATGGAATCAGCGGCGCAGAGCCTCGGCAGCAGCCAGGGCGAGATCTTGCGCCGCGTGCATCTGCCGCTGATGCGCGGCAGCCTGCTGACCGCCGCGCTGCTGGTGTTCGTCGATGTCATGAAGGAACTGCCGGCGACGCTGGTGATGCGTCCGTTCAACTTCGATACGCTGGCCACGCAAACCTACACGCTGGCCGCCGACGAACGACTGGCGGAAGCTTCAAGCGCTGCACTGGCGATCGTCGCCGTCGGCCTGCTGCCCATCATCGTGCTGGCGCGGCAGATCGCCGCCGGGCGCAGCGAAATCAGCTCCTGCTAAAGCGACTTGTGCGTGCCATCGCACAGCGGGGCCTTGCCGCTATGCTTGCAGCCGCAGAAGTACACGGTCTTGCTTTCCTCGGCCGTGTATTTACGCGGACTGAATTCCGATCCCTTGTGGCTGCCGTCGCAAAACGGCTGGGTCTTGCTCCTGCCGCAGGCACACCACCAGTAGTCCTTGCCTTTTTCCACGTCGACGGCGAAGGGGTTCTTTGCGGCGATTTCGGGGTTGGACATTCTTGTTCTCCTGATCCTGTTGGCGAAGTGCACACTATAGAGGTATTCGTGCGGCGGCGAAATCGCGGAGGCTGAGCAGGTATTTGCGCAGGTTTTTGCGACCGGACGAACAAGCGACCAGGAAAGTCGGCGCTGCCGGTACGGCGTATCGACAGCCCCTCCATGGCGAGGGGCTGTCGATTTGATTACGCGATTACTTCCAGCCGGCGCGATCGTAGATGCGCTGGGCGGCGACGGCATTTTTCGCCAGCGTGGCCACCGGCAGGCTGTCGGCCTTGAATTTGCCCATGGTTTCGAGCGCCGGATTCTTTACCGCTACGCTGGCCACCGCCGGCCATTCGTTGTTGCCGTCAGCAAAGTAGCGCTGGGCGTCGTCGCTGGCGAGATACTCGAGGAATTTGACCGCTGACTCCTTGTTCGGCGCGGTCTTCAACATGCCGCCGCCCGAGATGTTGATGTGTGTGCCAAAGGTCTTCTGGTTCGGCCATACGATGGTGATGCGATCCATCAGGCTCCGCTCTTCCGGTTTGTCGGAGCGCAGCAGGCGGGCCAGATAGTAGGTGTTGGAAACCGCCACGCCGCATTCGCCGGCCGCGACCGACTTTATCTGGTCGGTGTCGCCGCCCTTGGGCGCACGGGCGAAATTGGCGACCACAGCGCGCGCCCATTCCTCGGCTTTGGCTTCGCCAAGGTGCGCAATCAGCGCGGACATCAGGGAAATGTTGTAGGGATGGCTGCCCGAGCGGGAGCAGACCTTGCCTTTGAGCTTCGGGCTGGCCAGATCTTCATAGTTCTGCACCTCGTCGGCCTTGACGGCGGCCTTGTTGATGACGATGACGCGGGCGCGGGTCGAGAAGGCAAACCAGTCCGGGCTGCGCAGATTGGCCGGAATCCGCTCTTCCAGCAGTTTGGATTTCACCGGAGCGAACAGGCCGAGTTCATCAGCCTTGGCCAGTCGCGCCGCATCCACGGTGAGGAAGATGTCGGCCGGACTGGCGGCACCTTCATTGCGGATGCGCTCCAGCAGTTCATCTTCCTTGGCCTCGATTCGGTTGATCTTGATGCCGGTCTGGCGGGTGAAATTGGAGTACAGCGCTTCGTCCGTCTGGTAGTGACGGGCGGAGTAAAGGTTGAGGACTTTTTCCTGGGCCTGGGCCGTAGCGGCGCCAATTGCGCCAATGGCAAGCAAGGCGAGGAACAAACGGGATGATTTCATGAAAAGAATTCCTGATCGGATTGAGAATGGGCTGTAGTGTATTAAGAATCATTCGCAATTGCAAGTCAAAATAAAGCCAGCCTGCGGCTGGCATCATGAGCGTTGTTCGGCAACTAGTCGGGGCTGACCCGGCGCGCGCCGTTGAAACGCTTCGTCCAGTAGCCATCGCGCAAATCCTCGATGCGGACCCTGCCGCCGCTTCGCGGAGCATGGACGAACTGGTTGTCGCCAAGATAAATGCCGACATGGGAGAACGCGTTGCGCATGGTGTTGAAAAAGACCAGGTCGCCGGGACGCAGTTCGTCGCGGCTAATCGCCTCGCCCGACTTGCTCATTTCCTTCGAACTGCGGGGCAGAATCAGTCCCAGGCTTTCGCGGAAGACATGGTTCACGAATCCGGAACAATCGAAGCCGGCTTCGGGAGAACTGCCGCCGCGCCGATAGCGAATGCCGAGCAGATCCATGGCCTGATCGATCGCATCCTGTGCCGTAGCGGTGGCGCGATCGACGAATGAGACCTGCAACGGCGGCGGCACCACTAGGGGTTCGTCGGCATGGGCGCAGGGGGCAAAAAGCAGACCGGCAAGGAGAAAAAAACTTGCCGTTAGTGGGGGTATTCCTTGCATGGGGTCGGACCTTAGCATTGACCGGGACTTACTGTAAACCCCCGGCGCAACCCAGACACTTCTTGATTCAGCGCCTTGTAAGCCTCGTCTGGCTATACTTCGCCGCTTCAGTACGCCAGAATGACCAATTCGGCAAAGACCGAGTGCAATTTCGAGGAGGCTATAGTGAGTTTCAAGGCTTACCTGATCAATCAGGAAGAAGGCAAGGTGGTCAGCCGATTCGTCGATATGGACGAATCGCAACTCGATCCGGGCGAAGTTACAGTCGCTGTTACACACTCCAGCATCAACTACAAGGATGCCCTCGCCGCAACCGGAGCGGGCCGCATCATTCGGCGCTTTCCCTGTATCGGCGGCATCGATCTGGCCGGTCGTGTCACCGCCAGTGCCGATCCCCGTTTCAAGGCAGGCGACGAAGTGCTGGCGACCAGCTACGACATCGGCGTCGCCCACCACGGCGGCTATGCCGAAACGGCACGTTTGCCCGCTGACTGGGTTGTCAAGTTGCCTCCCGGTCTGTCCCGCTGCGATGCAATGGCATTCGGTACCGCCGGTTTTACCGCGGGTCTGGCGGTGGTGCGCATGGAGCACGACGGCCTCACGCCGGACAAGGGGCCGGTAATCGTTTCCGGAGCTACTGGAGGCGTTGGCAGCATTGCTATCGAGATACTGGCCAAGCGTGGCTATCATGTCGTCGCGCTGACCGGCAAAGAGGCCGAAACCGGATATCTGCTGGGACTGGGTGCCCGGGAAGTCATGCTGCGCCAGTCCCTGGATCTGGCCAAGATCAAGCCGCTGGGCAAGGAAACCTGGGCGGGTGCCGTGGACAATCTGGGCGGTGACGTCCTGGCATGGATGGCCAGCACCATGAAGGTGGGCGGTGCGCTCGCCTCGATAGGACTTGCCGCCAGTCACAGCCTCAACACTACTGTCATGCCTTTCATTCTGCGCGGCGTCAGCCTGCTCGGAATCGATTCCGTCAATTGTCCGATGGTGCAGCGCGCAGCCGTCTGGCAGCACCTGGCGACGGACATGCGCCCGGCCCATCTGGCGCCAGGATCCAGTTCAATGGTGCGCGAGATCGCTTTTGGCGACTTGCCTGCCGCCTTCGACGATTATCTGCAGGGCCGCGTCAAGGGTCGCGTCGTCGTGAATATCGCCGCCTGAGGCGGCAAGTCCAGCAACCAGCATTTCAATCACAGCCAAACACAACCAAGCGAGGATCGTCATGGGAAAGTATGCAGAGTTTCACAAGCGCTCGATCAACCAACGCGATGAATTC
>VEPA01000006.1 GCA_012026675.1 Betaproteobacteria bacterium | reverse complement strand
GCACCTTGGAGAGATCGACGGTGCGCTGGCCGAGGTGGTCGAGCAGGCGGCCGGGCGTGGCGACGAGTATGTCGATGCCGCGGCGCAGGGTCTGGATCTGCGGGTTGATGCCGACGCCGCCGAACACGGCGAGGCTGCTCAGTCCCGTGTGGGCGCCATAGACGCGCACGCTTTCCAGCACCTGGGCGGCGAGTTCGCGCGTCGGCACCAGTACCAGCACGCGCGGCGCGGTATGGGTGATCTTCTGCAGCGGGGTGACCAGCGGATTGGTCAGGCGCTGCAGGATGGGCAGCACGAAGGCCGCGGTCTTGCCGGTGCCGGTCTGGGCCAGGGCTTCGAGGTCGCGACCGGCGAGGATGTGGGGGATGGCCTGCTGCTGCACAGGGGTGGGCGTGGTGTAGCCCTGCTCGCCAATGGCGCGCAGGAGCTCGGCCGAAAGGCCGAGGTCGGTGAACTGCATGATGATTACCTCTGAAGCCGACCCCCGCACATGTGCAGGCCAATCTGGGCGGAAACTTCTATGGGGTCTAACCTTCGAGGGGACTGAATGTCGCCGTTAAGGCACGACCGGCAGACTGGGGCGCGGTCGCTAAGGAGGTGAAGCGGGGCGGACTGTAACACAGCCAGCCCCGAACTCCCTGATTTCTTTCGCCGTATTGCCGGCGCCGACTTCCGGCCTCAGGTTTCCATCATGACAAAGTCATGCTTGGCGACGCCGCATTCTGGGCAGACGAAGTCGTCCGGAACGTCGGCCCAGCTGGTGCCCGGCGCAATGCCATGTTCTTCGTCGCCAAGAGCCTCGTCATAGACCCAGCCGCAGACGATGCATTGCCACTTCTTCATTGCGGAGTTTCCCTCGAAAAGCCGCATGCTACCGCAAGCGGCGGCGCGAAATTCAGCCCCTGATGAGGAATGTCGGGCGCAGGCCCTGCCAGGAAAACTGCGGCCATTCCAGCGCGTCGAGCATGTTCTTCACGCGCAGGCCGAGTTCGGTATCGCCTTCAATCGAGAGGCTGCGGTTGAAGAACAGCGTGTCCGGGTCTTCCTGGCGGCTGACCAATTGCAGGAAGGCCGAGAGGCGGGCGGTGAAATGCAGGTCGGGCCGGCCGGGGGAAACGAAGACCGGGCGGAAGCTGCCGCCGCTGTAGCAGAACTCGGCGACCATGCCGGTATCCGTCACGGTGACGCGAAAGTAGCGGCCCTCCAGTTCCTGCAGGCTTTCCTCGGGCAGCACGCCCAGCTTCTTCGCCGCGTTCAGCGCCAGCGCGAGGTTGACCGAATGCGGCCATTGCGGCAGGCGCGCGCCCAGGCGGGCCACCAGCGACGGCAGGGCGAAGGGCGAAATCGTCGGAAGTCTCAGGGGATTTGCCATGGTCCTTCTCTCAAGCCGTTTCGCGGGCCGTACCGGCACGGCCGAACCAGAAGCCGTTCACCAAGCCCGCCGGCGCCCATGCCGGATTATCCACCATCGGCTCACCCTGGCGCGCGCAGTCGAAGGCCTCGATGATTTCAAACGTGTGTTGCGCCTGCGGGCTGATGCGCACCGCGTCTATCCCTTTCGCCATCAACTCGGGCATCTGCTCCAGCAGGCTGTTGGTTTGCGCCGACATGGTCTGGATGCCGTTGAGCGTCAGGAAGGCCTGGCCTTCGCGCGTATTCACCAGCATGCCATCGGGATGGTCGAGGCACTTGAACTGGCAGTCGTCCTTGTTCAGACCGTAGTGCCGCGCCGTGAAGCAGCGCGCCGAAAAGGCCAGCGGCAGCTTGCCGAAGGCGAAGACCTCGGTTTCCATGCCGGCCGGGCGGCTGCGGTGCAAGGCCTCGATGACGCTGCCTGACACTTCCAGCGGGGGCAGCCAGCGCCGCGCGCCCTGCCCGGCGAAGAAGGCCAGGGTCTGCTCGTTGTAGATGTTGAGGTGCGGCCCGGCGACGATGCCGAGGCCCTGGTCCTGGGCCATCTTCACGGCGCCGAGATCATTGGCCTCGACCAGGCCGCCGGCATCCGCCATCAGGCGGCGCAGGGCCTTGAGGTCGCTCTCGGATTCGAGCAGGGCCTGCGCCGTAAGCACGACTTCCTTGCCGGCTTCGCGCAAGTCCATGGCCAGGCCGATCCAGTCGGTGGTGCGCAACTGTTGGCGGCGCGAACAG
>VEPA01000021.1 GCA_012026675.1 Betaproteobacteria bacterium | reverse complement strand
GTGATCACGTTTCCGTGGCCGAGGTGCTCGAAGAAGCCGGGCAGGCGCAGCGCGTTCATGCCGCCGGAGATGATCGGCGTCGTCGGCTTCATGCCGTACCACTTCTGATAGTAGACCGGACCCTGGCACTCGTCGCGCTCGATCATGTAGGCAATAAGCTTGTCCGACTGGTCGCCTTCCATCTTGCCGTAGCCCATGGTGCCGACGTGAATCCCGGAAGCACCCTGCAGGCGGGAGATCTTGGCCAGCACGAAAGCGGTGTAGCCACGTTTGGCGGAGGGCGAGGTGATCATGCCGTGGCCGGCGCGGTGGTAGTGCAGGTACTGGTTGGGGTACTGCCGGCGGGCGGTGGTAATCATGCCCGGGCCGCCGACGAAACCATCGACCAGGAAGGCCACCTTGTCGGCATCGGGCCCGAAGGTTTCGAGGATGAAATCGGCGCGATGCAGCATTTCGTAATGATCGTCGGCCGTGATGTTCGCCGAGAAGATCTTGGCCTGGCCGGTTTCGTCCATGGCGCGCTTCATCGAATCATAGACCAGCGGATAGACCTTCTTCGCCGGGCAGAACACCTGGTTGCCTTGCGGCTCGTCGTTCTTGATGAAGTCGCCGCCCAGCCAGAACTGGTAGGCCGCGGCGGCAAAGGGTTCGGGGCGCAGGCCGAGCTTGGGCTTGATGATGGTGCCGGCGATGTAGCCGCCATCCTTGATCGGACGACCGAGGATGCGCCACAAATCGGAGATGTCCTTGGACGGGCCGTCGAACAGCTGGATGGCGCGCTCGGGGAAATAGATGTCGTGGATCTTGCCGTGCTCGATGTCGCCCATGCCCTGGTTGTTGCCGATGGCCAGGGTCAGAAAGGACACGATCATCATGCGGCCGTCGGTCATGTTGCGGTCGAAAAGGTCGAGCGGGTAGGCGATCCGCATGTCCTCGGTAGCTTCGTCGATGTAATACACCAAGGCGTCTACGCCGCGGGTGAAGTCGTCGGTGGTGCTGACCTCGACGTTGGTGCCGGTGGAGGACTCGGCGGCGAAGTGGGCCGCCGCTTCCAGGTAGCCGTAGCCGGCCTTGGGCTTCATCTTGTAAGCGACGAGGATGTGCTTGCCGCCCTTGATCAGATCTTCTTCCTTCAAGCTCAGGTCGGCGTAGCGGTTCGACTGGTCCATGCGTTTCTCCTTGGTTTATTCGTTCAGGCAATCGGTACAGCGAATGGAGGGCATGTTAGCCATGCCGCTGCATAAGTTAAAGTCACATTTTTTTATCACTATCATAAGCATGGCTATGCCAGTGCCGCAGCAGCGGAACGCTCACTTCGCCGAGATCGGGCAGCAGGGCAAGGGCGCCGGTAAAATCGTGGTCATCGGTATAGGCAGTGCGCGTGATCACGGTAGCCAGGCCGGCAGCACGACTGGCCTTGAGGCCGTTGGCGGAATCTTCGATGGCGAGACAGGCGGAAGCCGGCAAGGCCAGCTGTGCCAGCACCCACTGGTAAATGTCCGGTGCCGGTTTCTTGTTCGGCACCGTATCGCCGGCACCGACTTTCTCGAACAGCGCGAGCAGGTTCGGGGCCAGCTAGGCAGCGATGTTTTCCGGCGTGGTGGTTGTGGCAATGCCCAAGCGCAGGCCGGCGGCGCTGGCTTCGCGCAACAGTCGCTCGATGCCGGGGCGCAGGGGAATCCCCTGCGCGCACAGTTCCGCATAGTGCCGCGTCTTGGCGGCATGCAACTCCCTGATGCGCGCTTCGACGTTGGCTTGCTGCAGAAACTCCGGAGCGTGTCGCTCGCAAAAAAACCGGATGCGTTCCTTGCCGCCGGTCACTTCCAGCAGTTCGCCGTAAAGCGCCTCATCCCAGCGCCAATCCAGGCCGGCCTCGGCGAAAGCGGCGTTGAAGGCCGGACGATGGCCGTCGCGCTCGGTATCGGCCAGCGTGCCGTCGACATCGAAGATAAGGGCTTCAAGCATGGGGGCCAGCATAGCCTGCCGCCACCCATAAGCACCAGTCATGGTTTCTTATGGCGGTGATAAGATAGCGCGGATTTCCCGAAACCATCCGTTCGGTCTCCGGAGCGCCCTCTGCCCCATGAAAAATGTCACCCTGCGCCAGCTGAAAATATTCGAGGCCGTCGCACGCCATCTCTCCTTTTCACGCGCCGCCGAAGAACTGCACCTGACCCAGCCGGCGGTATCCATGCAGGTTCAGGCGCTGGAAGACCAGGCCGGGCTGCCGCTGACCGAACAGGCGGGCAAGAAAATTCGCCTGACCGCGGCAGGGGAGGAAGTAGCACGCCAGGCGCGACGTGTCGCAGAACAAATCCGTGAAGCCGGCGAAGCGCTGGCGGCGTTGAAGGGAGTCGAATCCGGACAACTGAAAATCGGCGTCGTCAGCACCGCAAAATATTTCGCGCCCTCGCTGCTGGCAGAGTTCCGCCGCCGCCATCCCGGCGTCGAACTGCAACTGACGGTCAACAACCGTGGCACCGTCGTGCGCCATCTCGCCGACAACGATATCGACCTGGCCATCATGGGCACGCCTCCGGGCGAATTCGAAACCGTGGCCAAGGTTTTCGCCGAGCATCCACTGGTGTTCATCGCGGCACCGGATCACCGGCTCGCCGACAAGCGGCGCATCGACCCACAGCAGCTGGCGGACGAAACCCTGCTGATCCGCGAACCCGGTTCCGGTACGCGCGGCGCGCTGGAACGTTTCCTCGAGGAACACCAGGTACCCGCCGGCGCAAGGATGGAACTGGGCAGCAATGAGACCATCAAACAGGCGGTGATGGCGGGATTGGGGCTCTCCTTCATTTCGGAGCACACTACCGGACTGGAGCGGTCGGTGGGACGCTTGGTCAGGCTCAATGTGACCGGCACGCCCGTCAAGCGCCATTGGCGCCTGGTTTATCGCACGGACAAGCGCCTGATGCCGGCAGCAACCGCCTTCGTCCAGTTCATGGACAGAGAGGGGTCGCGCCTGATCGAGGAGTACGTCGGGAGGCAGCGGCCTGTGACCGCCGAGTCGGGGGCGCAGGCGATGAAGAACGGCCGCCCCAGAAAGCCTGGCCCGGCATGAGGCAATACGACTGTTGCATGCCGGAAAACGCGCAGCCTGAGCTCCAATCGCAAGAAACTTTTGCCGCAAAGGACACCGAAAGATGAACGAGAAAACTTCAAATCAGACTGAGCAATCGCAGCTCGAAGCCGTGCAGGACCGCCTCGATTTCGCCAAAAAGCTGCAGGCCCTGACGAACAAGATCCACGCCACCGACAACGTCTCGCAGATCATGCTCGACCTGTCTGCCGAGATCTGCGAACTCTTTCAGTGCGAGCGCCTGACCCTGTATGTAGTCAACAAGAAGGAAGGTGTTCTGGTATCCAAGGTCAAGACCGGCATCAACTCCGACAAGGAACTGGTTCTGCCTATCAACCGCAACAGCATTGCCGGATATGTCGCGCTGACGCGCAATACGGTGCGCATCAACAACCTCGACGACCCCGTGGAACTACATGACATCGACCCGGAATTGCAGTTCTTCACCGAGGTCGACCGCAGCACCGGCTTCAAGTCCAAGCAGATGCTTACCGCGCCCTTGTTGCAGGGTTTGAGCAAGGAAGTGGTCGGCGTCCTGCAACTGATCAACCAGCGCGTCGATGGGCGCTTCGACCGCGTCGCCGAAGAAGGTCTGGAAGCCTTGACCGCCACTCTGGCACTGGCACTTTTCCAGAGGGTCAAGACGGCAGCCCTGCTGCCCAAGCGCTATGAAGCGCTGGTCGCCGAGGGCGTGATCTCAGCACCCGAACTGGAACTGGCCCAGCGCTGGGCACAACGCAAGAACAAGGATCTGGAACAGGTGCTGGTGGAGGATTTCAAGGTTTCACTGGCCGCGATGGGACGGGCACTGGCCAAGCAGGCCCAGCTGCCATACCAGGCCCATGAGCCATCCTGGCGCCCGAACCTGGAACTGGCGAAAAAGCTCAGCCGCGCCGCATGCCAGAAGGATCAATGGCTGCCGTGGTCGCTGGAGCAGAACCTGCTTACGGTGGTGACACCCGAACCGGCGAATCGTCTGGGCCTGGAGAACGCCCACCGGACCTTCCCCTACAACGAGATGCGCGTCGCCTTCACGACGCGCACGGAATTCAACAAGATGCTGGAGCAGTATTTCCCGGGCGGCAAATGACCCGAAGTCCCGCGAGCAAGGAGGGGACAAGGCCGAGCGCAGCCTACTTCCTGGCCGGGACAGGCCAGAGCGTCACAGTCGCGCCGAGCTTGGTAATGAACGCCTTGACGTAGTAATCGCCAACGATGATGCGCTTGCCGCCCCCGGGGAGCGCACTCATGAAAATTTCGGCAATCTGATCGTCCGACAGATTGGTGGCGCCGGCTGAATGCCAGACCCGGACATGGTTGCAGTCGTCGCGGTCGATCAGCAGTTCCTTGTCGCGCTTTGCCTCAGACAGACTGATCGTCACCCCGTCGCCGGTTTCATGGACGCGGGCAGGGCCGGCACTGGTCGGCGTTACTTCGCCGCCGCCGGGTCTGGCCGTCACTTCGAGCGCCATCACCTCGTCGTCGCTCAGCTGGCTCTCGCCTTCCGTATGCCAGACCCTGAAACCGCCGCCTGCCTGCAACTGGATCAGCAGGACATTGTCGGCGGCATTGACGGAAGTCATGACCAGGAGCGCCGCCAGGAACAGGACAGCCCTCAAGGAGTGATCCACTTGATCGAACAGCCGATGCTGGGTGTCTGCTGCGCCGGGCCGGTTCCGCTCAGGGCCACTTGCCGCATCGCTTCGAACATATCGCGACGCACGCCTTCCGGCGCCGCTTCCTTGCGCGATTCATCGAGCCGGCCGCGGTATTGCAGTTCCAGCCGGCTGTTGTAGCCGAAAAAATCCGGGGTGCATACTGCGCCATAGGCTTTCGCCACCGCCTGCGACGCGTCCAGCACATAAGGGAAGGGGAAGGCCAGGTCGCGCGCAATCGCCACCATGTTGTCCCAGGAATCCTCCGGGTAGTCGGTCGGGTCGTTGCTCATGATGGCGATGCTGCCAACGCCCAGTGTCGCCAGTTCCCGCGCGTCGCGCAGGATGCGGTGGATCACTGCCTTGACGTAGGGGCAGTGATTGCAGATGAACATCACCAGCAGGCCTTTCGGGCCGCGTACGCTGGCGAGGCCATGGCGCCGGCCATCCACGCCCGGCAGGTCGAAGTCGATGGCCGGCCGGCCGAAATCGCAGACCGGTGACGAAAGGCTGACCATGCGTTGTCTCCAGAATTTAGTGATAATCGGCCCATGATACCGAGATTTTTCTGCCCCTTCCCGCTTCACCCTGGCGCCACGGTCGAGCTTGGCGCCGAAGCGGCACACCACGCGCTGAATGTGCTGAGAGTCGGCGCCGGCGACACGGCGATCCTGTTCGACGGGCGTGGCGGACAATGGCGCGCGACACTGCACCCGGCAGGCAAGGCTCTGCGCGCGGCATTGGCCGCATTCGAAGACCGCGATACCGAACCGCCGCTGAAGCTGACGCTGGTGCAGGCCCTGCCCGCCAGCGACAAGATGGATTTCGTGGTGCAGAAGGCCGTCGAACTCGGAGTCATCCGCATTCAGCCGGTGGCGGCCAAGCGCAGCGTGATCCGGCTTTCCGGCGAGCGCGCCGAACGTCGCGTCGAACACTGGCGCAACATCGCCATCGCCGCCTGCGAACAATCCGGGCGCAACCGCGTCCCGTCCATTGCGCCCATCCTTGATCTGCCGCAATACCTTGGCATCGCGGCACGGGAAAATGCATTACGCTTCGTCTGCGCGCCGGGTGTTTCCGGATCCCTGCGCGACCTCGCAGTGCCGGCCGCGCCAGTCAGTCTGCTGGTCGGCCCGGAAGGCGGTTTCGAGGAAGGCGAATTGTTGGCGGCACACGCCGCCGGCTTCCATCCCCTGGGATTGGGGCCGCGCGTGCTGCGTACGGAAACCGCCGGATTGGGCGCTGTGGCGGCCATGATGGCACTTTGGGGAGATTGGTGATGTTCGAATCCGCGGAAATCGGTCACAAGATCGACAAGGACACTTACAAAAAGGAAGTGCCGGCCCTGCGCGCGGCATTGCAGGATGCCCAGTACGATCTCAAGGAGAACGGTAAGATTCCGGTGGTCGTGCTGGTCAGCGGCCAGGACGGCGCCGGCAAGGGCGAAACCATCAATATTCTTTACGAGTGGATGGACCCGCGCTTCATTTCGACCCTGGCGTTTTCGGCGCCGACCGACGAGGAACGTGCGCGGCCCTTCATGTGGCGCTACTGGCGCGCGCTGCCGCCCAAGGGCCGCATCGGCGTGTTCGCCGGCTCCTGGTATTCGAGCCCGATCCATGACCGCCTCGAGGGCAGCATGAGCAAGGCGGACATGGATGCGCGCATCGACCAGATCAACCGCTTCGAGGCCATGCTGGTCAATGAAGGCGCTCTGGTACTGAAGTTCTGGTTCCACCTGACCAAGGACGGCCAGAAGCGCCGCCTGAAGGCCCTGGAAAAGGACCCGAAGACCGCCTGGCGCGTCACCAAGTGGAACTGGGACCGCCTCAAGACCTACGACAAGCTGCAGGACGTGGTCGGCCACGTGCTGCGCATGACCAACACGCCCTGGGCGCCCTGGATCATCATCGAAGGCGAAGACGACCGCTATCGTTCGCTGACCACGGGCAAGATCCTGCTCGAGGCGATCCGCCAGCGCCTGTCCGATTCCGGCAAGCAGACCACGCCGGTGGCGCCGCCGATACGCGTGAATATCGACGGACGCAACGTGCTGTCCGAGCTCAAGCTCAGCCACACGCTGAGCGAGAAGGATTACGAAGAACAACTGGCGAAGTGGCAGGGCAGGCTTTCCGAACTGGTGCGCGACCCGCGCTTTAAGGGCCGTTCGCTGGTGTGCGCCTTCGAGGGTGCCGACGCCGCCGGCAAGGGCGGCGCCATCCGCCGCATAACTGCCGCGATGGATGCGCGCGACTACCAGATCATTCCGGTCGCCGCACCGACCGAGGAAGAGCGCGCCCAACCCTACCTCTGGCGCTTCTGGCGGCACATCCCGCGCAACGGCCGGGTGGCGATCTTCGACCGCACCTGGTACGGCCGCGTGCTGGTCGAGCGGGTCGAGGGCTTCTGCGCCGAGGCGGACTGGCTGCGCGCCTATACCGAGATCAACGATTTCGAGCACGACCTCGCCGATGCCGGCGTCATCGTCGTCAAGTTCTGGCTGCAGATCAGCAAGGAAGAGCAGCTGAAGCGCTTCAAGGAACGCGAGAAGATCGAATTCAAGCGCTTCAAGATCACCGAGGAAGACTGGCGCAACCGCGAGAAGTGGGATGCCTACCAGGAGGCCATCTGCGACATGGTCGACCGCACCAGCACCGGCACGGCGCCGTGGACCCTGGTCGAGGCCAACGACAAGGGTTACGCCCGGGTCAAGATCCTGCGCACGATTTGCGAGCGCCTCGAAGCCGAACTGGAAGGAAAGCCGGCGCCGCGACCGAAGCCGGAGAAGCCGGGCAAGGACGACAAGGACAGCAAGAAGAGTGGCGGCGGGAAAAAGGCGAAGGCGACCGGCCCGATCCTGACAGTCGCCGCAGCCAGGCCCGCCAGCTTGTCCAAATCCTCCGCTGCACCGCCCAGGCCCCTTGCGCCAGTCCGTTCCACGGCGGCCGCAGCCCCGACGGCCAGGCCGAAGAAAGGCAAACCCGCCAGATGACGCTGGAGACCCGCAGCAGCCAGCCCGACACCGACCCCCGTCTGGTTGCTTGGGTGCGCCAGGCGGCGCCCTACATTCACGCCTTTCGCGGCCGCACCTTTGTCATCGCCTTCGGCGGCGAAGTGCTCGAAGCCGGCGCGGCGCAGGCGCTTATCCACGACTTCGCGCTGCTCGACAGCATGGGCATACGCCTGGTGCTGGTGCATGGGGCGCGGCCGCAGATCGATGCCGAGATGCATGCGCGCGGCCTCACGCCGAAGTTCCACAAGGGGTTGCGCATCACCGACGCCGAAGCCCTCGAGTGCGTCAAGCGGGCCATGGGCGTCACGCGCATCGAGATCGAGGCCCTGCTCTCGCAGGGATTGCCCAACACGCCGATGGCAGGCGCCTTCCTGCGCGTCACCGGCGGCAACTTCATCACCGCGCGCCCGGTCGGCGTGGTCGATGGCATCGACTTTCAATATACGGGGGCCGTGCGCAAGGTGATCGCCGAGGAAATCCAGGCCGACCTCGCGCAGGAGAACGTCGTCCTCGTCACCCCGATCGGAGCATCGCCCACGGGCGAAATCTTCAACCTGGCCTGGGAGGAAGTCGCCGAAGCCGTCGCCGTCGCGGTCAGGGCCGACAAACTGATCTACCTATGCGACGCGCCGGGACTGGTCAACGCCAAGGGCACCCTGATCGACGCCCTCACCGCCGACGAGGCCGAAAAGCTTGCGGGCCGGCATCTTGCCGTCCAGGCACCGGACATCGCCCGCGTCCTGCGCAGAGCGATCCGCGCCTGCCAGGCCGGCGTCGGCCGGGTGCATTTCCTCGACCGCAACGCCGACGGTGCGATGCTGATGGAATTCTTCACGCGCGACGGCGTCGGCACCGTGATGACCAGCGCCCCGCTGGCGCGCCTGCGCGATGCCAGCGTCGACGACGGCGGCGCGATTCTTCGCCTGATCGAGCCGCTGGAAGCCGACGGCACCCTGGTCAAGCGCGGACGCGAGCGGCTGGAAATGGAGATCACGCGTTTCTCGGTCGTGGAGCACGACGGCGTCATCGTCGGTTGCGCCGCGCTCTATCCCTTTTCCACCGAGAAAGCCGCGGAACTCGCCTGCCTCGCCGTGATGCCGGATTTTCGCCGCAGCGGCTACGGCGAACAGTTGTGCAACCACATCGAGGCCCGCGCCAAAAAGCTGAAACTGAAGCGCCTGTTCGTCCTGCCCACGCGCACGGCGCACTGGATCATCGCGCGCGGTTTCGTCGAGGCGGGCATCGACGGCCTGCCGGAAGCGCGGCGCGAACTCTACAACCTGCAGCGCCGATCGAAAGTGCTGGTGAAGTCGCTTTAAGGGAGGTCACGTGCTCAAGCTGAACGTGAACGGCAAGCTCCACGAGGTCGATGTCGAGGCGGAGATGCCCTTGCTCTGGGTGCTGCGCGACCATCTGGGCCTGCTCGGCGCCAAGTACGGCTGCGGTGTAGCGATCTGCGGCGCCTGTACGGTTCTGGTCGACGGCGCGGCGGTTCGCTCCTGCGTCATGAGCGCGGCAAGCGCCGTCGGCAGGAAAGTGGTGACGATCGAGGGTCTGGCGGCGAACGGCCTGCACGCCCTGCAGGAGGCATGGATCGAGCACCAGGTGCCGCAGTGCGGCTACTGCCAGACCGGCATGATCCTGGCAGCCCTCGCCTTGCTCAAGGACAAACCCCGGCCCACGGATGACGACATCGACCAGGCGATGACCAACCTGTGCCGCTGCGGTACCTACAGCCGGGTACGCGAAGCGATACATGCGGTCGCCGCCAAGTCGGCGCCGAAGAAAGCCTAGGAGGCCCGCGCCATGAACGTCAATCGTCGCGGATTTCTCAAGGCCTCCGCCGCTTTGGGCGGCGCCTTTACGCTCGAATTTTCCTTCCCTCTGGCGGCATTGGCAGCCAAGGGCATGCCAGTCCCCGAGGTCAATGCCTGGGTGGTGATCCATCCGGACGACCGGGTCGTGGTGCGCATTGCCCGCTCGGAAATGGGACAGGGCACCTACACCGCGCTGGCGCAACTGGTGGCCGAGGAACTGGATTGCGACTGGGCCAAAGTCAGTTCCGAGTTCGCCTCGCCCAACGAGCATATCCGCAGGAATCGCATCTGGGGTTCGATGTCCACCGGCGGCAGCCAGGGCGTGCGCAGTTCGCAGGACTACGTGCGCAAGGCCGGGGCCGCCGCGCGCACGATGCTGATCCAGGCCGCGGCCGCTCGCTGGAAGGTGCCGGCCGCCGAATGCACGGTCGAACGCGGCGTCATCACGCACGGACCGAGCAAGCGCACTCTGCGCTATGGCGAAGTGGCGGCCGAGGCGGCGCAGCTGGAGCCTCCCAAGGAAGTCACCCTGCGCGACCCGAAAGACTGGAAAATTGCCGGCAAGCCGCTGCATCGCTTCGACATTCCTGACAAGGTCATGGGCAAGCCGGTGTTCGGCGTCGACGTGGTGCTGCCAGGGATGCTGCACGCTTCGATCGCGCAGTGCCCGGTGTTCGGCGGCAAGCTGAAGAGCGTCGACAGCGGCGCGGCCGAAAAAATGCGCGGCGTGAAAAAAATCGTGCGTGAGCCCGATTTCGTCGCCGGCGTCGCCGACAGCTGGTGGCGCGCCGACCAGGCACTGCAGGCGCTCAAGATCGAATGGGATGCGGGCGCCAACGGCAGCGCATCTACCGCGAGCATCATGGCCATGCTGCGCGAGGGTCTGGCCGACCCCAAACTACCACAGGCGCGCAAAGTCGGCGATGGCGACACGGCGCTGGCGACGGCGGCGAAGGTCATCGAAGCCGAATACTCCTCGCCCTACCTGAACCACGCCACCATGGAGCCGCAAACCTGCACGGCATGGCTAAAGCCGGAGGGTTTCCTCGAGGTGTGGACCTCGACGCAGAACGGCGAAGCTTCGATGGCGGCTGCGGCGGAAACCGCCGGACTGCCGCTGGAAAAGGTCGAGGTGCACAAGATGATGCTCGGCGGCGGTTTCGGCCGCCGCGGCGGGCCGCAGGATTTCGTCGTGCAGGGAGTCAAGATCGCCATGGCGATGCCCGGCACGCCGGTCAAGATGATGTGGTCGCGTGACGAAGACATGCAGCACGGCTTCTACCGGCCGGCAAGCATCGTGCGCATGAAGGCGGGGCTCGATGCCAAAGGGAATCTCGTCGCGATGCATACGCGGATCGCCTGTCCGTCCATCCTCAAGGTGCTGATGCCGCAGGCGCTCGGCGCGGAGGGCATCGACTTCACGGCGGTACGCAGCTTCAGCGACATGCCCTATGCGGTGCCGCACCAGCAGGTCGACTACGCCATGAAGAACGGCCATGTCCCGGTCGGATTCTGGCGCGCGCCGGGCCAGCAGAACGGCTTCTATCGCGAGTGCTTCATCGACGAACTGGCCGTCGCCACGGGCCGCGATCCTCTCGAATACCGCCTTGCGCTGCTGAAGCCGGGCGACAAGAATCGCCTCGTGCTCGAAGCCGCTGCCAAGGCGGCGAACTGGGGCGGAGCGCTGGCGCCGGGAATACACCGCGGCCTCGCGGTAGTCGACGGTTTCGGCAGCTATGCGGCGATGGTGGCCGAGGTCTCGGTCAGTGCCAGTGGCACCCTCAAGGTGCATCGCATAGTCGTCGCCATCGACTCGGGGCACGTTGTCAACCCCGATACCTGCCGTGCGCAGGCCGAGAGCAACGTCACTTATGGCCTGGGCAGCATCCTCTATCAGGAAAACACTGTGAAGGACGGGCGCATTGTCGAATCCAACTTCCGCGATTTCCCGCTGCCGCAAATGTCCGAGATGCCCAGGGTTGAAACCGTGCTGGTCCCCACGGGTGGCTTCTGGGGCGGACACGGCGAACCGGCCATCCTGCCGCTGACCCCCGCCGTATGCAATGCGATCTTTGCCGCCACCGGCAAGCGCATCCGCTCGCTGCCGCTCAAGCACCACGACCTTCGCAGCTAGCCTCAACAAGGCCCGAACAAGGATCAGCGCTTTACACGAAACTCGATGTCAACTCCGTGTAAACTCGCGGTATCCCCAAATTCATTGCGAAAGGAAACACAGTGGCACGCATGGTTAATTGCATCAAGCTCGGGCGCGAAGCCGAAGGTCTCGACCTGCCCCCCATGCCCGGCGAACTGGGCAAGAAACTCTGGGAGAACGTCTCCAAGGAAGCCTGGCAGCAGTGGATCAAGCTGCAGACCATGATCATCAACGAAAACCGCCTGAGTCTCGCCGATCCTCAGCACCGGAAGTATCTGGCCGAACAGGTGCAGAAGCACTTCTTCGGCGAAGGCGCCGATCAGGTCGGCGGCTACGTGCCGCCGAGCAAGTAAAGCACCGGTCAGAGGTTGCCCAGCTGCCGGGCAACTTCCTTTTCCATCGCTTCCAGGCCGATGTGGCGCACGTCGCGGCCCTTGACCAGATAGACGACGTATTCCGAGATGTTCTTGGCGTGATCGCCGATGCGCTCGATGGAACGGGCGACGAACAGCAGATCAAGCGAGCTTGAAATGGTGCGCGGATCTTCCATCATGAACGTGATGAGCTGGCGCATCGCCGCCTTGAAGCCTGCATCCACTTCGCGATCCTGACGCACCACCTCGGCCGAGGCGTTGACGTCGAGGCGGGCGAAGGCATCGAGCGCCTTGCGCAGCATCGCCACCGCAATCTCCGCCGGCGCACGCAAGTTGACGCGGGGGACTACGCGGGAATCACCGCCATGGATGTCGCGCGCCATCTTGGCGATCTTCTTCGCCTCGTCGCCGATGCGTTCAAGATCGGTGATCGTCTTGACCACGGTCATGATCATGCGCAGGTCCACCGCCGCTGGCTGGCGCCGGGCGATGACGTTGTTGCAGGCCTCGTCAAGCTCGACTTCGTGCCGGTTGACCTGGCGGTCGGTTGCGATCACTTGTTCGATCAGGGCCAGGTCGCCCGATTCCAGCCCTTCCATGGCGCGCAGCAATTGCTGCTCGACCAGGCCACCCATTGCCAGCACGCGCGTGCGCAAGCCTTCAAGATCGGCATCGAATTGCCGGCTGATGTGTTCCTGATTCATGCCGCCACCCAAGTTCATAAAGCCGACACTATAGCGACCGCGTGTGACGAAATTATTTCAGCGCACAGCTCAACGAGCATGGGTCTGCACGCCGTCCGCGGTAGCCAGCAACAACACGTCCGCGCCACGCCGGGCGAACAATCCGTTCGTGACGACGCCGACGATCTGGTTGATCCGATCTTCAAGACCAGCCGGATCCGTGATCGCAAGGCCATGCACATCGAGAATCAGGTTGCCGTTGTCCGTGACCATGCCTTCGCGCAGTTTCGGCTGGCCACCGAGTTTGGCTAATTCCCGGCCGACATATGCGCGGGCCATGGGGATCACTTCCACCGGCAGCGGAAAGCGGCCCATGGTCTGCACCCGTTTGGAAGCGTCGCAGATGCACACAAATACGTCCGCCACCGCCGCGACGATCTTCTCGCGCGTCAGCGCCCCGCCGCCGCCCTTGACCAGCGCCAGGCCGTGATCGATCTCGTCGGCGCCATCGACATAGATGCCCATGACATCGACGTCATTGAGGTCGAGGACGCGGATGCCGTGGCCGGCAAGGCGTTTTGCCGTTGCCTCGGAGCTCGCCACGGTGCCTCCGATGCGGTCCTTGATGGCAGCAAGCTCGTCGATGAAGAAATTCGCCGTGCTGCCGGTGCCGACTCCGAGGATTCCCCCCACCGGCAGCCGGTCCGCCACATAGTCGCGCGCGGCGCGGGCCACTGCCTGCTTGAGTTCGTCCTGCGTTGCCATGCTGTCCCCCTGAAAACGAGCCGAAAGCGAGATTTCGCCTAAAAAGATGCCTGGTCTGGCCGAGCATAATGACTGAAGCGAAGTATACGCCGTCCCGCCAGCGCCGACTTTTCTGGAAGGACGGATGGGTGCCCATAAGAGCTGCCCAGGATTTCACGCTCAGGGGCAGCAGTGCAGCGTTTGGAGTCACTGGCGATGCCGTAAGCATGATATTGGAATGGCTGGTGTCAGGAGTAAAGCAGTCAGACGCGCCAGCTTTTATCTCAATATCATCCCCCACCAGAGTATTTTCGCTCCAAGAGCGTATGATGATCGCGACGCCATAGATATGTACGCGCCTTTCCGTTGGATGGGTCAATGGATTAGGAATACGTTTATGAGCATGAAATGCCCCCCTCAACTGAGGGCTGCTGCGGATACTCGACTTGCTCACTCACCCGTAGGTGAGGTATCCGGTCGTTCCGATACAGAACTTGTGCATGAACTTCAGGCTCACGAAAATGAACTGAAGATGCTGAACGAGGCGTTGATTGAATCGCATATTGCTCTGGAGGAATCCCGCGAACGCTTCGTTGATTTCTACGAATTCGCTCCTGTTGGCTATCTCACCGTTACCGACAAGGGGTTGATCGCCCACATCAACCTAACTGGTGCAGCATTGCTGGGGGTGAAGCGCAGCGATATCCTATCTCACCCTTTTGCTCGCTTCGTCAAGCCCGAGGACGCAGACCGCTGGCACTTGCACTTCGTTGGTGCGCTGACAACTGATGAGAAGCGGACTTGCGAATTGGCGCTCCTGCGCTGGGACGGGTCACATATACATGTTCGCCTAGATAGTTTGCGGTTGATTAAAGACGGGCACGCACCGGCCCTGCGAGTTGTGCTGACCGACATCAGCGACCGCAAACGCCTGGGAGAAGATGTCTTTCCCGATGGGGCGGAGCGCGATGCTGGCAGACCAGGGTTGGGGCAAGTTCTCGGCGGCAGCGCGGTGGCGATGTTCGTTCTTGACCGCGACCATCGGGTGGTCTTCTGGAACCGTGCCTGCGAAAACCTGACCGGTGTCAGTGCCGCCTCGGTGCTGGGGACCCGAGACCAATGGCGGGCCTTCTATCCCGATGAGCGTCCGGTGATGGCCGATCTAATTCTCATGGGTGGCTCCGAAAAAAGGGTGGGTCAGTACTATCCGGAGAAATGGCAACATTCCAAAGTAATCGAAGGTGCTTACGAAGCAGAAGATTTCTTCCCCGATTTAGGCAAAGGCGGTCGATGGGTATTTTTTACCGCCGCACCCTTGCACGATCAAGACGGACAACTAGTGGGCGCCATCGAAACGCTCCAGGATGTCACCGAGCGCAAACGGATGGAAGCGCAACTGCGTATTGCAGCGATCGTATTTGAAGCCCAGGAAGGCACGGTGATTACCGACGTCAGCGGGGTCATCCTGCGGATCAACAGCGCCTTTACCCGAATTACCGGTTACACGGCCGATGAAGCCGTGGGCCAGACTATGCGCCTGCTGCATTCCGGTAGGCATCCCCCCGTTTTCTACTCGGCGATGTGGGCGAGCATTGCGCATAGTGGATCATGGCAGGGGGAGATATGGAATCGCCGCAAGAACGGTGAAATCTATCCGGAGTGGCTCAGTATCACAGCGGTAGAAGGTGTGGCGGGAGATGTATCTCACTACGTCGGCATCTTCACGGATATCACCGGCAGGAAGGCTGTCGAAGACGAGACCAAGCATCGAGCGTTCTATGACGCCTTGACCGACTTACCCAATCGCATCCTGCTCAATGATCGCCTGCAACAGGCGCTGGTAGCCGCGAAACGCAGTGAGAACCGCGTTGCCCTGATGTTCCTGGATCTGGATAACTTCAAACCGGTTAACGACTTTTTCGGCCACGATGTCGGCGATCAATTGCTCAAGGCAGCCTCGCGCCGGATCCTGACTTGCCTTCGCGAATCGGATACCGTGGCGCGTATCGGCGGCGATGAGTTCATTGTGCTGCTGCGCACGGTGACAGATGCGCAGCATGCCAAAGACGTAGCGGACAAGATTCGCCTCGCGCTCTGTCAACCTTTCGAGTTGGACGGTCATCGACTGTCGATCTCAAGCAGCATCGGTATCGCGCTCTATCCAGAACACGGCGACAATGGCACCGAGTTGTCCAGAAATGCCGACGTCGCCATGTATCAGGCCAAGAAAGCCGGGCGTAATACCGTCGAGATGTTCGCTCCCGACCCAAAGATGGATGACGTCGAGGAAAGCCGTCCTGGCAACCAGTCAATAGTCCGCCTGAACTGGATAACGGCCTACGCCAGTGGCGAGCAGACGATAGACAGGGAACATCGCGAGCTATTCCGGTTGGCCAACATTCTTCTAGAAACGGCGCTCATGCGAGATGCAGAGCCTGGCCGGTTCGATTCCGCAGTTGATGCATTGTTGGCACAACTGGTTAAACACTTCGCTCATGAGGAAGCGATTCTTCAAGGCTGCGGCTATCAGGGCGTCGCAGAACACGCTGCGCAGCATCGGAGCCTTTTGGCAAGTGCATTGAAACTTCGCCGGCGGACTGGCGAAGCCGGCGTATCGGTTGACGAACTGGTTGGGTTTCTGGTTTCTGAAGTAGTCGCCGGACATTTGCTGAAGGCGGACCCCAGCTGCTTCGGGCCGTTTGTCGACGGTACGGGCGACGGCAATGATGGCTAAGTAGCCCTCGAACGCCGCATCGCTAGCCCTAACGGCAGCTTAATGAGTGGAGTTCGAGGTGGCGAAGCGCCGCTGTGTAAATTCGGGATCCCAGGGACAGCTTTCCGGCGAGAACTTGCCGGGATAAACACGTACTCGGTGCCCATTGCTGTCAGTCATCTTTTTTAGCCAACGTCCCTAATTCATCGCTTGCTGACATTGGGCCGAATTCATCGAATTTGATTTTCGTTAACCATGATGAAATATTTGGCGCCAGAGGTAATTGTTTCACTAGTGCGAGCAATTGCGGGTGCTTGCGCGTCCAGCGTGTCCTCGGCATTACCGCACCAGCAACGCCAACATTTGATCTAACGCCACATGCCAACCGTGGGGGAAACCCATCTTGGCATGATCTTCGCAAGTAGCGCTGTCGGCATGCATCACGCGTGCAGTCAAGCGCGTTTCAGTTTCGTTTACCGCTTGCAACTCCACCGCGCAGGTGCACCAAGGTTTGGAAGCGGGAGCATAGCCGGGCTGCAGGGCATTGGTCCAAATCAGGCGGCGTTCGGGCTCTACTACCAAGTAGCAGCTCAAGAGGTCGTGGATTTCGCCGTTTGGTCCATGCATCAGAGTGCGAAAAGCCCCCCCAGGACGTAAATCGATCTCGCATTCGGTTACTTGCCAGGGTTTGGGGCAATACCAGGGCATGAGTTGCTCGCGCACTGTCCAAGCCGCCCAAACCTTGGCCACAGACGCTGGCAGCACCCGCGTGAAAGACAACTCGTGGTGCGGATGACGCAAATAGGCTTCGAGCTTGCACATAGTGGACTCGTGGCCTGGCACAGCATAGGTGGCCTTGGCATCGCGCTCGGCCTGGCTGGGCAGGCGCATCGTGGTCTCCAGCCGGGTGCCATCACCTTCGGCTTTGAAGGTGGTGGTGACGTGAAACATTACGTCGTCAAAATTGCCGTGTGACCACACCAACTTTTCCTCTGGAAACACCTCTTCGTACTGAATGAGGTTGGGGAAGTCGGTGGGCGGGCCGCCAAATGGCGAATTGGGGTCGGTGCTCACTCCAGGGCCGTGCATGATGAATTTCCAACGTCCGCCAGGACGCACATCCATTTCGTGCGTGGTGATTGAATAACCCGCAGGTCCCCACCACCGCTCCAATTGCCCCTGCTCGGTGTGGGCGCGCCACACCAAGGTCAGAGGGGCAGCAATGAAGCGCGAAAAATGCATTTCGGTGGGCGAGGGATAAGTCACGATGTCGCTCATGTGTTGTCCTCCTGATGTTCTATCTGATGTCAGGGAAAAGCTGGACTGCGTAGGCGAGAGGGGCTCAGCCTTGCAGTTTGACCAAGTACGCATCAAGCTTGGTAAAGGTGCCCGCAAAGCCTGAGTTCATGCCATCGCGTGCGCCGTCGAAAGTGGCGATCCCAGCTTCGTCGCTCTCGTGCGGCTGCCATGAGATGGTGTGAATCGTGCCACCGTTGGGACTGTCTTCCCAAGTGGCTGTCACATGCATATAGGCGGGCCATGTAGGCGCCATGGGGTGGCGACCTAGACCACCTTCGGGGGTGGAGAAGCTTTGCAGATGCACGATTTTTCGCTCGGGCACGATTTCCAAAAACTGTTGCAAGCCCCACATTTGGAGGCCGTTCGGCCCTTCAAGCCCATAGTGGTAGCGCCCCCCCACCCGGAAGTCCATGTCCGCATGGATTGTGTGAAACCCCTCAGGGCTGAGCCAGTGCTGCAAGTGCTGGGCTTGCGTTTGCACTTGCCAAAGCAACGCGCGCGGCGCGCGAAATTCGCGAGTAATGACGAATGGAGAGCGGGCGGCGTCGCTCATGGGGATTTCCTTTTCGGTGTTGATTTAGAAGTTGTGTGTTTTTTGCTGCGCGTTTTCTTCGCCGCGCTTTTTAAAGTGGGCATACCCGTGATGTCGGTAGCAGGGTTTAAATTCACTGGGGGCTTTGCCGTCAGTGCCTGCACGTCACTGTCCTGAGATTTTTCTGCCGCTTGCAGTTGCTGCAAATAGGCGTCCAGCCTGTCTAAGCTGCCTTCCCAAAATTGACGGTATTGCGCCATCCAGTCGGTCGCTTGTTTGAGCGGCTCAGCGTTAATGCGGCAGGGGCGGCGCTGTGCGTCTCGGCTCTTTTGCACCAAGCCCGCGTGTTCCAGCACGCGCAGGTGTTTGGTTGCAGCGGGCAAACTCATTTGGAAGGGCTCGGCCAGGGCAGACACGCTGATCTCGCCCTGAGATAAGCGCAACAACATTGCCCGCCGAGTGGGATCGGCCAAAGCGGCAAAGGTTACGCTGAGGGCATCAGAATGCCTGTTCATATTTATCCAATCGGTTAATTAACCAATTGGATAATAATTGAGATTATGGATTTGTCAATCATCGATATTGGGACGCAGAGCCAAACGTCCGGGTTTCTAGGACGATCTATGACTGATATTGAGAGCGACAATACGTCTGTTGACAGCGTAGACCGGACCTTAAGGGCGAACCTACCGAAGACGGGTCTTGGCCGGCAGCGGCTTCCATGACCGTCTGCTACGGAGCATTCCATTACGCAAAAACTAGGTTTTGGCTGCGCGGCAGCTCCGGAGAAGGCTGAAGGGCAGTTATGGGCACGGACTTGCCGGTGGCTGCGGCAATTCCACCGTCCACAATCAGTCTTGAGCGGACCGACAGTTTCCTCCGGCGACCGGCCCTTCCTAGCCGTCACCCACCGTCCCGCCAGCGCCGACTTTCTGCAGGCGCGCCAACGCGCCCGCAGAACTAATTTTCAGCGTTTCTTCATTGGCGGCAAATCGGTGCAACTGCCGTGCGCCACCTCGGCGGCCATGCCTATGGTTTCGCCCAGGGTCGGATGCGGATGAATGGTCTTGCCGATATCCACGGCATCGGCGCCCATTTCGATGGCCAGTGCGACTTCGCCGATCATGTCGCCGGCATTGGGGCCGACGATGCTGCCGCCGATCACGCGATGGCTTTCCTCGTCGAACACCAGCTTGGTAAAGCCATAATCTGCGCCGTTGGCGATCGCGCGGCCGGAGGCGGCCCAAGGGAATTTGGCGACGCTGATCTTGCGCCCGGCCTTCTTCGCCTCGTCCTCGCCGACACCGACCCAGGCCACCTCGGGATGGGTGTAGGCGACGCCAGGAATCACCGTCGCGTCGAAGTGGCTCTTCTGCCCCGCCGCCACTTCTGCCGCGACGTGGGCCTCGTGAACCGCCTTGTGCGCCAGCATGGGCTGGCCGACGATGTCGCCGATGGCGAAGATGTGCGGCACGCTGGTGCGCATCTGGCTGTCGACCGGAATGAAGCCGCGCTCGTTCACGACGACCCCGGCCTTTTCCGCGTCGATCTTTTTCCCGTTTGGACTGCGCCCGGCCGATTGCAGGATCATGTCGTAGCGCTGCACTTCGGCTGGGGCTTGTTCACCCTCGAACTTGACCCAGAGGCCGTCGGGCTTGGCTTCCACCGCAACCGTTTTTGTCTTGAGCATGATCCTGTCGAAGCGTTTGGCATTCTGTTTTTCCCAGACCTTGACCAGGTCGCGGTCCGGTCCCTGCATCAGGCCGTCGAGCATCTCGACAACTTCGACCTTGCAGCCCAGCGTGGAATACACAGTGGCCATTTCGAGGCCGATGATGCCGCCACCGATGACCAGCATGCGCTGCGGCAGCTTGCCATTCACCGCGCGCAGTTCCAGCGCGCCGGTGGAATCGACAATGCGCGGGTCGCGCGGAATGAAGGGCAGATGAAAGGCCGCGCTGCCGGCGGCAATGATGCATTTCTGGAAGCGGATCACCTTCGTGGCGCCTGTCTTGTCCTGTGCGGCGCCCGTAGTCTCCTCGACTTCAAGATGGTTGGCGTCAAGGAAGTGGCCGTAGCCGCGCACGGTCTCTACCTTGCGCGCCTTGGCCATGCCGGCAAGGCCACCGGTCAGCTTGCCGACCACCTTCTCCTTGTGTGTGCGCAGCTTGTCGATGTCCACCTTGGGCGCGGCGAAGCTGACGCCGAGGTCGCTGGCATGCTCGGCCTCCTCCATCACCGCGGCGACGTGCAGCAAAGCCTTGGACGGAATGCAGCCGACATTGAGGCAGACGCCGCCCAAGGTCGCATAGCGTTCGACGATGACGGTCTTCATGCCCAGATCGGCGGCACGAAAAGCCGCCGAATAGCCGCCCGGGCCGGCGCCGAGCACCAGCATTTCGCATTCGAGATCGGCCTTACCGGCGAATTTGCCAACAGCGCTGCCGGCAACAGGTGCCGCGACAGGCGCGGCGACGGGTGCTGCGGGCGCGGCGGGTGCCGGAGCGGCCGGGGCAGGCGCGGCGGCCAGGGCGGGCGCAGCCGCCGTGGCGCCAGCACCGACTTTCAGCATCGCCACCAGCGTACCTTCCGCCACCTTGTCGCCCACCTTGATCTTCAGTTCCGTCACCACGCCCGAGACCGGCGAGGGCACATCCATGGTCGCCTTGTCGGATTCGAGGGTGATCAGCGAATCCTCGGCCTTGACCGTGTCGCCGACCTTGACCAGCACTTCGATGACCGGCACATCCTTGAAGTCGCCGATGTCGGGAACTTTCACTTCAACGACGTCACTCATTGGGTTTTCCTTCCAGTTTGAACTCATGGACCACGATCGGCGGTCCGGAGGAGGTATCGAATTCGATGCCGGCGGCAACGCCGGCCCGCGCAATTTCGGCCGCCGAAAGGTCGCTCTCGTACAGCGCATGCATCGCGCCGAGCGCAAAGTTGCGACCCGACCCGGCCGCCCAGACGCGGTCGAACTCGAACACCTCGCGATACGAATAGACGCCGTAGATGCCCGAGCTGTTGGCGATCAGCGCCGTGATCTGCGAGCTCTCGTAGGGATCGTCCTCGTCTTCCTTGGGATTGAGGAAGGCGTGTTCCTTGAGGATGGGGTGCAGGCGGCGAAAGGTTTCATACACCTCCATGCGCGAACCCAGCTTCACATCCTCAAGCTTCGAGAAGGCCGAGAGCAGCACCAGGTGGTGCGCCGAGGAGCCGCATATGCCTATCTTCGAGCCGGCGATGTCGAGGATCTTGTCGTGCTCGCCCTTGTAGCTGCGCGCCAGACGCGTGTCGCCAAAGGTGGTGAGGCCGTCGGCGGCGATCGCCACGGCCTCCCCCTTCTTGACCACGGCGAGCGTGGTCACAGCATGCTTCTCCGCATGTCGGCCAGCAGCTGCGCCAGGTAGACATTGAAGCGCGTCGCCAGCGCGCCAGCGATGACGCGGTGGTCGGCGGTGAGCGAAAGCGGCAGGGTCAGGCGCGGCACGAATTGCTTGCCGTCCCAAACGGGTTTCATGGCCGACTTGTTCACGCCGAGGATCGCCACTTCCGGTGCATTGACGATGGGCGCGAAGTAGGTGCCGCCGATGCCGCCGAGACTGGAAATCGTGAAACAGGCGCCCTGCATGTCGGCGGGCTTCAGCTTGCCTTCGCGGGCCTGTTTCGCCAGTTCGCCGCTTTCCTTCGCCAGCTCGAAGGCACCCTTCTGGTCGGCATTCTTGATCACCGGCACCATCAGGCCGTTGGGCGTGTCGGCGGCGAAACCGATGTTGAAATACTTCTTCAGCACCAGGTTGTCGCCGTCGATCGACGAGTTGAACTCGGGATATTTCTGCATGGCCTTGACGCAGGCCTTGATCAGGAAGGCGAGCATGGTCAGCTTGGCGCCGCCGGCCTTTTCGTTCTCCTTGTTGATCTGGACGCGGAAGGCCTCGAGGTCGGTGATGTCGGCGTCCTCGTGATAGGTGACGGCCGGGATCATGACCCAGTTGCGCGACAGGTTGGCGCCGGAAATCTTCTTGATGCGCGACAGCGGCTGGACGTCGATGGCACCGAACTTGGAAAAGTCGATCTTCGGCCAAGGCAACAGGTCGAGCCCGCCAGCGGAGGGCGCTGCTGCCGGGGCCGCCGGCGGAGGCGCGCTGAGCACGCCCTTGACATAGGCCTGGATGTCCGCCTGCAGGATGCGGCCCTTGGGCCCGGTGCCTGTCACTCTGGCGACGTCAACACCCAGTTCGCGGGCAAAGCGGCGCACCGAGGGACTGGCATGCGAGACCTGGCCCGACAGACGGTCGGCCGGTGTCAGCATTGAAACGCGTGGAGGAGCTGCGATGAGGTCGGCGTCGCCCGGACGGAAATCCGCGGCGGCACCCGCTGCGGGCGCGCTCGCCGGCGCTGGGGTCGACGCAGGTGCCAAACTTTGCACTGCGCTGGCCGCTGCCGGTGCCGCCGCTGGCGCTGCGGTAGCCACGGCAGCCGTCGCGCCGGCGCCGACTCTGACCAAGGCCAGCACCACACCCTCCGCCACCTTGTCGCCGACCTTGACCTTCAATTCGGTGACCACGCCGGAAACCGGCGAGGGAATGTCCATGGTCGCCTTGTCCGATTCCAGGGTCATCAGCGAGTCCTCGGCCTTGACCGTATCGCCGACTTTGACCAGCAGTTCGATGATGGGCACGTCCTTGAAGTCGCCGATGTCGGGCACCTTGACCTCGACCACGGTCGCGGCGCTTGGCGCGGGCGCTGGTGCGGCCGCTGCGACCGGCGCCGGGGCCGGAGTCGGAGCAGCGGGTGCCGCGGCAGGAGCAGCGGCAGGAGCGGCGGCGGCCTGGCCTGTGGCTGCGGTCTCGATCAGCGCGACCAGGCTGCCTTCCGCCACCTTGTCGCCGATCTTCAGCTTGAGTTCCGTGACCACGCCGGAGACCGGCGAGGGAACATCCATGGTCGCCTTGTCCGATTCCAGGGTAATCAGTGAGTCCTCGGCCTTCACCGTGTCGCCGACCTTGACCAGCAGTTCGATCACCGGCACGTCCTTGAAGTCGCCGATATCGGGCACTTTCACTTCGACTATGCTCATGGCTTATACCTTCACCGGATTGGGCTTGTTCGGATCGAGGCTGTATTTCTTGATCGCCTCGGCCACTTTCTCCTTCTTCACCTGGCCATCGTCGGCCAACGCCGACAACGCCGCAACGGTGATCCAGTAGCGATCCACCTCGAAGAAATGGCGCAGCTTTTCGCGCGTGTCCGAGCGGCCGAACCCGTCGGTCCCGAGCACCGTGTAATGGCGCGGCACCAGCGAACGAATCTGCTCGGCGAAGACGCGGATGTAGTCGGTCGCTGCGATCACCGGCCCGCGCGTTTCGGCTAGGCAGGCGGCGACGTGGGACAGGCGCGGCTTTTCGGTCGGGTGCAGCAGGTTCCAGCGCGCGCAGTCCTGGCCGTCTCGCGCCAGCTCGTTGAAGCTGGGGCAGGACCAGAGATCGGCCTCGACGTTCCAGTCCTTCTTCAGCAGACCGGCGGCGGCGATGGCTTCCATGAAAATGGTGCCGGAACCCAGCAGCTGCACGCGCGGCCCGTTCGAGGCGGCGCCCTTCCTGAACTGGTACATGCCCTTGAGGATGCCGGGCGCGGCATCGGCAGGCATCGCCGGATGCTCGTAGTTCTCGTTCATCACCGTCAGGTAATAGAACACGTCTTCCTGCTCGGTCACCATGCGGCGCAGGCCGTCCTGGACGATTACCGCGACTTCGTAGGCGAAGGTCGGGTCGTAGGAAATGCAGTTCGGTTCCGTCCCTGCGAAGATCTGCGAATGGCCGTCCTCATGCTGCAGGCCCTCGCCGTTGAGCGTGGTGCGCCCGGCGGTGCCGCCGACCAGGAAGCCCCGTGCGCGCTGGTCGCCCGCGGCCCAGACCAGGTCCATGGTGCGCTGCATGCCGAACATCGAGTAGCAGACATAGACCGGGATCATCTGCACGCCATGCGTCGAGTAGCTGGTGCCGGCGGCGATCCAGTCGGCCATGGCGCCGGCCTCGTTGATGCCTTCCTGGAGGATCTGGCCGGTCTTGGTTTCCTTGTAGAACATCATCTGGTCGGCGTCCTGCGGCACGTAGTTCTGGCCGTCCTGGTTCCAGATGCCGATCTGGCGAAAGAGGCCCTCCATGCCGAAGGTGCGCGACTCGTCGACCACGATGGGCACCACGCGCTTGCCGATGACCTTGTCCTTGAGCATTACGTTGAGACCGCGCACGAAGGACATCGTGGTGGAGAATTCGCGACCCTCGCCGCCCGCCTTGAGCAGGGCATCGAAGGCCGACAGCGGCGGCACCGGCAGGGCTTCCGCTTTCTGCCTGCGCGCCGGCAGGTAGCCGCCCAGCGCCATGCGCCGCTCGCGCATGTAGTTGAGTTCCTTCGAACCCTCGGCCAGCGTCAGGTAGGGCAGTTGCTCGAGTTCTTCGTCCTTGATCGGCAGCTTGAATCGGTCGCGGAAGGCCTTGATCGAGGTGGTGCCAATCTTCTTCTGCTGATGCGTGATGTTCTGCGCCTCGCCGGCCTCGCCCATGCCGTAGCCCTTGATGGTCTTGGCCAGGATCACCGTCGGCTGGCCCTTGTGCGCCACGGCGGCGGCGTAGGCCGCATACACCTTGTGCGGATCGTGGCCGCCGCGGTTGAGGCGCCAGATGTCGTCATCGGACCAGGTCGATACCATCTTCAGCAGCTCGGGGTACTTGCCGAAGAAATGCTCGCGCACATAGGCACCGTCGCGGGCTTTGAAGGTCTGGTAGTCGCCGTCGACGCATTCCATCATGCGCTTTTGCAGCAGACCGGTCTTGTCCTGTGCCAGCAGCGGATCCCAGTAGCTGCCCCAGATCACCTTGCTCACGTTCCAGCCGGCGCCGCGGAAATCCGATTCGAGTTCCTGGATGATCTTGCCGTTGCCGCGCACCGGTCCGTCGAGGCGCTGAAGGTTGCAGTTGATGACGAAAATCAGGTTGTCCAGGCGCTCGCGCCCGGCCATGCCGATGGCGCCCATCGACTCCGGCTCGTCCATCTCGCCGTCGCCCATGAAGGCCCAGACCTTGCGGTTGTCGGTCGGGATCATTTCGCGGTGCTGCATGTACTTCATGAAGCGCGCCTGGTAGATCGCCTGCAGCGGGCCGAGGCCCATCGACACGGTGGGGAACTGCCAGAAGTCGGGCATCAGCCAGGGGTGCGGGTAGCTCGACAGACCCTTGCCATCCACCTCGCGGCGGAAATTGTCCATCTGCTC
>VEPA01000163.1 GCA_012026675.1 Betaproteobacteria bacterium | reverse complement strand
GTCATACACAGCACGCCGCAGCCGGTGCGGATGCCGGTAGCAACGGCAAGTTCCTCAGGCGTGCGGTGGCCCAGCAGTATGGCGGCGGCGACCTCCCGGGCCTGCGTCTGCCGGCAAAGGCAGATGATCTGCTCGGTATGCATGTGGGCGGCATGACAGATGCGGGTCACTTCCGCGGGATCGGCAAGCGTCCAGTCGACGCCGAAGGCGAGCGGTACGTTACGCGTATGCATGCTGATGGCATGATGCGGGCAGCGCGTCATGCAGATGGTGCAGTCCAGGCACTTGCTGCCGTCGATCTGTACCACCGGATCGCCTTTCGCGTCCCAACTGATGGCGTTGGTCGGACAGGCGCGCACGCAGAAAGGACACTTCCTGCACAGGTCATAATCAATAACAGCGACATGATTCACGTGCGGCATTATCGAATACCCCTGGCGACAAACGGTACAACAAACGGCGGCAGTGCACTAGTTACCGGCAATTGTGCCGTGGCGACTCGTCATGTCCGCCCGCAGCAGATTTGCCATTTCCTCGGCCAGTCGATCGTTGCTCATTCCTTGCTTCAATCCGCGCACCATGACCGGCGCGACCAGCCGGACCTCGCGATGCGGACCGGTCAAGGCGACGTAGGTGGTCAGCTCCACGCAGCCCACCGCCAGACGCACCCCGTCCTTCGCATGCCGGCCTTGCCCGCGGTGATAATGCACGACGTAAGGCGTGGCGGCTGCTGGGTCGAGCGCCTGGATCGCCTCGACGATGCAGTCCTTGGACTCGGCGCCGGTGCCGCCGGTCGTCACCACCAGCCCGTGACCCTGGAGGCCCGCTTCGGTCAATACGCCGATGGCGCTGTCCAGATCGTCGGCGACGGCGGGTCCGGCCTCGGCGGTGAACCCTTCCGACTTCAGCAGATCGATGACGAAAGGTGTGTTGGTGTCCTTCACCTGTCCGGCAATGATCTCGCTGCCGGTCGGCAGCACGAGGGCGCGGCGCGCCACATTGGCGCGGATTTGGCTGGCCATCGTGTTCAAGGCCGACGGTAAATCTTTGGAATCGTTCGCAGGCAGATTGATGAGGCCCAGCACACCCTCGGAATGGATTTGCGCATCGGGACCGACGATGAGGCCCGGAATTTGCGACAAAGCCCGCAGCAGCGCCGGTCCGCGGCCGGCAATGCGTTCGACCTCGACTTCGGCGTTGAGCACGTCCAGCGTCAGCACGTCGGCACGCGCGTCGACGACCACGACCTCGTGTTCGGCCAAAGCGAGTTCCTTCGCCACCACCTTGGCGATCTGGTCGAGATCAACTTCCTTCAGCTCCAGGCCGTGGAAGAAGATTTCGCGTTTATTGAACAGACGCAAACTCATTTAGGTCTGCCCCGAAGCATTTCGGCCGAAGCCGGAAAACATGTCCTCGAATTCCTTGCACTTGTTCTGGAGAAATTGCCCGATCACCGCCAGCGACGCCACCGTGAAATACGATACGCCGAGTTCTTTCATTGGGGGAGCGAGCTTCAAGTCGGCGAGATGAATTCCGCAGCGTTTGCCGGAGCGAACAACGGTGCCGATGGTTTCCTTCAACAGCGGCAACATGGCAGGGTCGGAAGGGGAGGCGTAACCGTAATCGAGCGACAGGTCGCTGGTGCCCAGAAACACCATGTCGACGCCGTCGACCGCCAGGATGTCGCGAAGATTCTCCACGCCCTTGCGGTTTTCGACTTGCACGATCACCAAAGTTTCTTCGCTCGCCGCCCGCACGACCTGCGATCGCGGCGTAAATCCATAACCGGCGGCCCTGGTGGTCGAGCCAAATCCCCTCTGGCCTTTGGGAGGAAAATGACAGGCTTCGACGATACGGCGGGCTTGCGTCGGATCGGTCACCGACGGCACCTGCACCCCTTGTGCGCCGGCATCCAACGCCGCTTGGATATGTTGAGGGTCGTTGTTAGGTGGCCGAACAATGGCCGGCAGATTAACCGCGCCCGCCGCCCGCAGACATTCTTCCAGGCTCTCCACGGAAAAGCTGCCGTGCTCGCCGTCGAGAATAATGAAATCGAAGCCTGAACGACCGACGACCTCCACCAGCGCCGGTGTCGGCAAGCCAAGGAAGGCGCCCAGGACCGGCCTGGCAGCCGAAGTAAGCTTCGCCTTCAGGATCATGCGTCCTTCAACGGACCTCTCGCTTCGATTCAAGTCAGGTAATCTTCGCGAATGGGGCTGAAGACATCGATATTGACGATCATCTTTGTGCCGATGGGGCGCAGGGTGTGCGGCACATTGGGCGGAACATGAATGACGTCGCCCGGACCCATATGGATGGATTCATCGCCCAGGATGAATGTGCACTCGCCTTCCACGATATAACAAAGTTGTTCGTGCGGATGACTATGCATGGCCGGTTGCGCGAAACTTTCAATCTCGTTCACGACCAACATGCAATTTTCTCCGCTGAAGGCGCGGCGATTGACGCCTTCGCGCGGGAAGATGCGCTTGATGGCATCGAAATTGGTCATTTTGCTCATGCTGCCTCCTGTCGAAGTGCCCGCTACGGCCGTTAAAAATAGGCTTCGAAGCCCCGATCACAGCACAGCCCATCAACTACCGCGCGATCTTACGCGCTTCCGCGTCCGATCCGTGAGCCGCCCGGTTCTTCGACATGAATTTCCGCATACATCACATCAGAGCCGAAGCGCCATTTCCTTGTCTTATGTCAAATAAGCGTACGTGATCTGAAGCTAAAGTCGCACGTATTAGATCTCGATCGTGGGGCGGAAAATGATGGCATCCCAATTGGCTTCCCGGGCCCGGCTTTGCAAAGGGCTTGCGCTGGTGGGCGCGCTGATTATAGGCGCATCTCCGGCGCTCGCCGACAAATATCCTTCGCGAACGGTTACCTTCGTC
>VEPA01000158.1 GCA_012026675.1 Betaproteobacteria bacterium | reverse complement strand
TCATGGGCCTGGCCTGGTGGGCGCTGGATTTTCCCTTCATGCGCCGCCACAGCGAGGAATATCTGAAAAAGCATCCGGAGATGCGTGGCAAGGACCAGGCCGCCACTCGCCGCGCCTGCGAGAAGTTCGCCCTGATTCCCACCAGCGTGATGAATTTCCTCGAGGGCACGCGCTTTACGCCGGCCAAGCACCGCAAGCAGCAATCGCCCTATCGCCATTTGCTCAAGCCCAAAGCCGGCGGTATCGCGCTGGCGCTCAATGCCATGGGCGACAAGTTTCGCGCCATACTCGACGTCACCATCGTGTACCCGGACGGCACGCCGGATTTCATGTACTTCCTCTGCGGCCGCTTGCGCCGCGTCATCGTGCGCGTGCAAAGCCTGCCGGTACCCGAGCACCTGATGAACAGCGATTACGGCGGCGATGCGGCGACACGCGAAGCCTTTGCCAAATGGGTGCAGCAACTCTGGCAGGACAAGGACGCGCAGATCGAGCGCTTGCTGGCGCAGGCGGGGCGCTGAGGCGGCCTGCGCAGCCCCGCGTTCAATGGCAACTCTCCGGATCACTGCCATAGGCGCCGAGGCCCTCCGCCTTCAGGTGGTCGAGATAGCAGCCGTACTTCATGCTCCATGAGAAGCCGCGATCGTCCATCAGCAGGCCGGGGACGTTGGTCAAGTCGATCTCGGCGACGCGGATCGCTTCACCGCCCGTCGCCTGCAGAAGCCCTTCCAGCAGCAGCAGGTCGGAGAGCAGGTAGCTGCTGTGGCCTGGCGCGATGCCGGGCAGCCCTGCCACTGCGTCCATGTCGAGGCCGTGCAGCTTGCCGATGGCTTCGCCCAGCGACGACAGGCGAAAGCCTCCGGCATCAACGCCGTTTGCATCGAGCTTGCGCAGCGCAGGGTACACGCTGCGACTGACAGGGCGGCTGATGGAAGTCATGGTGATTACTCCGGGCAAGGCCGTGCCGATATCCTTCAGGCGGTTGGCCAGATGTGTTCGCGCCACGGCGAGCTCATCGCCGGTCATCGGTTGCAGCACGCAGGGCGTCGCCGGCGTTCTGCCCAGCGTCCGACACAGTTCGGCAAGCCAGAGTTTCTGGCCGAGGTCGGCGCCGAAGGATCCATCTTTTCCCGAGACCTGCAGGCTGCCGCCGCCGAGATCGAGAACATGGCTGGTGACGAGGCGGTCGCCGAGGATCTGGCGCGCGCCCTGGTAGCCGTAGGCGCCTTCCTGCGCCTGTGGAATCACCACGATGGCAACGCCGCTGACGGCATGAATGCGGGCGAGTGCATTCGCCAGCGCCGCGGGATCTTGCGCGAGTGCACGGCGCCACGCGGAAAATCCGCCACCCAGTTGCCGGCAGCCTGGATCGAAGCGGCCCTTCTTGCGCAATCCGACCAGTGCCATGGCGGTCGGGGCAATCGCCTCGTCGGCGCTGTGCGGCGCCGCCAGCAGATTCAGGGCATCGAGCTTGGTGCGCACGAGCTTCTTGCTGTTCGATGCTCCGGCGCGGATGCCGGAGGAACCGAGGTCATAGGCGATCCGGCAGGACGTGTCCGCCGCCGCCGTGAGCCAGGCTGCGCCGCACAGGAGGCCGAGGAGAATCCGGCGGATGCTGCGCGCGGCCCGCACCGGAGCGCCGCCTACAGGTGCAGGTAGCCCATCACCCCGGCAATCACGCCAAAGGCTGAGGCGCCGAAAACGCCGACCAGCAGCCAGCGCTTGCGGGTGAGCAGCGTGATGGCGGCGAGGGCGATGGAAATCTGGATCAGGGTCGTCGCCAGCGCCCAGCGTTCATGGACATGCATTTCCATCGTGCTCTGCCTGTCGGCTTCGAGGGCGGCGGCTTCGAGCTTCTCCGCCGCGACCTTGATCTCGTCCTTTTCCTTCTTGTAGCGCTCGATGGCCTGCTGGAATTTTTCCTGCGCCTCGCCTGTCGTCAGTGTGACCGAGAGTTCCGCCAGATTCTGTTTGTTGCTCTTGGCCTGATAGTAGTTCCACTGGTTCGAGGCGGATGTCTTCTGGATCGCCGCCTCGTTCTTGTAGATCAGGGCGGCATTCTGTGAATGGCCGCCCAGGTAGCCGAAGACCGCGCCGACCGTGGACAGGACGGCGGTCAGCACGGCGAGCCGCGAGGTGAAGTCGTCGCCGCCATGCTTGGCGACGTGCTCGACTTCGTGATCGTGTGGGCCATGCACGTGAAAGCCGTGACCGGACATGCGTGATTCTCCTTCGATTATTCAGGGACGGATGCCGCTTGCGGCAATGCAGGAAGCGGGCGCGGATTTTAACCCTGGCGCGCAGCCGCTGCCTGCCGCATCAGGTCTTCTGGTAGGTAGCGAGCTTGATGCCCTCGCGCGCCATGGCGGTGGCCACCGGCGGCGTCGCGGCGAGTTTTTCGACAAACGCCTGGTAGGCCGGCAAAGTGGCCGGGTCGATCCCGGCCAGGCCGCCCCAGCGCAGGAACACCAGCGCATAGGCGTCGACGAAGGAGAGCCGCTCGCCGAGCAGAAAGGGCGCTGCATGTGCGGTCATGGCCTGGATGCGTTCGAGCTGTTCGCGGAAGGCGACCAGCGCGGCCTGCTTCAGTTCGGCCTGTGCCGTTTCGCTGGCAACGAAGCTGCCGGGACGGAAGATGCGGGTGAAGGTCGGGTGCACCGTATTGTTCATCCAGGCGAAGTGGGACATGGCCTGGGCGCGCTGCCATGGCTCGGCCGGCAGCAGGCCGACTTGCGGATAGCGCCGGTCGAGATAGTCGCAGCTCGCCACGATCTGGTTCAGCGCACGGCCCTCGTCAACGAGCACCGGCACCAGCCCCAGGGGGTTCAGGGCCAGGTATTCGGGGGTGCGCTGCTCGCCCTTGTGCAGCTTTACCGACTGGGCTTCGAAGTCCTCTCCGGTGGCCGCCCTGATTGCTTCCAGTCCGACGTGGGGCACGAAGGAACAGGCGCCGGGGCCGTAGTAAAGCTTCATCATGAAATTTCTCCTGTGTTGTCGCAACGACAAGCGCGTCGTGCGTTGATTGATCCGCGGGCGGACATTCTTCGGCCGGATTTGCCCGGACCGGAATGGTAGCGCAGGCGCTTCTGATTTGCCCGCGATGCCCCTTTTGAGCGAAACTGCTGCCATGGATTCGCACCTCACCGATATCACCCGCGTCATTCAACTGGCGGTAGCCCCCGTCTTCCTGCTGACCGCGATCGCCACCATGATCAACGCCCTGAACACGCGACTGGGGCGCATCGTCGATCGCCGCCGTGTGGTGCAGGAGCGCTTGCAGACTCGCGCGGATCATGAGGCGGAAGCCGGGCGGCAGGAAATCCTCCTGCTGGTGCGACGCAGCCGGCTGGTGTATTACGCGATTTTCGGCGCCGTGCTCTCGGCGCTGCTGGTTTGTCTCGTGGTCGCCGGCGCCTTCCTTGGCGCGCTGCTCGGCGCCGATCTCGCGCGAAGCGTGGCTGCCCTGTTCATCGCCGCCATGGTGGCGATGATTGCGGCGCTCGGCCTGTTCCTGCGCGAGGTTTTCCTCGCCGTGCGTTCCGGCACCCACAACCAGCCATGAGTAGAAAGTCGGCGCAAACGCCATGATCGACCTCTACTACTGGACCACCCCCAACGGCCACAAAATCACCATGTTTCTGGAAGAGACGGGCCTGCCTTATCGCGTTGTGCCGGTCGACATCGGCAAGGGCGAGCAGTTCGCCGCGGACTTCCTGAAAATCGCACCCAACAACCGCATACCGGCGATCGTCGACCATGCGCCGGCCGATGGCGGCGCGCCGATTTCCGTGTTCGAATCGGGCGCCATCCTGCTCTATCTGGCGGACAAGACCGGGCAGTTCATCGCGCCCGACCTGCGCGGGCGCAACGAAACCATCCAGTGGCTGTTCTGGCAAATGGGCGGGCTCGGGCCGATGGCGGGGCAGAACCATCATTTCACGCAGTACGCGCCGGAGCAGATTCCCTATGCCATCGACCGCTACACCAGGGAGACGGCGCGACTTTATGCGGTATTGAACAGATGCCTGGCCGACAGGGAGTTCATCGCTGGCGATTACTCGATCGCCGACATGGCCTGTTATCCGTGGATTGTGCCGCACCAGAAGCAGGGCCAGCAGCTCGGCGACTTTCCGCACCTGCAGCGCTGGTTTGCGGCGATTCGTGCGCGCCCCGCGACGCAACGCGCCTATGCGCTGGCGAAGGAGATCAATCCGGCGCCGGTGGTCACCGCGGAGTCCAGGCGCGTCCTGTTCGGGCAGGACGCGAGCACCGTGCGCCCCGCTTGAGTGCGGGCGGCGCCAGGAATTTCCTGCAAGGAGAAAATGAATGAAGTGGTTGAGATTCAGGCAGGGAGGAACGGTTCGCTTCGGCGTTCTGGCTGGCGACAGGGTGCGGGAATACTGCGGCGACATGTTCGGCGAAAAGCAGCCGAGCGGAGAGGAATTCGCCGTCGATGCCATCGAATGGCTGACGCCGACCCTGCCGTCCAAGATGATCGGTCTGTGGAACAACTTTCGCGCCGCGGCGGAAAAGAACGGCAATGCCATACCGGCAGAGCCCCTGTATTTCATCAAGGGTGTGAACAGCTATTGCGCCCACCGGCAAGCCGTGATGGCGCCGCGGAGTTATGACGGCCGCGTCATCTACGAAGGGGAACTGGCGGTGGTGATCGGCAAGACAGCGCCGGCCGTCAGCGTCGAGGACGCGCCGGCCCATATCTTCGGTTACAGCTGCGCCAACGACGTCACGGCGCTGGAGCTGATCAATCGCGACGCGAGCTTTGCGCAATGGACGCGGGCCAAGAGCTTTGATACGTTCGGCGTCTTCGGTCCGGTGATCGAGACAGACTTCGATCCGGCCGGCGGCGAACTGGTGCCCCTCCTGAACGGCCGCGAGCGTCAGCGCTATCCCTTCTCCGACATGATCTTCAGCCCGGCGCAACTGGTCTCGCTGATTTCGCGGGACATGACGCTGCAACCGGGCGACGTGATCCTCTGCGGCACCTCGCTGGGCGCCATGCCGATGAAGCCGGGCAGTACGGTCGAGGTGGTGATCGAAGGCGTCGGCAAGCTGTTCAACGAGTACCGCGCCGCGCCGTAGCGCCGGCGCCGACTTTATGACCGGTCTTATTGCAGTTCGTAGGCCAGGACGAAGGCAGCGGCCACCATCAGCATCAATCCGCCCATGAATGCCAGATCCGCGATTCTTTCAAGACGCTCCGCCTGTCGGCTGGAGCGGATCGACAGGTAGGAAAATATTGCGCTGAACATAAAAATCAGACTGTCGAAGGCCATCGTTTCGTCCACGATGCCTCGACGAGTGCGCTCTTCCAGAAGTTTGGCGATGCTGAGCACCGTCATGCACCCCCCCACCATGGTGGCGGACGTCGGCAGGATGTGCGAGGAAAGCCCGCGGTACGACATATTCACGCCGATGGGATAGGGAATACCAGCGAACAACGAAGTCCGCCGCCAGCACCATCCTCCAGGCGAATCTCGGCGTTATGCAGGGTGGCAATTTCCTTGACAATGGGCAGACCCAGGCCGCATCCGTCGCCAGGAGTTCCGTTGATACGATAAAAGCGCTCGAACACATGTTGCCGCTCGTCGACCGGTATGCCGGGTCCGTTGTCTTCGACGATCAGCGCACATTCGTCCGCGCGCCGGCAACTGCTGACGGTAACGACACCACCGCGCGGCGTATAGCGCAGTGCGTTGTCTATCAGGTTGGCAAGTGCCTCACGCAGCATCCAGGGTATGCCCGGAACGGTAGCCGGGCCGGCCTCGAAGCCGACGTCGATTTCCTTGCTTAGCGCCTGGTCGAGAAAGATCGAAGCCGCCTGCTCCACCAGGTCGTGGAGTGCCACGGGTTCGAACGACTGGCTGAGGTTGGTGGTCGGCTCGGTGCGGGCATAGGTAAGCAATTGACCGATGAGGTGGCCGATCCGTTGCATTGCTTCGTTGATGCGCAGCAGCCGCTCGGGGTCGGAACTGAAACGGCCCTCGTTTGTGGACAGGTCGATCTGGGTCTGCAAGCCGGTGAGGGGAGTGCGCAACTGATGGGCGGCATCGGCGAGAAAGCGCTGTTGCGAAGCTGCGGCCTCCCGCAGCAGGGCGAAAAGATCGTTGAGGCGGGAAAGCAGCGGCCGGATTTCCTGCGGGGTGAGCGCATCGTCGATTGCGCGCAAGTCGCGCGGGGAACGACTGGCGATTTCGCTTTCGACGATTTCCAGCGGAGCCAGTCCGCGCCGCACGCCGAAGTAAACCGCAAGCAGGGTTGCCAATATCACAGCCAGGCTTGGCAGGACCATGGCGACCAGAATGCGGCGGCTTGAGTGCTCGCGCTTATTGACGGTCTCGGCCACCATGATCGTGACCGGCCCGTGCGCCGAAGCCGTCTGGTGCATGGCGATGCGGATCCGCTTGCCGTGAAGCTGGCGATCCGCAAAGGACATCTGGTTATCCACCCGGGTGACCGCAAGCGCCTCGTGCGACGGCAGGGCTTCGTCGCCGGCCAGCAGCCGGCCTGCCTTGTCCCGCACGGAAAAATAGATGATGTCTGACGCATCGCTGCGCAGTATTTCCTCTGCTTCGGCCGACAAGGCCACGGACAGGCTTTCATCGGTCGTCCGGATATGGGAAGCGAGATCCAGGGCGACATCGGCCAGAGAATGATCGAAGGCGGAATCCGCGGTTTCGCGCGCCAGCCGATAGTCGAACGTGGCGCTGACCGCAAAAACCACGCATAGTGGAGCAATGATTGCCAGCAGCAGGCGGCTGCGCAGGCTCAAGACCACCGGCTTCATGTCTCGGCAACGGGATCCATGCGATAGCCGATGCCTCTCACGGTGCGGATTTCGATGTTTCCGGCAGCAAGTTTGGGACGCAGCCGTGAAACATGTACCTCTATGGCATTCGGCGTGATGTCCTTGTCCCACCCGGCGAGCGCTTGCACCAGGCGGTCCTTGCTCACGATGCCCGGCGAAGCCATGAGCAGAATTTCGAGTATGGCCCATTCGCGATTCGTCAGGTCGAGCGGGCGATCGTCGATGGTGGCGCTGCGCGTCGCGGTGTTCAGCGCCAGCGGGCCGTGGCGCAGCGAGGCATCGGTCAGCGTGTTGGAACGGCGGATCAGCGCCCGGATCCGCGCCACCAGTTCCGGGAGCCGGAAGGGTTTGCACATGTAATCGTCGGCACCCACGTCGAGGCCCCTGACCGTGTCCTCCATGCTGGCGCGCGCCGATAGCACCAGGACGGGAATGGGGTTGTCGCCGCTGCGTAATTGCCGGATGAAGCTCAGGCCGTCAAGGCCGGGAAGACCAATATCGACAATCGCCAGATCGAAGATTTCCGACCTCAGGCTGCGCTCCGCCTCCTCTGCGGAACCGGCCAGGTCAACGGTATAGCCGGCCTGTCGCAGGCCCTGCTTGATGCCGGTGGCAACGAGATCGTCATCTTCAACAATGAGTATGCGCATGGCAACCTTTATCTCTTCGCGGCAATGATAATGTCCTGAGGCTCGAAATTGCCTCCGGGTTGCTTGTGGGCAATGCCGAAGTGGCAATCGAAGCAGGTCCGGCTGCCGTCGGCAAGCTTCTGGTGCTGCTTTTGCGCGGTCTTGCCCTGGATTTCGGTGGCCATGGCCTTGATGTCATGACAGTGGCGACACTCCCGCGAATCGGTTTCCTTCATGCGCAACCATACGCTCTTGGCCATTTCCAGGCGATGTTCCTCGAACTTTACCTTGGTGTCGATCCTGCCGGCGAAATGCTGGAACACGTCATTTGCGGCGAGCACCTTGCGGATCATCGTATCAACAAATTCGTGCGGCACGTGGCAATCGGAACAGGTCGCCTTCACGCCGGTGCGGTTGCGCGCATGGATGGTATGGCTGTATTCCTCGTAATTGTTGTCCTTCATTTCATGGCATGAAATGCAGAACTCGACGGTATTTGTCTGATCGAGAGAAACCTTGCCGCCGACCACCAGCAGGGCGCCGACCATCATCAGGAACAGCGCCTCCAGCTCAAGAATCTTGGCCCAGGGCCTTTGTTCCCGGAATCTGTCCCACAGGGATTTCATCTTCATCTCCAATGCATTACGACGGGCAATGGTCGTCGAAACAAGCTTGCAAAAATCTGACGATGGCCGGGTCCGCAGGGAAATGTTCGTCAGGCTTTCGCAAGGCCGGCCGAACTACAGTGCGGTCCGTCGCCGGGTGCGCCTGCGCAATCCCGCAAAATTTTTTCGACTGGAAAGGATCGCCATGAACATCAAAAAATTCCCCTGGCATGCGCTGGCGCTGTTTGCGCTTTCCATGCTGACTTCGCTATTCGGTACGGCGGCCCACGCCGTACCGAGCTATGCCCGCCAAACCGGCAACGCGTGTGCCGACTGCCACATCGCGGGATTTGGCCCGCAACTGACGCCCTACGGCACCCAGTTCAAGCTGGGCGGCTACACCGACACCGACGGCAAGGGCGTAAAGATTCCGCTGTCGGCGATGCTCGTCGCCAACTGGACGCGGACCTCGAAGGATCTTCCCGAAGCACCGCAGCACTTCAACAGCAACGACAATGCCGCCGTGCAGGAGGTTTCGGCATTCCTCGCCGGCCGCCTGACCGACAACATCGGTACTTTCATCCAGTCCACCTATTCCGGCGTCGACCGCAAGTCATCCCTGGATCAACTGGATGTCCGTTTTGCCAGCCCCCTCAAGCTGGGCGGCCAGGAAGGAATCGTCGGCGTTTCCCTCAACAACAACCCCACGCTGACCGATCCCTTCAACAGCATGGGACAGTGGCGCTTCCCGTATACCGAGTCGGATTTCGGCTTCGGCACGGGACCGTCGCCGCTGGTCGAAAGCCTGGGCGGCAGCGTCATGGGACTGAATGCCTACACGTTGTGGGACAAGAACTTCTACGCCGAATTCGGCCTGTACGACACCCTGTCGAAACACGGCCTGAGCATGGTCAACGCCGACGATCCGGGAAAGTTCAAGAATCTCGGGAAATACTGGCGCCTGGCCTATGTCAAGGACATGAAGCGCGACAACTTCACGGTCGGCCTGTATGGCTTCAATGCCGACCTGCAACCGGATCGCAACGTCTCGGGTCCAGCGGATCACTACCTGTCTCTTATACACAACAGCCGCTGCCGACG
>VEPA01000211.1 GCA_012026675.1 Betaproteobacteria bacterium | reverse complement strand
GCACGAATGGATTGGGCGGAAGGCGGCGCTGGGATTTATAGCTGTGGTGCCGGAGACGCGCTGTGCCGGCCGATTCTTAATAAATTTGCTTTACAGTCGATATAGTTGCTGCTAGCATCTGAAGTAAATTATTCGTATAGCTCGTAACTTAATATTTTTAAAGGGAAATCCTTTGCAGATCGATGTCACGGCCCTGAAGTCGATCTTTGACCCGAAGCTGCGTCCGCTGATCGGTGTGGATATCAGTTCGACCGCCGTCAAGATGGTCGAGCTGGTTGATGCCGGCAAGGGGCAGCCGCGGGTTGAGCGTTACGCGATCGAGCCCCTGCCAAAAGATGCCGTGGTGGATGGCAATCTGGCATCCATTGAGGCTGTGGCGGAAACCCTGCAGCGCTGTTGGAAGCGACTCGGCACCTCGACACGATTCATCGCGATGGCCTTGCCCACGGCTGCAGTCATTACCAAGAAGATCACCCTGCCGGCCAACCTGCGCGACCAAGAGATGGAGATTCAGGTCGAGTCCGAGGCCAATCAGTACATCCCGTTTGCGCTGGAGGAAGTCAACCTTGACTTTCAGGTAATCGGTCCGGCGCCGGGCAGCCCGGACGATGTCGAGGTTTTGCTGGCTGCTTCGCGCAAGGAGAAAGTCGAAGACCGCGTGGCCGCCGCCGAAGTGGCGGAACTCAAGCCGGTGGTAATGGATGTCGAGGCATACGCAACACAGGCTGCGTATGAACTGGTAACCAAGCAACTCCCTCGCGAGGGAGCGGGACAGATCGTGGCGCTGGTGGACGTCGGCGCCTCTGCCATGAAGATCGCCATCATGAAGGATGACCAGCAGCTCTATGCGAGAGAGCAGGCGTTCGGCGGAATCAAGCTAACCGAAGAGATCATGCGCGCGTATGGCATGGGTCCGGATGAAGCCGAAAATCTGAAGCGTTCGGGTACGCCGCCCGACAACTACGAAGCGGAAATTCTCCATCCCTTCATTGAAAGCATGGCGCAGGAAGTCGCGCGCGCCATGCAGTTCTTTTTTACGTCCACGCCTTACAACGAGGTTCATCACATCATTCTCATCGGTGGCTCGGCGCTCGTTCCCGGCGTAGCTGAACTTGTCGGCCAGCGCACCAACATCAACACCCTGCTTGCCGATCCTTTTGCCGGCATGGCGATATCGCCGCGCATTCGCGCCAAGCAGCTTGCTGCAGATGCGCCATCGTTGATGGTGGCGTGCGGCCTGGCTCTCAGGAAGTTCGATCAATGATACGGATCAATCTGCTTCCTCATCGCGAGGAGAAGCGCAAGGCGCGGCGAAAGCAGTTCTACATCCTGCTGGGAATGGTGACGGTGCTTGCTGCATTGATCTGGTTCCTCGGTTTCTCCCTGATCAATCGCGAAATTACCCGGCAAAACGATTCAAATGAATTTCTCAAGCGCGAAATCGCCAGCTTGGACAAGGAAATTGACGAAATCAAGAAAATTCAGGAACAGACCAACGCGCTGCTGTCGCGCAAGCGGGTCATCGAGGCGCTGCAGGCCAATCGCACAGAAACAGTCCACCTGTTCAATGAACTGGCCAAGCAGGTGCCGGAGGGAATTTATTTGCGTACCCTGGTCCAGGCCGGGCCAAAGATCACCATTACCGGCTACGCCCAGTCGAACGCGCGGATAACCACGCTGATGAACAATCTCGACGAATCGCCCCTGCTACAGAACTCGACGCTGATTGAAACCAAAGCCGAAACGGTCGGCAATCGCCGGCTCAATGCGTTCAGCATTACCACGATGATTACCCGTCAAACTGCCGCGCCAGGGAAGAAATAATGAAGCTGCCAGCCCTGCCTCCCTCGATTGCCGGTTTGTTCAAGCGCAAGACCGCCGCCGAAAAGCTGGCCGAAAAGCACGCTGCCAAGCCCGCGCCGGCCGCACCCAAGGCGCCGTTGATTGATTTTCAGCAATTGGCCATGGATTTCAAAACCCTGGATCCCAAGGATCCGGGCTTGTGGCCCCTGGCACCGCGCATCCTCATTCTGCTCGGTCTGTTTGCCGGTTTGCTTGGAGCCGCATGGGGATTTGGCGCAATCGGATGGAGTGTCCAGCTCGAGGAACTGGACGCCAAGAAACAGCAGGAAGCCAAGCTCAAGGAGGACTGGCTGGGCAAGAAGAAGCAGGCCGTGAATCTCGACGAATACCGTCGCCAGCTGGCCGAGATTGACCGCTCATTTGGTGCCTTGCTCAAGCAGTTGCCCAACAAGGCCGAGATGGGCGACATGCTGGTCGACATCAACAAAGCGGCACAGAGCAGGGGCCTCTCGGTTGAGCTGTTCAAGCCGGGTGGAGAGGCGGCGAGGGAGTTCTACGCCGAGGTGCCAATTACACTGAACCTCACCGGCAGTTACCATGATATCGGGGCATTTTCGGGAGATATAGCCAAACTGCCGCGAATTGTTACTTTGAACGATATCAACATAACCGGGAATCCGAATGCGATCCTAACGATGAGAACCACGGTCAAGACTTTCCGCTATCTTGACGAAGCGGAGTTGGTCAGCCAGAGGAAGGCCCAGCAAGCCGCCAAGGGAGCCAAGAAATGAAGTTTCATGGACTTCTTTTCCTGTTGCCATTGCTGTTGCTGGGTTGTGCTGCCGAAGAACATCAGGATTTGCGGCAGTGGATGAACAGCGAAGCCAAGGGGATGAAAGGCAAAGTGGCGCCACTACCGGAAATTACGGCTTTCCCGGTTGTCTCCTATGAAACCGAAACTCTCACGTCGCCGTTTGCTCCGGGCAAAATCGTAACGCTGGACGTGGCGGCGGACAAAACTGCGCCGGATCGTGCTCGACCGCAGCAGCCGCTGGAAATCTTCCCCATCGAAGATCTCAAGGTGATGGGTGTGGTAACGGTGGGAACAGTACCCTATGCCCTGATTCAGACGCCGCCGCCGAACAAGCCCAAACATGTGCGCGTGGGCGAATACATGGGCCGCAACTTCGGCAAGATTACGGCAATTACCAAAGACGGCATTACGGTTCTTGAATCCGTCAAGGATGCGAACGGTGCGTGGGTGGCGCAGGAGAAGCTGCTCGTAGTGCCGAAAGAAGGAGGACGTTGATGAGAAATCTTAAAACTGCCGCGGTTGCGCTCGCCGGCTTTTGGTTTGGACTTTGTGGCGTTTCTATAGCGGCCGAAAACTCCATCAAGCAGATTCAGGTAAGGCGCGACGGCGATCAAGTCTTGCTCAAGGTGCAGATGGCGGCACCGCTTAAGGCAATGCCGGGAAACTGGAGTGTCGTGGAACCGCCGCGTGTGGTGATCGACTTTCCCGAGACCGACAACAAGTCCGGTCAGTCCACGCAACAAGTAGCGGAGGGCGACCTCAAGAGCCTGAATCTGGTTCAGTCGGAAAAATTGACGCGATTGGTGCTGAACCTGTATCGGCCGACCAAGTTCTCCACCGAGATTGTTGGCGACGTACTTTTCATCAAACTGCAAGGGCGGGGCGTACAGGCCAGCAGCGAGCCGGCACCTAGCGTCTATCAGCAAACCATGCCAGGGGCTCAGACGGGGAAACCGGCCTCCACGGCTGACCTTGCCGCCATCCGCGACATCGTGTTCCGTCGTGGTGAGGATGGCCAGGCCTTGATCACCGTTGATCTGACCGATGGCACAGTGCCGATCGACATCCGTCGCGTGGGGACCGGAATAACCGTGGAACTGCGGGATGTCGAACTGCCAGAACGTCTGCAGAACCGCCGCGACGTGAACGACTTCGCCACGCCGGTAACGACGATGACCTCGCGCGCCATCGGCAATCTGACGCGCCTTGATATCAACGCCCGGGGTCGCTGGTTTCATCAGGCCCATCTGGCAAACAACCAGCTGACCATCGAAGTCAAGCCGATTCCTGCGGATGACGCCAACAAACTGGTTCAGAGCGGCGAGCAGGGACAAAAAATATCCATCAATTTCTTTGGTGCCGATGCCACGATGGTCTTGCGCACTCTGGCTGACATTTCGGGCAAGAATGTGTTGATCGACCCTTCGCTGAATGGCAGAACGGTCACCGCGAACCTCGACAACATTCCCTACGACCAAGCGCTTGAAATCATCATGGCGCAAGTCAACGCAGGCATGCGCGTACGCAATGACATCATTCTTTTCGGTGATCGAGCCGTGCTGCAGAAACGGGACCAGGATATCGCCGACGAGGCGACCCGGGCAAGCGATGTTGCGCCGCTGGTAGCGGAAACCTTCAAGCTCAACTATGTTAAGACCGCCGACATCATCGCATTGGTGAACAGCAACTTTGCTCCGCCAGCCACGCCTACTGGCGCGGCGGTTCCCGTCGCCGGAGTGGTGTCTCCGGCAGCCGGTATCGCTGGCGGTGCGCCGGCTCCTGCGGCAGGGGCACCTGCCGCACCAGGCGCCCCTGCCAGTGTGGCCAAGGGCATGCTCACTCCCCGCGGCAGCATATCGGCACACGACGCGACCAATCAGATATTCGTGCGGGACACGGCTGTTGTGGTCGAAGCCATTCGCGAAGTCATCCGGAATGTGGATGTTCCACCCAAGCAGGTGATGATTGAGGCCCGCATTGTTGAAGCGTCCACGGGTTTTGCCAGCTCGCTGGGCGTGCGCTTGCGACTCGCCGACGCCACGATGCTGGGCGATGGTGGGCGTAGCATGTTCAACGGCGGACTCCGCGCGGCATTGGGGACCACGTCAAGTTATTCCAATGTCGATACCTATGGAGCGCCAGTCGCACCCACCCTGACTCGCTCGACCAATATATTTCAGCCCAGCTATTCCCTCGCAGGGGCCGCAAATATCGGCTTGATGCTGTTCAATGGCGCCGGCAGCAAGTTGCTGGCCCTTGAACTGCAGGCGGCGGAAGCTGATTCACGCAACAAGACCGTGTCTTCTCCCAGGGTCGTCACGCTGAACCGCAAGGCGGCGACAATCAATAATACCCAGCAGGTGACGATTCTCACCGGGGTCAATGCGACAACGGGCCTGCCGATTTACCAGACCTTTGCCGCCCCTTTGACTCTGGGTGTAACGCCTTCGATCAATCCGGACAACCGCATCAGTCTTGATCTGAATATCGCCAAGAGCACGATCACCAACGCGTCGACCGGTAGCCTAGATACCAACACCGTTACCACCAACGTGATTGTGGAAAATGGTGGCACGGTGGTCATTGGCGGTTTTGCGCGGGAGTCGGATCTTCAGACCCAGGACCGCGTTCCCTTCCTTGGCGATTTGCCCTACGTCGGAAATTTGTTCAAGACCACGACGAAGAGTCAGTCGCGGGCTGAATTGCTGATCTTCATTACGCCACGCATCATCACCGAGACGCTGACGCAGCGATAGGCCAGGATCAATTCGGTCAGTCGGGGCCGGCATGATGCCGGCCCCATGCTTTTGCGCTGCTACAATCCGTTCGTGAGTGCAAACAAGAACATTTACCTGGTTGGCATGCCGGGCGCGGGCAAGACAACGGTCGGACGTCAGCTGGCACGGCGCATGCAGCGTTCCTTTGTCGATGCCGATCACGAGATCGAGGCACGCACCGGCGTCCGGATTCCGCTGATTTTCGACATCGAGGGCGAGCAGGGCTTTCGAGATCGCGAGTCAAAAGTGCTTGCCGAACTGGGCAGCCAATCCAATCTGGTGGTTGCTACCGGCGGCGGTGCCGTACTCCGCCCCGAGAATCGCAATGCACTCAAGCAGGGAGGTATTGTCGTTTATCTTCACGCCACACCGCGACTGCTGTTCGATCGTACCCGCCTTGATCCGAATCGACCCTTGTTGCAGGTCGCCGATCCAATGAAAAAGCTCGAGGAACTGTTCGCAGAGCGCGATCCGCTCTATCGCGCGGTGGCCGATATCGTCATCAACAGCCTGGGCGGCAGCATCAGCCACCTTGTCAAGCAGGTGGAACGGGAGTTGCAAAAACAATGCGCAGCCTGAACCTCTCGCTCGGTGATCGCAGTTATCCGATTCTGATCGGCGGTGGACTGCTCGGTCGGGGCGACCTGATCTTTCCTTACTTGCGCTCCCCCCGGATCGCGCTCGTCAGCAACACTGTCGTGGCGCCCCTGTATCTGGATCTCCTTGCCGGAGGGCTGGAGAAAGTCGGCGTTGGCATGACGCCGGTCATTCTCCCTGATGGCGAAGCGCACAAGACCTGGGAGTCGCTGAACCTGATTTACGATGCGCTGCTCGCCGCGCGCTGCGACCGCAGTACCACCGTCGTCGCCCTCGGAGGTGGAGTCATTGGCGATCTCGCGGGCTTTGCCGCGGCGACCTATCAGCGCGGCGTGCCCTTCATCCAGATTCCGACCACGTTGCTGTCGCAGGTCGATTCATCGGTGGGCGGCAAGACCGGGATCAATCATCCACGCGGGAAGAACATGATCGGCGCTTTCTGGCAGCCGAAGCTGGTGCTGGCGGATACGGACACCCTGAAAACGCTTCCCGATCGCGAACTGTCGGCAGGACTGGCAGAAGTCATCAAATACGGCCTGATCGGCGACCTGCCCTTCCTGGCATGGCTGGAGTCCAACATGGCGGGCCTGCTAGCTCGCGACGGCGAGCTTCTCGCACATGCCATAGAACACTCCTGCGCCAACAAGGCCGAAGTCGTGGCGGCCGATGAATTCGAAACGGCGAAAGAGGGTGGCAGGGCGCTGCTCAACCTCGGCCATACCTTCGGCCATGCCATAGAGGCAGGTGCCGGCTACGGCACGTGGCTGCACGGCGAAGCTGTCGCGGCGGGCACCATGATGGCGGTCGAACTCTCGCGTCGCATGGGCTGGTTGCAAAGCACCGATGCAGACCGCGTCAGGAGGCTGATGGAAGCCGCGGGTTTGCCGGTACGCGGACCGGACCTCGGTGTTGCGCGCTATCTTGAACTTATGTCACACGACAAGAAAGTCATCGCCGGCAATTTGCGCCTGGTTCTGCTCAAAGCACTCGGTGAAGCCGTGACCTGCAATGACGCACCGCAGGAAAAGATTGCCGCCGCCATAGAGCACTGCTGTCGTGCCTGAGCTGGCCCTGTATGCAGTCAGTGACGGCATCAGCCGCGGGCGCACCGTTGTGGAACCGCGCCCCAAGGCGCGCAGTGAATTCCAGCGCGACCGCGACCGCATCGTGCATTCCACTGCATTCCGTCGCCTCGAATACAAGACCCAGGTCTTTGTCAATCACGAGGGCGACCTGTTTCGCACTCGGCTCACCCACAGCATCGAAGTGGCGCAGATCGCCCGTTCGATCGCGCGCGCACTGCACCTCAACGACGATCTGACGGAAGCCATCGCACTGGCCCACGACCTCGGACATACTCCCTTCGGCCATGCCGGCCAGGACGCCCTCAACGAGTGCATGCAAGCGTATGGTGGCTTTGAGCACAACCTGCAAAGCCTGCGCATCGTCGATCGCCTCGAAGAACGCTACGGGGCCTTCGATGGCCTCAACCTGATGTTCGAGACGCGCGAAGGCATCCTCAAGCACTGCTCACCGGCGAAAGCGCGCGAACTCGGCGAACTCGGCCGGCGCTTCCTCGATGGCCGCCGACCGTCGCTGGAAGCGCAAATCTGCAACCTGGCCGACGAGATCGCCTACAACAACCACGACGTCGATGATGGCCTGCGTTCGGGCTTGCTGACCCTGGGGCAGCTCGACGAGGTCAGTCTCTTTGCCCGCCATGCAGCCGAGGCCGATGCCGAGTTTCCTCACCTGTCCGGCCGGCGCAGGGTGCACGAGACGATACGGCGCATGATCGACGCCCAGGTCACGGATTTGCTGGCCGAATCGGAGCGACGCATCGCCGCTGCCGCCCCGTGCTCGCTGGAGGACGTACATGCCGCGGCGCCGCTGATCGCTTTCACCGATGCGATGCAGGCCGAGAACCGGGTGCTCAAGGTGTTTCTGCGGGAGCATCTGTACCAGCATTATCAGGTCCTGCGCATGACCGCCAAGGCGCGCCGTGTAATCAACGACTTATTTACCGCTTTCGTTGCAAATCCGCGCCTGCTGCCGCCCCAGTACCGCAAAATGGCGGACACCGAGAACATCACGCGCGCCACCGCGGACTACATCGCCGGCATGACCGACCGCTATTCGATCAAGGAGCACCGCCGGCTGTTTTCCGTCGGCGAACTTTGAACTCGCATTGCTGCATTGCAGCGTATTGAATTCGGCGGCTTTTGGCGGTATATTTAGACCATCCGCCGCTGTCAGCGGAAAATCCAAGGCCGGGGAGCGGCATCGCCCCGGCTTTTTTGCCGGCTGCATTTCCGAGGAAAGACATGATGGTCCTCCCCCAGCGCCAGGGTCTCTATGACCCGGCCAACGAGCACGATGCCTGTGGTGTCGGCTTTGTTGCGCATATCAAGAACCAGAAGAGCCATGCCATCATCGAGCAGGGTTTGCTGATTCTGGAAAACCTCGAACACCGCGGTGCGACGGGCTACGATCCGCTGCTTGGAGACGGCGCCGGCATTCTGATCCAGATTCCCGACCAGTTCTTCCGCGAAGAAATGGCGCAGCAGGGCATCGCCCTGCCGCCGCCCGGCGACTACGGCGGCGGGATGGTGGTTCTGCCGCGCGACGATGCCAGTCGGCGTTCCTGCGAGGCTGTGATCGAGCGGGCGATTCGCTATGAGGGGCAGGTGTTGCTCGGTTGGCGCGACGTACCGGTGGATAACTCCGGGCTCGCGCAGGCGGCCAAGGATATCGAGCCCGTGGTTCGCCAGGTGTTCATTGGCGGCGGCATAGGCATCGCCGATGCCGATGCGCTGGAGAGGAAACTCTACATCCTGCGCAAGGCCATCGGCCACTCGATCCAGGCGCTCAAACTGCCCCACGGCAAGATGTTCTATGTGCCGTCGATGTCCTGCCGCACGGTCGTGTACAAGGGTATGCTGCTGGCCAACCAAGTAGGCACCTACTATCGCGACCTGAAGGACCCGCGCGCGGTATCGGCCCTGGCGCTGGCACATCAGCGCTTTTCCACCAATACCTTCCCGACCTGGGATCTGGCGCATCCCTTCCGCATGATTGCGCACAACGGCGAGATCAACGCCCTGCGCGGCAACGTCAACTGGATGCGCGCACGCGAACATGGCATCTCCTCGCCGGTGCTCGGCGAAGACCTGGAAAAGGTCTGGCCCCTGATCTACGACGGCCAGTCCGATTCGGCTTCCTTCGACAACGCCCTGGAACTGCTGGTGATGGGCGGCTACAGCCTGGCCCATGCCATGATGATGCTGATTCCCGAGGCCTGGGCAGGCAATCCGCTGATGGATGAGGAACGTCGCGCCTTCTACGAATACCACATGGCGCTGATGGAGCCATGGGACGGCCCGGCAGCCGTTGCATTCACCGACGGCCGCCAGATCGGCGCCACGCTGGATCGAAATGGCCTGCGTCCGGCGCGCTACCTGATCACCGACGACGACCTGGTCGTGATGGCCTCCGCGATCGGTGTGTTGCCGATCCCGGAGGAGCGCATCGTCAAGAAGTGGCGCCTGCAGCCGGGCAAGATGTTCCTCATTGACCTCGAGCAGGGCCGCATCATCGACGACGCCGAGCTAAAGCGCACCATGTCCACGGCCAAGCCCTACCGTCAGTGGATCGAACGCTCGCGCTACTTCGTTGACGACCTGCCTGCGGTCAAGGCCGAGGACAACCCGAAGGGCCCCTTGCTGAAGGTGCAGCAGGCCTTCGGCTATACGCAGGAGGATTTCAAGTTTATCCTCGAGCCGATGGCTGCCCAGGGCGAAGAAGCCACGGGCGCGATGGGTAACGACAGCCGCCTGCCGGTGCTGTCCGATCGACCCAAACCCCTGTTCAACTACTTCAAGCAGTTGTTCGCGCAAGTGACGAATCCGCCGATCGATCCGATTCGCGAAGAAATCGTCATGTCATTAATTTCCCTGGTCAGTCCCAACCCCAACCTGCTGGGCGTGGACGAGACCGCGCCGACGCCGCGCCTCGAGGTCCATCAGCCGGTCCTGTCGCCGGCCGACATGGCCAAGCTGAAGCAGATCGACAAGCTGACCAAGGGCATCTTCCGCCCTATCACGGTCGATATCACGACTGCCGCGGCGCAAGGCTCGGCAGGTCTCGGGCGGTCCCTGTACCAGGTCTGCATGCGCGTCGAGCAGGCAGTCAGCGCCGGGTACAACATGATCATCCTTTCCGACCGCGCCGTCGATCATGAGCACGCGCCGATTCCTTCGCTGCTCGCCTGTTCCGCTGTGCACCAGCATCTGGTCAAGATCGGCCTGCGCACGTCCTGCGGCCTGGTGGTCGAGACCGGCGCCGCACGCGAGGTGCACCATTTCGCCCTGCTCGCCGGCTACGGTGCCCAGGCGATCCATCCCTGGCTGGCTTTCGACAGCATAGCCGCGATCGCCGACCAGCTCCCGGGCAAGCTGACCGCCTACGACGCGCAGAAGAACTACATAAAGGCCATCAACAAGGGCCTGATGAAGGTGATGTCGAAGATGGGCATCTCGACCTACCAGTCCTACTGCGGCGCGCAGATTTTCGAGGCCGTCGGGCTCTCCTCCGATCTCGTCAATCGCTACTTCACCGGCACGCCGACCAAAGTCGAAGGCATCGGCCTCAAGGAAGTCGCCGAGGAGGCGCTGCGCACCCATGCCGACGCCTGGAGCGACAATCCGGTGCTCGCCGGCATGCTCGACTGTGGCGGCGAGTATGCCTTCCGCGTACGCGGCGAAGAGCACATGTGGACGCCCGACGTGATTGCCAAGCTGCAGCATGCGACGCGCTCGGGCAAGACCGAGACCTACCAGGAATATGCCAGGCTGATCAACGCTCAGACGCGCCGTCACATGACCCTGCGCGGCCTGTTCGAAATCACGCCGGCAGGCGCGGCGATTGCCCTCGACGAGGTCGAACCGGCCAAGGAAATCGTCAAGCGCTTCGCCACCGGCGCCATGTCGCTGGGCAGCATTTCGACCGAAGCTCACACCACGCTGGCCATCGCCATGAATCGCATGGGTGGCAAGTCAAATACCGGCGAAGGCGGCGAAGACCGCATGCGCTACAAGCCTGTGACCGCCGCGACCACGCTGGCCGCCGTGATCGGCAAGAGCCGTATTGCGCGTGACCTTCCGCTCAAGGCCGGCGACAGCCTGCGCTCGGCAATCAAGCAGGTGGCCTCCGGCCGCTTCGGTGTCACCGCCGAATACCTGGCCAACGCCGACCAGCTGCAGATCAAGATGGCCCAGGGCGCCAAGCCCGGCGAAGGCGGCCAGTTGCCGGGGCACAAGGTCTCCGAGTACATCGGCTTCCTGCGCCATTCGGTGCCCGGCGTGCAGCTGATCTCGCCGCCGCCCCACCACGACATCTATTCCATCGAGGATCTGGCCCAGCTGATCCACGACCTGAAGAACGCCAATCCCAAGGCCTCGGTGTCGGTGAAACTGGTGTCCGAGGTGGGCGTGGGCACGGTGGCCGCCGGTGTCTCCAAGGCCAAGGCCGACCATGTGGTGATTTCCGGCTTCGACGGCGGCACCGGCGCCTCGCCGATCTCATCGATCAAGCATGCGGGCACGCCCTGGGAACTGGGGCTGGCTGAGACCCAGCAGACGCTGGTGCTGAACCGCCTGCGCGGCCGTATCCGCGTCCAGGTGGACGGCCAGATGAAGACTGGCCGCGACGTGGTGGTCGGCGCCTTGCTGGGTGCCGACGAATTCGGCTTCGCCACCGCGCCGCTGGTGGTCGAAGGCTGCATCATGATGCGCAAGTGCCACCTGAACACCTGTCCGGTGGGTGTGGCCACCCAGGATCCGGTGCTGCGCCGCCGCTTCTCCGTCCAGCCCGAGCATGTGGTGAACTACTTCTTCTTCGTTGCCGAGGAGGCGCGCGAGATCATGGCGCAGCTCGGCATCCGCAGGCTCGACGACCTGATCGGTGCCGCCCACCTGCTGGACACGAAGAAGGGAATCGACCACTGGAAGGCGAAGGGCCTGGACTTCTCGCGCAT
>VEPA01000096.1 GCA_012026675.1 Betaproteobacteria bacterium | reverse complement strand
GTGCAGGTGATCGACACCACCGACCGGGCCGCCGTCGGCCATCTGGTGGCGATGCCCGAGTATGTCGATGTGATCGTGCCGCGCGGCGGCCGGGGTCTGATCGAACGCATTTCGCAGGAAGCGCGGGTGCCGGTGATCAAGCACCTCGACGGCAACTGCCACATCTATGTCGATGCCGCCGCCGACGCCGACAAGGCGCTGCGCATCCTGGAGAATTCCAAGACCCAGCGCCTGGGCACCTGCAACACCGCCGAATCGCTGCTGATCGCGCGTCCGCTCGCCGCCTCGCTGGGGCTGACTTTGTGCGCCATGCTGGTGCAGAAGGGCGTCGAAATCCGCGGCTGCGAGGAGACCCGCAAGCTGGTGCCGCAGGCCAAGGCGGCAACGGAGGAAGACTGGTCTGCCGAATACCTGGCCGCGATCATTTCGGTGAAGATCGTCGCCGATGTCGGCGAGGCCATCGCCCACATCAACAGCTACTCCTCGGCCCACACCGAGTCCATCGTCACCGAGAACTACACGAATGCCATGCGCTTCCTGCGCGAAGTCGATTCGGGGTCGGTCATGGTCAATGCCTCGACGCGCTTCGCCGACGGCTTCGAATACGGCCTCGGCGCCGAGATCGGTATTTCCACCGACAAGTTCCACGCCCGCGGCCCGGTGGGCCTCGAAGGCCTGACCTCGCAGAAGTGGATCGTGCTGGGTGACGGCGAAGTTCGGAGCTAGCGCGTTTTCCGCGCCTGAGACTTGATCCAGGCCCGACGCACACCCCAGGCATAGACCAGGGCGAGGATCGCCATGCAGGCGAGGCAAGTGCCGATATGGCGATTCACCAGCGCCGACTCGGTCCAGCCGAACTCGCTGACCAGTCGCAGCGCATCCGATTCGAGGCCGTTGTCGCGCGTAGTGTAGGGAATCTCGCTGGAGTCGCGGCGCGCCGCCCACCAGGTGGCGTTGATATCGACGAAGGCCGCTGCGCCGATGACGAGGAAGCCCCAGCGCAGGCTGCCCTTGTAGACCTGTGTCGTCTTGCCGAAGAAGAAGCCCGCCATCAGCAGGATGGAAAGCACGAGGCCCATGCCGTCGCCGCCGAAGACGATCAGCGCGCGTGCCTTGCCTTCGCTGATGACCAGCGTGCAGATGAACTGCAGCGCAACGATTGTGCCGCCGGCGATCAGCAGGCTGCGGCTGCCGATTTGCCAGCCGCGATAGATCATCCAGCCCATCGCGCCAAGTAGCGCCAGCGGAGCAACCCAGCCCCTCTCCTCCATGATGATCGTGATCCAGACCGTGGGTATCGCGCCGAAGCCGCAGAGCCAGGCCGTGACCGCATGGCCGAGTTCATGGACCGGCATGGTGAACAGCAGGCGCTGCACGAAGCGGCCCCACTCCACGGCATGGAAGGCGCTGGCGATGAGGAGCATGAGCGGGATCGCCGCGACGCAGAAGCGGAATTCGGTTTGCGGATCGTCGATGACCGGGTTGGCCTCCGGGTCCTCATCGACGTCCGTGAACATCAGAGGTTCGGGCCCGTCATCGAACTGTGTCGCCGCGGCGACGGCGACTTCGGCGCGTCCGTGCATCCTGATCGCCTCGGCCTTGGCGTAGTCCGCCCCGCAGCGGGGGCAGGTCGGGCCGTCCTGACGGGGCGCCTCGCACCAGGGGCAGGCGGCGGCGTCCATGCTCTCAGCGGTTCGGAACTACCACTTCACGCGCACGGTGTAGTCGAGTACCGACTTGTCACCGGGCGGCACCACCACGTTCCACGAGGCCACGCGCGCCGACTCCTTGGTGTGCTTCTGCGATTCCTGCACCATCTCCCAGTCGCCGGGCATGGGTTCCTGCACCTTGACCGTCACCGCCTCGTCCTTGGCATTGCGCAGTTCGATGCGCCAGGCGCTTTCGATGACATTGTCGGCAATCTTGCGGAAGCTGGTCTGCTTGCGCTCGGCGGTGATGTCGAAAGCCTCGCCGAGCCTAAGTTTGAGCTTCTCGTTCTTCGCCGTGTGTTCGATGCGGTCCTCGCCGACGAATTGCGCCGCGCCCTTGCTGTCCTTCGCATAGACGCGCACGATGCCGGCCGGCAGCGGCTTGCCGAGCTGACCGCCCTTGTTCTCGAACTCGAGGTACACGGCCGGCTTGAACTTCTGCCCGATCTGTCCGTAACGATCCCGGTAGTAGTACTCGTTGCCTGCCAGCAGGTATTCGCGGCGCACCGGCACGGCGCTGGCCGAGAGCAGCGCGAGCTGCTTGGTCTGGTTGTCGGCGATTGAAGTCGGCCGCTCGAAGCTGTAGAGGTGGTAGTCCATCAGCGCCTCCTGCGTCGCCTCGGATGCCTTGGCGCGCGCCGCGGCAGGAGCGGCCATGGTCATCACGCGCATGTCGGTTGGCCGCACGCGATTCACCGTGCCGGCCACCAGTTGCAGCGTCGCGTCGTCGAAGCCGGCGCCGCTGCGATTGGTCAGCGTCACCCAGCCATTGAGATCGAGGCTCTTGCCGTCGGTGGACAGGTTGGCGACGTAATCGGCCTTCCACGCCAGGCCGCCGGTCAGGTAGGACAATTCCACCGCCTGCTTGCCGCCCGCGGCTTCGAGCAGGACCGAGAGCGTCGGGCGGTCGCGCAGGTTGGCCGGCACGCTGTCGAAGGCCAGGCGTCCGGGCACGCCGGTCTCGATGCGGTCGGCGAAGCGCAATACCGTGCCCTGGCCGGCGGCCAGCACCGTCGCCGTTTCGCGCTTCTCTGCGTCGCTGGTCGGATGCGGGCGGATCACGGTCACTTGACGGCCGACGTATTTTTCCAGGAGCTTTTGCGGCGTCAGCAGGTCGAAATCGAAGTTCTGTTCGACGAGGGTCAATGCCGGCCCGGAGGCAGCGCGCAACAGCGCGGTTTCGGGACGCATCTGCGCCGCCACTTCACGCAGCGACAGGCGCGTCAGCCCCGCCGGCAGGTCGACCCGGCGACGCTCCTTCACCAGCGCCAGGTCGTCGTTGTAAACCGTGACGGCCACCCCTTCGCGATCCGCCGCGCCGGAATTCACATCGCGTACCGGCTCGGCGGACTGGACCATTCCCGCCGCGAGAAAAACTCCTATCCCGAACACGCTGCGCCGCACGGCTTTCTCCTCACCTGTCGATACCGCAACGATAGCATGCCTGCATCGGCGGTATGATGGCGCCGGACTGCATACCCGAGGAGATCGCTCATGAACAAGTTGCTCGCCATACTGCTGCTGGCCCTTTCCCTGCCCGCGCTGGCCGCGCTCGAAGTGGCCGGCGTTAAATTCGACGACAAGGCGAAAGTCGGCGCCGGCGACACGGTGGCCAACGGCGCCGGATTGCGCAAACGCGCCTTCTTCAAGGTCTATGCGATTGGACTTTATCTGCCGCAGAAGGCAACGAGCGCGGCCGACGCACTCGACGCCAAGGGCGCCAAGCGCGTTGCCATCGTGACCCTGCGCGACCTGACCGCCGAGCAGTTCGTCGACGCGCTGATCGAGGCCCTGAAGAACAACCACGACGAAGCGGCGCTGAAAGCCCTGCAGCCGAAGATCGACCTGTTCCGCAGCACCATGCTGACGATAGGCAATGCGCCGGAAAAGTCGGCGGTGAACATCGACTGGCTGCCCGAATCCGGCACGCGGCTCAGCTTCAACGGCAGCGCCAAGGGCAGCGACATCCCCGGCGAGGATTTCTATCGCGCCCTGCTGAAGATCTGGATCGGCGACAAGCCGGTGCAGGACGATCTCAAGGAACAACTGCTGGGCAAAGCGCCGTAATGGCCGCAGGGGCGCTCGGCGGCCTGCGCGTGCTCGACCTCTCGCGCGTCCTGGCCGGACCGTGGGCCTCGCAACTGCTGGGCGACCTGGGCGCGGACGTGATCAAGGTCGAGAAGCCTGGCGCGGAAGGCAAAGGCGGCGACGACACGCGCGGCTGGGGGCCGCCGTGGCTGGCCGACGGCGCCGGCCAGCCGACCACGGACGCCGCCTATTTCCTGAGCACCAACCGCAACAAGCGTTCACTGACCGTCGACATCACGCAGGCGGCGGGGCAGCAGATCGTGCGCGAACTCGCCGCGCAAGCGGACGTGGTGCTGGAAAACTTCAAGGTTGGCGGGCTCCAGGCCTACGGCCTCGACTACGCGAGTTTGGCGGCGCTCAACCCGCGCCTCGTGTACTGCTCGCTCACCGGCTTCGGTCAGGACGGCCCCTACGCCGCGCGCGCCGGCTACGACTTCTTGATCCAGGGCATGGGCGGCCTGATGAGCGTCACGGGACGCGCCGAAGGCGAAGAGGGCGCCGGGCCGCAGAAGGTCGGCGTGGCGCTGACCGACATTCTCACCGGGCTCTACGCCACGATCGCGATCCAGGCCGCGCTGGCGCATCGCGAGAAATCCGGGCTGGGCCAGCACATCGACCTCGCGCTGCTTGACGTACAGGTGGCCTGCCTGGCCAACCAGGCGATGAACTACCTGGTGTCGGGCAAGGCGCCGCGCCGCATGGGCAACGGCCATCCCAACATCGTGCCCTACCAGGACTTTCCCACCGCCGACGGCGACATGATCCTGGCCATCGGCAACGACGGCCAGTTCGCGCGCTGCTGCGACATCGCCGGCCATGGCGAATGGGCCGCCGATCCGCGCTTCGCCAGCAACGCGGCGCGGGTCAAAAATCGCGGCGAACTGATCCCGCTGCTGCGCCAGGCGACCGTGATGAAAACCACCGCCGAGTGGATCGCCCTGCTGGAGAACGCCGCCGTGCCC
>VEPA01000187.1 GCA_012026675.1 Betaproteobacteria bacterium | reverse complement strand
GCCGGCCCCGTTTTCGCCCTTATTCGCCAACCCGGTAGCCTCTGCTTCGTCGGCGGACTGCGGGCCCGATTCTCCCAGCCAGGGCGACGGCGCCAGCGTAATCGGCTGCGACGGCACGGCCCTTTCGCGATACACGGCAACGCCAATCACGCCGACATTGCCCGGCCGGCCGGTGCGTGCGGCATAGCTGTCGGGCAGCGCCGTAAACACGAACTGGGCAACGTCGTCCATGCTCTTGCGCCAACCGTTGATCGCGTAGCTTTGCCAGCCGTCGATCACGTAGCCCGATTGCAGCGTGGCGGCGGTCTGGCCGGTCAGCACATTGACGCCATCCACCGACAGCACGGTCAGCACGCGCCCGCCCTGCCGGCCTTTGAGTTCGATGGCATAGCGCTCGCCCGGCGTGCCGGCGACATAGAGCCTGCCCTCATGGCGCACCGGCGTCAGCCGCTCGCCGGTGCTGCGATTGACAATCGACACATCGACCAGTCGCGCGGCCAGCGTGGGCTGGGCGCAGCCGAGCAAGGCCAGGAAACTCGCCGTGCCGAGAATGCAGGATGCAAGAGTTCGGTTTTTCATGATGTCCTCCGTGGTCTGAAAGGGTTTGCGATGTCCGCAAACCCGTAAACGAAGGACTACTTAAATCGGGGTTAAAGCGGCAGCATGCCCTGCTATTTTGGATTGAGCAGATCCTGCGGCAGGGCAAAATCCGGGTAACGCTCACGAAAACGGGCAAGGCTTTGCGCCGCCTCTGCGCTGCGTCCGGCGGCGCGCAGTTCGCGGATGTGCTGCAACCAGGCTTCAGGCGTTGCGGCATCGGGTGGCGGCAGGGTGGCGGATTTTTCCGCGCGGTTGGCGGACGGGCCGGCAAGCGCGTCAGCCGCCGCTTCGCCGCCGGACGCAGCACCGAGGCGGCCTGCTTCGAGTTTGCCCGCCTGACGCGCCGGACTGGATGTGGCACCCGTGGCCGGACTTGCATCGCGCCGTTCGCGCGGCGCCTCCTTCTCGTCGCTCCGGCTTTTCTTCAGGGCTTCGTCGGCGCCAGCCGGTGCCGTCGGCGCCGGGGCTGCCGGCGGAGGAATCGGCGCCACCTCGGACACGCCGGGCGGCGCATCCTTGATCGCCGGCGATTCGGTGGGCCGGCGCTTCTCCGCCGCCGCCGGAACGCGCGGCAAGGATGAGGCATCGGCAGCGCCCTGAGCCGGTGCGGCGCTGTGCGCCGCTTCGGGCGTTGGCCCGCGCACAGCCTCGGCCGCCTTCATTTCCTGGCGCATATCGCGCTCTTGCTGGTCGAGGACGCGCCATGTGAGCGACAGCCCGGCGAGCGCAATGGCGAGTGCGGATGCCGCGGGCAACCAGCCCTTCCACCAAGGCGCTTGGCGCCTCGCCTTGCTCTGCCCGGCGCTGCGCAATTCGGCCTGAGCCGCGTCGAGGATGCTCTTGTCCAGCGTCGGTCCTGGTTCGGCGCGGGCGGCTTCGCGGTAGAGCGCATGGAGTTCGCTGACGCCCGGCTCCGGCACACCGGTTTCCGGCGGAAGCGCGGAACGGCTCATCGCAGGTCCCCCAGTTCGCTGCGCAGCCGGGCATAGGCGTAGCGCAGGCGGCTTTTCGCGGTCTCGAAGCCGGCGCCGGTGGCGTGACCGATTTCCTCCACCGTCAGGCCGCCCTCGGCAGCCAGCAGGAAGGCTTCGCGTTGCGGACCCGGCAGTGCCTCGACCGCGGCCAGCAGGCGCCCGGCCAATTGCGTGCGCTCGAGCAGGCGCTCCGGCTGTCCGTTGGCCGGGGCCGGGTAATCGGGCGAGTCGCCCGTGGCATCAGTGGCATCGACCTCGAATTCCGCCAGACGGCCGCGCGCACGAAAACCGTCGATCAGCCGATTGTGGGCGATGCGATAAAGCCAGGTCGTGAATTTGGCCGACACCTCGTAAGCGCTGCGCGAGCGAATCACCGACATCCAGATCTCCTGAAACATTTCATCCGCCTGTTCGCGACGACCGCACTGGTGCAGCAGATAGCGCAGCAGGCGGCCGCGATGGCGCGCGTAGAGCGCCTCGAAAGCCGTCGCCTCGCCATCACGCCAAGCCAGCATGAGCGTCTCGTCGGTGCGCGATTCATCCACGTCTGAAGTGTAAACGACGGGGTTGGCGTTTCGGGGTCAGGACAAGATATCCTTCTTCCTGTATCCACCTTCCGGAGAATCGATGTGCCAGCGCCAGATAAGCTCTTCGGCCGCCTGATAACGCGGCTCGACAACCTGTTCGGCCACGGACTGGTCGTGTCCGTTGGCGTCATTCTGGCGATCGGCCTGACGGTCAGCCTCGGCGTGTTTACCTTCTTCAACACGGCCGCACCCACGACCCTGACCATCACCAGCGGGCCGGAAGGCAGCAGCTTCAACCGCATTGCCGAGAGGTACAAGAAGATCCTGGCCAGGGAGGGAGTCAAGCTCAACATCCTGCCCTCGGAAGGCTCGACGCAGAACCTCGCGCGCCTGCTTGACCCCAAGACCGCGGTGGATGTGGGCTTTGTCCTCGGCGGCGAGGTCGCGAAGACCAATGTCGACCGGCTGATGTCGCTGGGCAGCATCAACTATCAACCCCTGATGATTTTCTATCAGGGCGAAGCCAGGCAACTGCTGTCGGAATTCAAGGGTGCCCGGCTCGACATCGGCGCCGAAGGCAGCGGCACGAGGCTACTGGCGCTGGCCCTGCTCAAGGCCAATGGCCTGGAACCCAAAGGCGAGGCGAGTTTCGTCGAGGTCGACGCCAAGGACCTGCTGACGGCGCTGCAGGAAAAAACCGTCGATGCCGTTTTCGTGATGAGCGATTCGACCCCAACCGATGTGCTGCGCAAGCTGCTGCGCACGCCGGACGTGCACCTCTTCGACTTCAGCCAGGCCGATGCCTATACGCGCCGCATCAGCTATCTCAACAAGCTGGTGCTGCCGAAAGGCTCACTGGATCTGGGCAAGAACATCCCCCCGGAAGACGTGCATCTGATCGGCCCGACGGTGGAGCTCGTCGCCCGCGACGACCTGCACCCGGCCCTGTCGGACCTGCTGCTTGAAGCCGCGCGCGAAGTGCATAGCGGGCCCGGGCTGTACAGGAAGCGCGGCGAGTTCCCGGCGCCTCAGGAGCACGAGTTTCGCATCAGCCCGGATGCCACCCGCTACTACACCACGGGCAAGACATTTCTCTATCGTACCTTTCCCTTCTGGGTAGCCAGCCTGATCGCACGGACCCTGGCCGTCCTGGTGCCGATCGTGCTGCTGCTGATCCCCGGCCTCAGGGTCGCCCCCGTCATCTATCGCTGGCGCATCGAATCGCGGATTCACCGCTGGTACAAGGTGCTGCTCGATCTCGAACGCGAAGCCCAGAAGTCGACCAGCCCGAACCGCCGCACCGAACTGCTGAAGAAGCTCGACCACATCGAGGCCAACGTGAATCGGATCGTGGTGCCAGCAGCCTTCGGCGACCTGTTCTACGGCTTGCGCGGGCACGTCAAATTCGTGCGCAACACCTTGATGGGGGAGACTGAGCCGACGGAGACCGACGCGGACAGCGCGGACGCACCCTCGACGCCTGCGTAAGGAGATTCAAGCCGACAAAGTCACGGATGGTCCGGAAGCGGAATTATTGTGTTGCTCTCGGTACCAGGCTTATGACGAGTTCGCCCGGCATCACCTTGAATTCCGACGGCACATAGTTCACGTTGTTGAAGCGCAGATCTTCGGGCTTCAAGGTGTAGACGGCAAATCCCTTCAGCACCTGTCCGGTGAGCCAACCGCCGATCTTGTTGACCCGGTCGGCGTAGGCAGCGGGAACACCATCGACCTTGAAGTTTTCTGCTCGCGGCTCTTCCAGCAAGATGGTGCCGGAAGCCTGATCGAAACGCAGACGGCCCGAAATGCTGACGGCGCCCTGCAAGGGTGTGCCGATCAGGGGAGCATCCAGCGAAACGTCCAGCGCGGTCAGCACACGATTCGACTCCGGCTGCAGGGTCACACGGGGGGTGCTCAGGTTTATGTCGAGCAGACCGAGGTAAGTCTGGGCGGTCTCGAAGCGCTTGCCCACCAGATCCTGCAGTTGCGCCGCGGAAACCCTGAACTCGCGCGGTTGCGGTGGCGCGAGCGTGGCGCAGGCGGACAGAATCAACGCGACCAGGGCCACGACAATCATGCGGAATGGTGATTTCATGGGCTCTGTTCCTCCTGGATCGCCACTGCGGCGCAGTTCAAGTAACAAGATTATCCCTCACCACCTGGCAAGGACCGATCGATTTCTGAAAAGTTGACGCCACCTTCGCCAACCGATATATTTTTTTCAGATATTCTCATCTCAAAGTGGTGCAGCGCATTCGCTCTGCAGGTATCAGGTAGGTCGGGCCGCCTACCCTCCGCGTTTCTTGGCGCGGTTGGAGGATGTTATGCGGCCTAACTTCGTTGCTTCGATTTCCATTCCCAAGCCATTGAAAACGCTTCGCGGACGCGGCCATGACCCGTCGTTGCGTCGGGATTTCTTCGTCGATCCAGAACCTCGCGGACGAGATCCGCCCTCTCGATGCCTACCCTGTGTTGGGTCCGGAGCTTGATTCCAAGTCAATAATCAATGGAGGATGACCATGAGCAAGCCATGCAGCAAATGCAAAGGGGAAATGTCGGGTCTGGTTCTGGATCCATTCCACGGAGAACAGGACGGACTAAGACTGAGCGTACATGGGATGCCGTGCCTCGTATGCGGACAGGGGCACAAGCGCTTCATTCACATTGAATTTGCTGCACAGCTGATGGACCTGGTGATGAGTCCCGAGTCTTATGGTGGAATTCCCCTCGCCCTCAAGAAGGGACTTTTCAAGAAGCATTACCACTGCCCAGCCTGCGACAAGGAATTGCCTGAATCAAGCACAGGCCACAAGGCACAAGAGATTGTGGCCGAACTGCCAAAGGCTGAACCGTTCAAGGTCATGCTAGAGGTCCCGGTCTTGAAATGCGGCGGGTGCGGCAAGGAGAGCATCCGCTCCATCGATGAAACCGCCAAGCTTGCTTTCAAGGCCATCGATCAAGCCTATCGCTCCATCGACATTCACCCGACTTAGCGCGCGCTTGGCAAGCGCAAGGCGAGCATGGTGCAATCGTCCTCGAGTTCCCGGCTACCGGTGAAGGCGGCCACATCGGTACGGATTGAATCGAGCAGATCTTCCAACGGCAAGCGCCCATGCTGCTCCACGAGGTTGATGAGCCGCGGCTCGGAATATTCCTCGTGCGTGGAGGAACTGGCCTCGGTCACGCCATCGGTGAAGCAGAGGACCAGATCGTCGGGATCGAGGACGATTTCATGCTGGCGGTAGGCGACGCCCTCGAGTATTCCGATCGCCGTACCCCTGGGCAACGGGAGCGTAGCCGCCACGCCATCGCGATAGAGCACCGGCGCGAGGTGTCCGCCGTTGGAATACGTCAGGCGACCGCTGCCCACTTCGAAGAAACCGCAGACCAGGGTCACGAACATGTTGGCATCGTTGCCGATGACGAGTTGGTCGTTGATTCGACCGAGGACCTTTTCCGGCAAGCGCGTCTCGAATGCCGCCAGCCGCATCAGGCTGAACGCACGCGCCATAAACATCGCCGCGGCAATGCCATGCCCCGAAACATCGCCGATGCAAAAAAACAGCGTTCGCTCGTCTACGAAAAAAGCGTCGAACAGATCGCCACCGACGGCGGAAGCCGGCTCCATGATGCCCGCAATTTCGAGATCCAGCCGGTCCGGAAACAGCGGGCGGCGCAAAGGTAGCAGCCCGGTCTGGATCTGCCGCGCAACGTCGAGTTCCTGGCGCAACAGGGCGAACTGCTGGCGCTCGGCGATGCCTTCCTCGACGCGCTGAGTAAGGGTCCGGTTCCAGACTTCCAGTTCTTCGGCATGCCGCCGCAAGGCAAGGTGATTGCGCACCCGCGCCAGCAACACCGGCGGACTGATCGGCTTGGTAATGTAATCGACGGCCCCGATGTCCAGACCGCGCTGCTCTGTCTCCGCATCCTCGCTGGCGGTAAGGAAAATGATCGGAATGTGCCGGGTCGCCGGATCGGCCTTGAGCTGCTGGCAAACCTCGAACCCATCCATTTCCGGCATCATGATGTCGAGCAGGATGAGATCCGGCTTCGCCGTTGCCGCGATCTTCAGCCCGCGTTTGCCGTTGTTCGCCAGCTTGACTGTGTAGCTGCCCTCCAGCACGTCGGACGCGATCGACAGATGCTGCGGCGTATCGTCGACCACCAGGATGACGGGAAGCGATTCGGGAGAAGTATTGGTCATGAATCAGCACCGGATGACGGACGGCCAAGCGAGCGAGTTCGTGCCTCGGCATCGCTTCGGGGCTTCATATTGGTTGAAGCTTAACGGATGTTGCCGTAGCGTGTCACGCTTTCTCCCGGGGCGGATGGCAGAGGCATTCGATGCATGCATCGACGGGGCCCGTGGAGTCTGGTACCGGTTGGCGGATTGCCATCGGCCCGTCACACTTGTTGGCTATAGTCGACCTTGCAAAAAAGCCCCCTACACCTATAGACCAACGATTCCTATCATGCCAATTCAATTTGAAGATTCAAGCGATGAACTCCGCTGCATAACGATTTCGGGGCGACTCGATATTCCCGGAACCGCCGAAATCGAAACCAGGTTTGCGGCCATGAGTGCGGCCGGAAAACGCCGGCTCCTGGTCGATCTCACGGCGGTCAGTTTTCTGGCGTCGATCGGTATTCGCTCGATTATTGCCAATGCCAAAGCCCAGCACAATCGCGGTGGCCGCATGGTCCTTTTCGTTGGCGAAAACGCAACCGTCGCGAAGACTCTCGCAGCGACGGGCATCGATTCACTCGTTCCGATGTTCACGGATCTCCCGGACGCAAAGCGCGCGGCACTCGCCTGATTGCGCCGGATCGATCGCGGGCAACGCGGATCCCGACTCCCTCGGGCAAGGCAGCTGCCGCCGTTCTGTCGCTGTTCTTGTCCCTGGGGCCTTGCTGACATACCATTGGCTCCCCATGCCGATTCGCCCGCCCTTTCCCTCGTCCATCAGGCTGCTACAACTGCTTGCGATTGCGATCGCGGCCGGCAGTCTTTCTGTTGCTTGCGCGCAGACAGTTCCGCAACAGGCGTCACCGGCGGCAACGGTGCCAGCCCCCGGCACGGATCGGTCGGCGCAAATCGACGATGAGCTTTGGGACACCATAAAAGATGCCGAGCGCGCCAAGGTATTCGAGGAATATATCAAGCAGTACCCCAACGGGCGCAATGTCGGGCAGGCGGAGAAGCGGCTCGCCGGATTCCGCAAGTCAGGCCAATCTCCCGCCAGCGGTCCTTCCGTCGCTGCTCCCGCCTCTGCCGCCGGCAACGACCCCGAAACCGCGCTGTGGCGAGTCGTCTTTCAAAGCGACAACGCGGCCGGCTACGAACTGTTCCTCAAGTATTACCCGAACGGAAAATACGCATTGCATGCCACAAGCCGGCTGAAAATCGCCCGGGAGAATGCCAAGTGGCAGGCCGAGTCGGTGGAAACAGGCGCGTGGCAGGCGGCCGAAAATGCCCAGACCGCGGACGCCTACGCCGCCTATCTCGACAGCTATCCCCAGGGGCGATATGCCGCGCTGGCCCGGGTCCAGCGCGACAAGCTCGCGGCCAGCGCCGCTGCCAGCGAGGAAGGCCGGCTCTGGCAGGCTGCCGAAAATGGCGGCATTGCGCAAGTCGACGCCTATCTGGCAAGTTACCCGAAAGGTCGCCATGCGTCGGCCGCCGAATCCCGGCGCGAGCGACTCAAGAAAGAGGAAGCCGACATGAGTCCGGGCAGGCTGATCAGGGACTGCCCTGCTTGTCCCGAAATGGTCGTGATCCCGCCAGGCATCTTTCAGATGGGCGAAGATGACGCGAAGCCGGTCCATACAGTGAGTATCGGGCGGCCTTTTGCCATGGCGAAGACCGAGGTGACGCAAAGCCAATGGCGTGCCGTCATGGCAACCGACCCGAGCAAGCTTGCCCGCTGCGACAACTGTCCGGTCGAAGGCGTCAACTGGAATGATGCAAAAGCGTACGTGGCAAAGCTGAGCCGCATGACGGGAAAGCTCTATCGCCTGCCCAGCGAAGCGGAATGGGAGTATGCCTGCCGTGCCGGCGGACGCCATGAATATTGCGGCAGCGACGCCCTCGATAGCGTGGCCTGGCATGGCGCGCTGATCGGCAGCGGCAACAGTGGAGGCAGGCCCCACCCCGTGGGTCAGAAGCAGGCCAACGCCTTCGGCCTGCACGACATGAGCGGCAACGTCGCGGAATGGGTGGAGGACTGTTACCACGCCCGCTACAACGGCGGGCCGGTCGATGGCAGCGCCTGGATCACCAGCGAAGGCGGCAGCGCAACAATCCAGGCCCAGGCAACGGACGCTGGCGCGAAGGGCAAGGCAAAGGTTGGTAGTGCGAAGACCCCAGTCGCGCAAGCCAGTGCCCCCGACAAGGACGAATGCAAGAACCGCGTGCTGCGTGGCGGCTCATGGCTCAGTTGGCCGCAACACACCCGTTCGGTTTATCGCTTGTCGCTGCCGCCGGAAAGCAGCGGTTCCTCTTACGGCTTCCGTCCCGTCTGGAGCCTGCGCTGAATCACAAGGGATTGAGCGCGGCGGCGACCCGTCCCGCCGGCGCCGACTCTTGACTTACTCGGTCCTTAAAGCCTCCACCGGGTCCAGCATGGCCGCGCGCCTGGCCGGCAACACGCCGGCGGCAAGGCCGATGGCGGCAGCCAGCGCTTCGGCCAGCAGCACGAATGACAGCGGCGTATGCACCGGCAGGGCCGGGACGACGAGGCCTATCAGCTGTGCCAGTCCGACGCCCAGCAGCAGGCCGACCAGGCCGCCGATCGCGGCCAGCGCCACGGCCTCGCCGAGGAAGAGGCCGAGGATGGTCTGGCGCCGAGCGCCGAGCGCGACCATCAGGCCGATCTCGTTGGTGCGCTCGGTGACGGCGATGGTCATGATGGTGACAATGCCGACGCCGCCCACCAACAGGGAGATGCCGCCCAGGGCGCCGACGGCCATCGTCAGCACGTTGAGTATGCTGCCAAGCGTTGCCAGCATTTCCTCCTGGCTGATGATGGTGACGTCTTCGCGGCCGTGGCGCGCCTTGATCGCTTCCTTGACGGCAGCCACGACGCTGGCAGCGGGGACGCCTTCGGCGGCGGCGACGTCGATTTCGTTGAGGCCCTCGCGGTTGAAGAGTTCCAGGGCGCGCGCCGCCGGGATGAAGGCGGTATCGTCGAGGTCGATGCCGAGGAACTGGCCCTTCGGTTCCAGGATGCCGATAACGCGAAACTGCAAGCCGCCGATGCGCACCCGCGCACCCAGCGCATTATCGGCACCGAATAGTTCGTTCTTCAGCTTCGGCCCGAGCACCACCTGGGCTCGCGCGGCACCGGCGTCATCGGCGGGCAGGAACTGGCCACTGCGCAGTCTTCCCTTGAATACCGTCAGCATTTCCGGGCCGACGCCATAGATCGAGACACGGCGCAGCCGGCCGTTGCCGCTGACTTCCGCATTGCCGAACACGCTGGGCGTCATCGCCACCACATTGGGCAGGCGCCGCAGCGCCTCGGCATCGTCCAGCGACAAGGGCCGCGCACTGCTGGGCAGGCCTGACAGCGCGCCGCCGCCGGTCTTGGTTTTGCCCGGATGCACGCCGACGACATTGGTGCCGAACTGGGTGAACTCGGCCAGCACGTAACGATGGATGCCTTCGCCGATCGAGGTCAGCAGGATCACCGCGGCAATGCCGACGGCGATGCCGAGCAGCGTCAGGAAACTGCGCAGGCGCTGCGCGCTGATGGCGCGAAGGGCGAGCGTCAGGGAGTCTGTCAGGACCATCGGCCCTCCGCCGGGCCGCCCCAAGGAGGGCCGAAGCGTAAGCCATGGAAGCCGCAAAGCGGCTGAACCGTGGTCACCCCTTCCCGCGGGGAAGGGGCTGGGGGATAGGTAGTCATGTCTAGTGCTTCATCAACGCTTGCACGGGATCGAGCCGCGCCGCGCGCCGCGCCGGCATGATGCCGAACAGGAGTCCCGTGCCGAGTGCCGTGCCCAGCGCCGCGATCACCGCCCAATCCGGCGGATAGGCGGGAAACACCGGATACATCTGGCGCAGCACGAAAGCGCCGAACAGGCCGAGGCCGTAGCCCGTCAGCGCACCGACGAACGACAGCATCGCAGCCTCCGCCATGAAGGCATCGCGGATCGTTGCGCCGCGCGCGCCGAGCGCCTTGAGCAGGCCGATTTCGGCGGTGCGCTGGGTCACCGCCACCAGCATCACGTTCATCACCAGGATGCCGGCCACGGCCAGGCTGATCGCGGCGATGCCGGCCACCGCCGCGGTCAGCGCGCGCAGCAACTTGTCGAAGGTGGCGAGCACGGCATCCTGGGTGATCACCGTGACATCTTCTTCGCCGCCGTGGCGAGCCTTGAGCGCCGCGGTCACGTCCTGTTTGACCGCCTCGATCTCGTCCCGGCTCCTCGCCTCGATCAAGATGCGAAACAGGGTATTGGTGTTGAACATGCTCTGCGCGATTGCCACCGGCACGAACACCACTTCATCGGTGTTCAGTCCGCCGACCCCCTGACCGATGGCCTTCAGCACGCCAACGATGCGCAGGCGCCGGTCGCCGAGCCGGATCAATTCGCCCACCGCGGGACCGCCGCCGAAGATCTCTTCCTTGATCTTCGATCCGATCACGGCGACCGGCGCGCCGCGATTCCAGTCGGCCTCGGGCAAAAATGCGCCTTGCGCCATCTTGAAGCTGCGAATCTCGAGGTAGCTCGAGGCGGTGCCGGCCACCACGACTTCACGCAGGCGCCCATTGGCGTTGATCTCCGAATTGCCGGCGCTCAGCGGCGCCACGCGCCGCACCGTGGGCAGTCGCGTCAGCGCAAACGCGTCGTCCACCGTCAGGTCGCGCGGTGTCGTCGTCAGCGCATTGGCCGGGTTGAAACCGCCGGTGGCCGAGCGTCCGGGCAGGACGATGACGAGATTGCTGCCGAGCGCGGAGAACTGCTCGATCACGTAGCGCCGCGCCCCGTCGCCCAGGGCCGTCAGGGGCACCACGGCGGCGACGCCGATGGCCATGGCCAGGATCAGCAGCGCCGTGCGCAGGGGGTAGCCGGTGGCGGCCGCGCGGGCAAAGCGAAGGGTGTCCGCCGGGT
>VEPA01000135.1 GCA_012026675.1 Betaproteobacteria bacterium | reverse complement strand
CTCTGTGGTGAATGCTTGTAGGTCATCAAATATCCGCCTCGATCAGGTGGCCCTTTTCTTCCATCCAGGCGCGGCGCGAAGCGGCTTCGCCCTTGCCCATCAGCAGGTTGAAGAGTTTCAGGGTGGCGTCGCAGGCTTCGGGCACATCGGAGACCGGCACCACGCGGCGCGTCGCCGGCGCCATGGCCGTTTCACGCAACTGGTCGGGATTCATTTCGCCCAGGCCCTTGAAGCGGCCGACCTCGACGGCGGCTTCGCGGATGCCTTCCTTGATCAGGCGGTCCTTGATCGCCACCAGTTCGCCCTCGTCCAGCGCATACAGCCGGCGCGCCGGGCGCTTCTTGCCCGAGGCCGGGACGTCGATGCGATACAGCGGCGGCTGCGCGATGAAGATGTGGCCGTTGCGGATCAGGGCCGGGAAGTGGCGATAGAACAGGGTCAGCAGCAGGGTCTGGATGTGCGCGCCGTCGACATCGGCATCGGACATGATGATCAGCTTGCCGTAGCGCAGGTTCGACAGGTCGGGCGTCGCATCCGCCGTGTGCGGATCGATGCCCAGCGCCACGGCGATGTCGTGGATCTCGTTGTTGGCGAACAGACGTCCGGCCTCCACTTCCCAGGAGTTGAGCACCTTGCCGCGCAGCGGCAGGATGGCCTGGGTTTCCTTGTTGCGCGCCATCTTGGCCGAGCCGCCGGCGGAATCGCCCTCGACCAGAAACAGCTCGTTCTCGGCGATGTCGGTCGATTCGCAGTCGGAAAGCTTGCCCGGCAGAACGGCGACGCCGGACTGCTTGCGCTTCTCGACCTTCTGCGCGTTCTTCTGCCGTGCCAGCGCCTGCTTGATCGAAAGTTCGGCAATGGCCTTGCCGGCCTCGACATGCTGGTTGAGCCAGATCTCGAAGGGGTCGCGGATCATGCTCGAAACCAGTTTCACCGCTTCGCGCGAATTGAGCTTTTCCTTGACCTGGCCCTGGAACTGCGGATCGAGGATGCGGGCCGAAAGCACATAGGCCATGCGCGCGCAGACATCGTCCTGCTGCAGCTTGACGCCGCGCGGCAACAATGCCCGGTGTTCGATGAAGGACTTGACCGCTTCGAAGACGCCGGCGCGCAGGCCGGCCTCATGAGTGCCGCCGGCGACGGTGGGAATCAGATTGACGAAGGACTCGGAGGCGACCGGCTCGACATGCCAGCCGATGGCCCAGGCGGCGCCTTCGCCGACGGCAAAATCCGCATGATCGGCATCGGCGTATTTTTCGGCGGCGTAGAGCGGGGCGACGGCTTCCGCGCTGCCGGCCTGTTCAGCGAGGTAGCCGGCGAGGCCGTCAGGGTAGCTCCAGGTTTTGCTGGCAACGCTGCCATCGGCCTGCTCGATGTCGAGGCGCACCTTGACGCCGGGCAGCAGCACGGCTTTGGAGCGCAGCAGGCGTTCGAGTTCGGCGGGTGGCACCTTGGGCACATCGAAGTATTTCGGGTCGGGCCAGACGCGCACCCGCGTGCCACTCTGGCGGCCACAGCTGCCGATTTCCGTCAGCGCGCCGACTTTTTCGCCGCCGCCGGAAAACTCGATGGCCCAGATTTTCCCCTCGCGCCGCACCTCGACCGAGACTCGCGTCGAAAGCGCGTTGGTGACGGCCACGCCGACGCCGTGCAGTCCGCCCGAAAAGGCGTAGGCCGAATTGCCGGTGCTCTTGTCGAATTTGCCGCCGGCATGGAGTCGCGTGAAGGCCAGCACCACGACGGGAATCTTTTCGTCGGGATGCAGGCCGACCGGAATGCCGCGGCCGTCGTCGGTGACCGTGATCGAGCCGTCCAGGTGCAGCAGCACGTGAAGGTTTTTGGCGTGTCCGCCGAGGGCTTCATCGGCGGAGTTGTCGATGACTTCCTGGATGATGTGAGCCGGCGAGTCGGTGCGGGTGTACATGCCGGGGCGCTCGCGCACCGGCTCCAGTCCCTTGAGGACGCGGAAGGAGGATTCGTCGTAGGTGGGGGTAACAGACATGGTTCGTGTTGTTTTAGAAACGTGAGTCAGCGAGGCAGTCGATCAGGCCGATGCGCCAGTCGGGCAGAGTGAGATCGAAGTCGCGCCGGAACTTGCTGCAGTCGAGCCGCGAGTTGGCCGGTCGCGCGGCGGGCAGCGGATAGTCGGCGCTGGTGATACGGTGCACCGTGGGCACTTTTTCCATAAAACCGGCGCGCTGCGCTGCGTCGAATATGGCTTCGGCATAGCCGTGCCAGCTGGTTTCGCCGGCGGCGGCGAGATGGTACAGCCCGTCGGGGAGTTCCTTGCGGGCGAGAAGCAGGGCTGTGACATCAGCCAGGTGGCGGGTCCAGGTCGGTGCGCCGACCTGATCGCCCACGACGCGCAACTCGCTGCGTTCGCGACCCAGGCGCAGCATGGTTTTCATGAAGTTCGCGCCATGCAGGCCGTACACCCAACTGGTGCGGAAGATCAGGTGGTGGGCGCCCGCTGCGCCGAGCGCCTGTTCGCCGGCAATTTTGCTGCGGCCGTAGGCGGACACGGGCGCGGGGCTGTCGTCTTCCGTGTAGGGCTTGGCCTTGGTGCCGTCGAAAACGTAGTCGGTCGAATAGTGGATCAGCAACGCGTTGAGGCGCCTGGCTTCCTCGGCGAGGATGCCGGGCGCCACGGCGTTGATGGCGTCGGCTGCGGTTGCTTCGGTCTCGGCCTTGTCGACGGCTGTGTAGGCGGCGGCGTTGACGATCACGGTGGGAGCGATTGCGCGCGTTGCAGTTCGCAGGGCATTCGCATCGGCCAGGTTGAGCTGATGGCGATCGCAGGCGACCACCTCGCCGAGACAGGCCAGCGAACGCTTGAGTTCGCGGCCGAGCTGGCCGGCGCAACCGGTGAGCAGGATCTTCATGCGAAGGTTTCGGCCTGGTCCAGAGGCGTGCCGGCGAGGTCCTTGGCTGCGAGCAAGGGCTCGCCGGTCAATGGCCAGGGAATCGCCAGTTGCGGATCGTTCCACAACAGCGTGCGTTCGTGCGCCGGGCTGTAGTAGTCGGTCGTCTTGTAGAGGAACTCGGCGGAGTCCGACGTGACGCAGAAGCCGTGGGCGAAGCCGGGCGGAATCCAGGCCATGCGTTTGTCCTCGGCGGACAGGGTGAAGCCGACCCACTGGCCGAAGGTTGGCGAGGAGCGGCGCAGATCAACAGCGACGTCATACACCTCGCCGGCGGTGACGCGGACCAGCTTGCCCTGGGCGTGCTCGATCTGGTAATGTAGGCCGCGTAGCACGTTCTTCCGCGACTTCGAGTGGTTGTCCTGGACAAAGTCGGCAGCGATGCCGCTCTCGGCAAAAGTCCGCTTGTTCCAGCTCTCATAGAAGAAGCCGCGCTCGTCGCCGAATACCTTCGGTTCCAGCAGCACAACTTCCGGGATCGAGGTGGGAATGACCTTCATCCCTGTACCCCGTACTTCAGCAGGTTCTGCAAATACTGACCGTACTGGCTCTTGGCCAGCGGTTCGGCCAGCTTCGCCAGTTGTGCATCGGTGATCCATTTCTGCCGCCAGGCGACTTCTTCCGGGCAGGCGACCTTGAGGCCCTGGCGCTTTTCGATGACTTCGATGAACTGGCCGGCTTCGAGCAGCGATTCGTGGGTACCGGTGTCGAGCCAGGCCATGCCGCGACCCATGATCTCGACCTTGAGCTGGCCCTTTTCGAGGTAGATGCGATTGAGGTCGGTGATCTCGAGTTCGCCGCGTGCGGACGGCTTGAGATTTGCCGCCATATCGCAGACCTGGGTGTCGTAGAAATACAGGCCGGTGACGGCATAGCGCGATTTGGGCGCCTTGGGCTTTTCCTCGATGCTGATGGCGCGCCCGGCGGCGTCGAACTCGACCACGCCATAGCGCTCCGGATCGCTCACGGCATAGGCGAACACCGTGGCGCCAGCGCCGCCTCCCGACCCACCCCCGGCCGCGCGCTGCAACTGCGTGGCGAAATCGTGGCCGTAGAACAGGTTGTCGCCCAGTACCAGTGCCGACGGATGGTCGCTGACGAAATCGCGGCCGATGATGAAAGCCTGAGCCAGTCCGTCCGGGCTGGGTTGCACGGCGTACGTGATCTCGACGCCCCATTGCGAACCGTCGCCCAGCAATTGTTCGAAGCGCGGCGTGTCGAGCGGTGTCGAAATCAGCAGGATCTCGCGAATGCCGGCCAGCATCAGCGTGGTCAGCGGGTAGTAGATCATCGGCTTGTCGTAGATCGGCAGCAGCTGCTTGGACACGGCCAGCGTGACCGGATGCAGCCGGGTGCCGGAGCCGCCGGCGAGGATGATGCCGCGGGTGGTTTTCACGTCGGGTGTCTGACTCATGTGCGGTCTCCGTAATTGCGATCCATCCACTGCCGGTATTCGCCGGAGACGACATGTGCCACCCAGTCGGCGTGATCCAGATACCACTGGACGGTCTTTCTCATGCCGGTCTCGAAAGTCTCCATCGGCAGCCAGCCCAGTTCGCGCTGGATCTTGCCGGCATCGATGGCGTAGCGCTTGTCGTGGCCGGGACGGTCGGCGACCGAAATCTTCTGCGCCTGGTAGCGGCGGCCGTCCTTGCGCGGCCTCAGTTCGTCGAGCAGCGCGCACAGGGTGTCGACCACTTCGAGGTTGGTCTTCTCGTTGTGGCCGCCGACGTTGTAGGTCTCGCCGACGAGGCCGCGCTCGAACACCAGGCGCAGGGCGCGGGCGTGGTCGTCGACGTAAAGCCAGTCGCGCACGTTGTCGCCCTTGCCGTAGATGGGCAGGGGCTTGTCGGACACGGCGTTGTGGATCATCAGCGGGATCAGCTTTTCGGGGAACTGGCAGGGCCCATAGTTGTTCGAGCAGTTGGTCATCACCGTCGGCAGGCCGTAGGTGTGATGCCAGGCGCGCACCAGGTGGTCGGAGGCGGCCTTCGAGGCGGAGTAGGGCGAATTCGGCTGGTAAGGGCTGGATTCGACGAAGAGACCGCTGTCGCCCAGCGAGCCGAAAACCTCGTCGGTGGACACATGGTGGAAACGAAAGGCGGACCGCGCCTCGGGTTCAAGCAGAGACCAATAGGCGCGTGCCGCCTCAAGCAGGGTGTAGGTGCCCGTGATATTTGTTTCGATGAAGTCGCCGGGACCGTGGATCGAGCGGTCGACATGCGACTCGGCGGCGAGATGGATCACGCCGGCCGGTTGGTGGTCGCCGAACAACTCGTCCAGCGCCGCGCGGTCGCAGATGTCGGTACGGCTGAAGACGTGGCGTTTCGCGTCGCCAAGGTCCGCCAGATCGGCCAGGGACTCCAGATTGCCGGCGTAGGGCAGCTTGTCGATATTGACGATGCGCCAGTCGCTCTCGGCAATCAGCAGCCGAATCAGCGCCGAGCCGATGAAGCCGGCGCCGCCGGTGACGAAGATGGTTTTCATGTGGGT
>VEPA01000208.1 GCA_012026675.1 Betaproteobacteria bacterium | reverse complement strand
GATGACCGCCGCTTCGGAAGTGGTGAAGCTGGCCAATGCGCACGGTGGCGAGGGCTTCATCGCCGTTTCTCCCGAGACGCGCAAGAAGTTCTGGCTCGACCGCGCCCGCACTGCCGCGATTTCGATCCGCACCAACGCCTTCAAGGTTAATGAGGACGTCGTCATCCCGCTGCCGCGCATGGGCGATTATTGCGACGGCATCGAGCGCATCAACATCGAGCTGTCGCTGGCCAACAAGATCGAACTGGCCGACACATTGACGGAGTTCCTCCAGGGCGAGCTGCCGCTGCACGCCGGCGATGCCAACCTCGACCCCGAGCTGCTGCTTGGCGATCGCCGCGAACAGGCGCTGGAAACCATTGCCGGGGTTCGCAGCTACTGGCAGGGATTACTCGACAATCTCGACCGGCACTTTGCCGAATTGCAGGATTACCGCCTGCGGGTGTCATGGAAGACCGAACTCAAGGCGCCGCTGGAAGCCCTGTTCGACGGCGCCGCCTTCCGCCCGGTGCTGGAGCGGATCACCGCGATCCACCGCGAGGTGTTGCGCGGCCGCGTTTTCGTCGCCCTGCACATGCATGCCGGAGACGGCAACGTGCATACCAACATCCCGGTGAATTCCGACCACTACGTCATGCTGCAGACCGCCTACAAGGCCGTCGAGCGCATCATGGCGCTGGCGAAAAGCCTGGGCGGCGTGATTTCCGGCGAGCATGGCATCGGCATCACCAAGCTGGAATTCCTCGGCTACGACGAAATCCGTCCTTTCCGCGATTACAAGCAGAGGATTGACCCCGATGGTCGCTTCAACCGCGGCAAGCTGATGGCTGGGGCGGACCTGGCCAATGCCTACACGCCCTCCTTTGCACTGCTTGGCGTCGAGTCGTTGATCATGGAGCAGTCGGACATCGGCAAGATTTCCGATTCGATCAAGAACTGCCTGCGCTGCGGCAAGTGCAAGCCGGTCTGCTCGACCCACGTGCCGCGCGCCAACCTGCTCTACAGCCCGCGCAACAAGATCCTCGGCACCTCGCTGCTGATCGAGGCCTTCCTCTACGAAGAGCAGACGCGGCGCGGCATCAGCCTGCAGCATTTCGACGAGTTCTCCGCCGTCGCCGCCCACTGCACGGTCTGCCACAAGTGCGTGACGCCCTGCCCGGTCGACATCGACTTCGGCGACGTCTCGGTGGCGATGCGCAATTTCCTGCGCCGCCAGGGAAAGAAGAAATTCAACCCGGGCACCGCGGCGGCCATGGGCTTTCTTTCCGCCACCGATCCGGCAACGATCAAGCTGGTGCGCGCCGGCATGATCCAGCTCGGTTACAAGGCGCAGCGCCTGGGCCATGCGCTGGCGAAATCCTTCGGCCTGATCCAGGACACGGTCAGGCACCCGCCGGCCACGCTGGGGCGACCGGACATCAAGGCGCAGGTGATCCACTTCCTCAACAAGCCGATGCCGAAGAATGTGCCGAATCGTACCTCGCGCGCGTTGCTCGACGTCGAGGACGACAGCCTGATCCCGGTGATTCGCGATCCGCGGCGGGCGGCGGACGATTCTGAGGCCGTGTTCTATTTCCCGGGCTGCGGCTCGGAGCGACTGTTCTCGCAGGTGGGGCTGGCCACCCAGGCCATGCGCTGGCACGCCGGCGCCACCACGGTGCTGCCGCCGGGCTACCTGTGCTGCGGCTATCCGCAGACCGCCAGCGGCGACGAAGACAAGGGCCAGACCATCACCACCGCCAATCGCGTGCTGTTCCACCGCGTCGCCAATACGCTCAACTACCTCGACATCAAGACCGTCGTGGTGTCCTGCGGCACCTGCATGGACCAGTTGCTGAAATACGAATTCGACAAGATCTTCCCCGGCTGCCGGCTGGTGGATATCCACGAATGGCTGATGGAACAGGGCATCAAGCTCGACGGTGTCAAAGGTACGCAGTACATGTACCACGAGCCCTGTCACACGCCGATGAAGCATTACTCCGGCATCAAGGTGGTCAATGCATTGATGGGCCAGCGCGTCGACCTCAACGATCGCTGCTGCGGCGAATCCGGTTCGCTGGCCGGTTCGCGGCCGGACGTGTCGACGCAGATACGCTTTCGCAAGCAGCAGGAAATCGAGGCCGGTGCTGCGGAACTGCGAAAAGTCGGCGCCAGCGACACGGTAAGAATCCTCACCTCCTGCCCGTCCTGCCTGCAGGGCCTGTCGCGCTATGTCAATGATGCTGACATCTCGGCCGACTACATCGTGGTCGAAATGGCCAAGGCTGTCCTCGGTCCCGACTGGATGGCGGATTACATCCACGCCGCCAACAACGGCGGCATCGAGCGGGTGTTGCTCTAAGCCGGTTTGGCGTGCGGCTAGCACAGACCGTCCGATTGGCGCTATCCTTGCCGCGTGACGAAAACAGGCGAATGTGAATTGTGTGCCGATCCCGGTGGCGCCCTGCTCTGGGAGGATGCCTTGTGCCGGGTGGTGCGGGTCACCGACCCGGCGGGAAACGCGTTTCCCGGCTTCTGCCGCGTCATCTGGCGACGGCATGTGGCGGAGATGAGCGATCTCGCGCCGGATCATGCACATCATGCGCTGGACATCCTGCTGGCTACCGAACGCGCCGTGCGCCGCACTGTCCAACCCGACAAGATCAACCTCGCCAGCCTGGGCAATCTGGTGCCGCACCTGCACTGGCATGTCATTCCCCGCTGGCAGGATGACAGCCATTTCCCTGCGCCGATCTGGGCCGGCGCGCAACGTACCGGTATCAGGCGCCGCGCTCCAGACCATGCCGCGCTACGCAACGCCCTGGAAACCGAACTTTCGACCTCGAATGAATTGCCATGAACTTTGAACTGCCCCCCACCGGAACCGAACAGAGCCCGGCCTTTGTCAATGCGACCGCCTGCGCGGAATGGCTGGCCACGGTGCCCATGGCAAATGCCGTTCAGGCGCAAGCCATGTTGTTGCACCAGCTGCATTTGATGCATCGGTTCACGCTGGCGCCGACCGAACGTTTCGTCATTCTCGAGGCCTTGCGCGGACCCATTTGCACCGTACAGGAGGATGCGAGCAAAAAGTTTTCCGGCAGGCCCCTGCCATTCGCACCGCACGAACAGGCGGCCCTGGATAGCACGCTGAATGTCTGGCACGCCTTGGCATTAGGCTATCTGCGGTGTTTCGATGCCTTGTGTTGCGGCGATACCGGTGTCTTCTCCGCCCCAGCCCTGGCGGCACAACATGCACAGCTTGTGAGCCACCCCGAGCTGGCAGGCAGGGCGGCCAAGCTGGCCCAGCGCACGCTGGCGGTATTTGCCGACTGGCAGGTTGACATTTGCCGCGGCGAACAGCTGCCGGACGCCAGTTACTGGAAAATGCTGCATCAGATTTTTTCCGCGACGGAAACTCTCGGCGTCATGACGCGCGCGGTGACCGATCACGTGCGCCACGGCGTTGCGCATACCAGTGCGCTGGCTACTTACGCCGAATGCCATCTGGTGAGTACTGCAAACATCTACGAGCTTCCGGCCCGTCATCTGGCCTGGGTCGTGCGGTGGGCAAAACGCTGGGGCCCGAAAATTGCGTTGTTGAAGGAGCCGCCGGAGACCATCGGCAAACGCGCGGTGCCACTTTGGGTCGATGTCGAATCGGAGCTTCCGGCATCGTATGTGCCGCAGCAGTCAAACGGCGGCCGCTGGCTTGAAACCACGGAGCTCAGAAAGAGCCTGATTGCCCGCATCACCCTGTTGGCGCAAGGCCGTGAGCCGGCCGAATTGCAACTCGGCGACGACGTCACGCAACCGGCGGCGACCCAGTTGCTGCAGCGGGTGCTGCAACGTTGGTGCAAGGGCGGCGTGGCACGGCGCTACGAAAGGCATGCCGGGCATAGCGACTGCAGTTTCATCGCGGGCTTCGATACCGTGCATTTTCACCTCTCCGGGCGCCAGGTTTTTCGCGCACCGACCCGCAGCGACACCGCGCTGCGCCGCGAGCGTGAAGAGTTCGAGACCTTTGGCGACCACGCCCGTCACCCGGTAGATGCCGGCGACCAGGGCGATGCGCATATCGAAAGCTGGCACATCGTCGACGAATCGGCCGGCGGCATGCGCGTGACAAGGCCGCTCAAGGAGGGCGCGCGCATCGGCACCGGCCTGTTGATTGCGGTAAAGACCCCGGACAGTCAGCGCTTTGCGCTGGGCAATGTGCGCTGGGCGCTGCGTGAAGGAGACAGCTCACTCGCCGCCGGTATCCAGCTGTTTCCCGGGGAAGCCCGCCCCGTGGCGATTCGGGTCGTCGAATCGGGCACCACGGCCAGTGCCTGGCGCCAGGGTTTCCTGTTGCCGGCAATAACCGCCATCAATGAACCCGCCACCGTGGTCGTGGCTGCGGGCACATTTCGGCTCGATCGCAGCATTGAAGTCATGGTGGATCAGAAGCTGCAGATGCTGAAGCTGTACCGCGTGCTCGATCGCGGCATCGAGTTCGAGCGCTGCAATTATTACGATTGAACCCGATGCGGTGGAAACACCGCGCTGAACCTGGACCCCTTGCCTGGTTCGCTCTCAATCAGAAGCGCCGCCTGATGTCGTTCGAGCACATGCTTGACGATGGCCAGGCCCAGGCCCGTGCCACCTGCGTCGCGCGAACGGCCGCGATCTACCCGGTAGAAACGCTCGGTAAGTCGGGGCAGATGCTCGCGGGCGATGCCGATGCCGCTGTCCGACACCGAAAACCGCGCCCCGCCTTCGCCTTCCCTTCGCCAGGAGAGCAGGATATCGCCACCCTGCGGCGTATAGCGCACCGCATTTCCGGCCAGATTGGCAAATGCCGAGCGCAGCTCGCGGGCACTTCCCAGCAGCCACCGCGGGCCCTTGTTTTCGAGGGTAATGTGGTGTTGCCCGGCTGACAGCGCTTCCACTTCCCGGCAGATATCTGCCAACAGGCCGGCAATTTCAACGGGGTCTTCCAGGGGCGGCGGCGAATCCGTTTCCAGCGATGAAAGCGTCAGCAGGTCGTCGATCAATTGTTGCATGCGCTGCGCCTGCTCGGCGGCGATTTGCAGATACTGGGCAATGTCCTGCGGCGCCGTATCTTGAACTCCCTCAAGTGCCGTTTCGAGAAAACCCAGGGTAACGGTAAGCGGCGTTTTCAGTTCGTGCGAGACATTGGCGACGAAATCGCGGCGCATGGTAGCGAGCTTCTGCAACTGCGTAACATCGCGAACCAGCAACAGCGTACGTCCCGCGGCAAAGGGCGCTGCCTGAATCTGGAGGCTGCGCCCCGGATTGCGGCGCGTATGCAATTCCAGGGGCACGCCGCGATGATCCGGATTGTCGAGATATTCGAGGAACTCCGGTTCGCGCAGCAGATGCGTGATGCGGCTGCCGGTGTCGACCGATGCCTTGAGACCGAGGCACGCTTCTGCGTGCAGATTCATCCACTCGATGGCACGGTGTCCGTCGAGGATCATTACACCGTCCGGCAGAGCTTCGGCGGCAAGGCGAAAACGCGCCAGTTCCTGGGTCGCCTGTTCGCGCGCGGCGCTGGCCAGCCGGGCGCGCCGGTGCAAGGCTTCGAAGACCTCGCCCCAGGCGCCACTGGCACTCGGCGTCGGCGTGCCCAGCGGACAACCGGCCCAGTGTATGAGTCGCAGCACCATCCACAGCTGGCGCAGGAAAAAGAAGGTGATGGCGCCCGGCAACAATATCATGACACCGCGCTCACCTGCCGCCAACCACCCGGCCAGCGTCGCCAGCATCGTCAGCAGAAAGGCGACAAGAAGCTCCGCCAGCACCGCCCTCACGTCGCCGAGATCCGGTAGCCGCTGCCGCGCACGGTCTGGATCAGCCCGTCATGCCCCGTCGCCTCGAGGGCGGCGCGCAGGCGACGAATATGCACATCGACGGTTCGCTCCTCGACGAAGACATGATCACCCCAGACCTGGTCGAGCAATTGCGAGCGTCCATGCACCCGCTCCGGATGGGTCATCATGAAATGCAGCAGGCGAAATTCGGTGGGACCCAGATTCACTTCCACGGCCCCGGCCGTGATGCGATGCGTGGCCGGATCAAGACGCAAGCCACCCAGCTCGACCGCATCCTCGGTCGCCTGCGGCGCCTGCCGGCGCAGCACGGCCTTGATCCGCGCCACCAGTTCGCGCGGACTGAAGGGCTTGGTCACGTAATCGTCGGCGCCGAGTTCGAGGCCTTTGACCTTGTCGCGTTCTTCTGCGCGCGCGGTGAGCATGATGATCGGCAGACTGCGAGTTCGCGCCTCGCTTCGCAGCAAGCGCGCAAAATCGCCGCCGCTCATGCCCGGCAGCATCCAGTCGAGCAGTACCAGATCGGGCAGCGCCTCGTGCACCAGCCGGCGCGCCGTTTCGGCGTCGGCCGCGAGGTGAACCACGTGTCCGGCGCGGCGCAGATTCACTTCGATCAGCGCCTGGATGGCCGGCTCGTCTTCAACTACCAGGATCGTTGCGGACATGGGCTTGCTTGGGAAAGGGACAAATATCAGTGTATTGCAGCTTGATGACGGTTCCGTGACATCGATCGAGACGGCGAAGCTTGCCACCGTGTGCGCTATGATAGCGGCCCCACTCAAGGAGTTGCCGCCATGGCCGGTCTCGACAGCAAGACCCCGATCCCCACCGAGATCACTTTGCACCAGAAATCGCGCACGCTCGAACTCGCATTCGATGACGGCGGCCACTACCAGTTGCCCGCCGAATTCCTGCGCGTCTACAGCCCTTCCGCGGAAGTGCGCGGCCATGGGCCGGGACAGGAAACGCTGCAAACCGGCAAGCGCAAAGTCGAGATCACCGCCCTTGATCCGGTCGGCAACTATGCGGTGCAACCGACCTTCTCCGACGGCCATAACACGGGCATCTACTCCTGGGACTGGCTGTACCACCTTGCCACGAATCATGAATCGCTGTGGGCCGAGTACCTGGAACGCCTTGAAAAAGCCGGTGCCAGCCGCGACATAGACTCGACCACGCTGCCACCAAAGGCCGGTGGCGGCTGCGGCAAACATTGATATGGCAGAAACGCATTTCGGCTTCGAAACCGTAGACGAGAAAGACAAGGCGCAGCGCGTCGCGGGCGTCTTTTCGTCGGTCGCGCGGAAATATGACGTGATGAACGATCTCATGTCGATGGGACTGCATCGCTTTTGGAAAAAATTCACCATCGACATCGCCGCACCAAGGCCGGGCGAACGCGTCCTCGATGTTGCCGGCGGCACGGCGGACCTGGCAGCGGCCTTTGCCCCGCGCGTCGGCGCCCAGGGACAAGTCTGGCTGACAGACATCAACAATGCCATGCTGGGTGTCGGCCGCGACCGCCTGCTCGACGAGGGCATATTGGCGCCGGTGGCGCAATGCGATGCAGAAAAGCTGCCTTTTCCCGACAATCACTTCGACATCGTCACAGTAGCCTTCGGCCTGCGCAACATGACCCACAAAGATCGGGCGCTGGTCGAGATGCGCCGCGTATTGCGCCCGGGTGGACGACTGCTGGTGCTGGAGTTCTCCAAGGTGTGGAAACCGCTGGAAAAAGCTTACGAGGTGTATTCGTTCAAGCTGTTACCATGGCTGGGGCAGAAGATTGCCGGGGACGCCGAGTCCTACCGCTACCTGGCCGAATCGATTCGCATGCATCCGGACCAGGCCGCGCTCAAGGCCATGATGGAACATGCCGGGTTGGAACGGGTAGAAGTGTTCAACATGACAGCCGGCGTCGTCGCGCTGCACAGGGCTTACAAGTTTTAAATAGGAGAAGATGCAGTGAAGCAACTAGTGATTGCCGCCTTTGCGGTTGTGGTGGGGCTGGGCATGATGGTTCCCGAGGCGGAGGCGAAGCGCCTTGGCGGTGGAACGTCGGCCGGCATGCAGCGTCAGGCTACGCCGGCTCCTACGGCTCCGTCGCAGGCCGGTAAGCCCGCATCCGCGCCAACTGCCGCCGCTGCACCTGTGACCGCCAAGCCCGCCGGTATGAGTCGCTTTCTCGGCCCTCTCGCCGGCCTCGCCGCCGGCCTGGGGATCGCCGCGCTGCTTTCGCACTTCGGTCTCGGCGAAGGCATGGCCGACATGCTGCTGATCCTGGCCCTTGTCATGGCCGCTTTCTTCGTCGTGCGCTGGCTTATGAGCAAGCGCTCACCTCAGTCCGGCATGCAGTACGCCGGGGCCAGCCCCGGGAATGCTGCGCCGACAAACTTCACGCCCGCTCAATTCGAAGCCGCGGGAACCGGCGCCGGCGCCACGGCGACCTCGGCCGCCCGCAACATTCCAGCTGATTTCGACGTCGAGGGCTTCCTGCGCCAGGCCAAGCTGAACTTCGTGCGCCTGCAGGCGGCCAATGATCGCGGCGACATGGACGACATTCGCGAATTCACCGCACCCGAGCTGTTCGCCGAAATCCGGATGCAATATCAGGAGCGCGGCGGCAAAGCCCAGGAAACCGACGTCATGCAGCTCAATGCCGAACTGCTGGAAGTCGTTACCGAGGACAAGCGCCACATCGCCAGCGTGCACTTCTCGGGCCAATTGCGCGAAGACAAGGCCGCGCCCGAAGCCTTTGCCGAAACCTGGCATCTGGTCAAACCGATCGACGGCAGCCGCGGCTGGAACGTGGCCGGCATCCAGCAGGCCTGACGCAGGCACTTACTTTTAATGCAGCCCTTGCCCCCGCCGCTCCTCGCAGCGATCAATCACCTGCTCGCGCAGGCGGCTTGGGCGCGCGAAACGCTGGCGCCCTTCGCCGGTCATGCCGCGCAAATCAAGCTGCCGCCTTTCGAGGCGGCTTTTTTGATTGGTGCCGATGGCTGCCTGTCGGCGCCACTGCCGGACGCGGAACTGGAAGTGAGCATTGCGCTGCCGGCAACAACGCCGCTTCTGGCTCTGCAGGGCAAGGAGGCCGTGATGCGCGCGGCGCGCATCGAGGGCTCGGCCGAATTCGCCGAAGCCCTTGGTTTCGTCATCCGCAACCTGCGCTGGGATGCCGAGGAAGATCTCTCGCGAATTGTCGGTGACATTGCCGCCCACCGCATCGTCAAGGGCACCAGCGAATTTGTCGCCTGGCAGCAACAGGCGGCGCAGAATTTCGCGGCAAACCTCGCCGAATACTTCACCGAGGAACAGCCGCTGATTGCACGTGAAGCGGATATTTCCGCGTTTTCAAACGATATCGACCGGCTGCGCGACGACGTTGCGCGGCTTGAAAAGCGGCTGCAGCGCCTGGCCTGAGCACGGATTGATCGGCGCCTGAAATATTTTAATTGGCCGCTGATCGACAAGCTGGGCAAAATCACCCTCCTTAACCATAGTGAGGGCTTGTCCATGAAAAGAATTCTGCTTCTTGGCGCAGCAGTGATCACGCCGTTTGCCACGGCATTCGCACAGTCCAGCGAAGACCCTTTGCTGGCCGAAGCGCGCAAGGTGGCCACCACCCTGCCACCCAAGCTGATCGTTGCGCTGCAGGATGAAATCAAGAAATCGGGTCCCGAAGGCGCGATTCCCGTCTGCAAGGACATGGCGCCCAAAATGGCTGGCGAGATCTCGCAGCAGACAGGCTGGAAGATCAAACGCGTCAGCCTCAAGGCGCGCAACGACGCGCGCGCCATTCCGGACGCTTGGGAAAAGGCCGCGCTGGAAGACTTCGACAGACGCGCAGCGGCGGGCGAGCCACCGGCACAACTGGAAAAGGGCGAAAAGATCGGCAACGAATACCGCTTCGTCAAGGCACTGCCGGTGCAGCCTCTGTGCCTCAGCTGTCACGGCCCCAGCGACCAGCTCAGCCCCGCGATCAAGGCCGCGCTCGGCCAGAACTACCCCAATGATCGCGCCACCGGCTATTCGGAAGGCCAGATCCGTGGCGTGATCAGCGTGCGCAAGGCCCTCTGAGTTCGCTCGCCGCAAAGCTGCCGCCGCCAGTGCCCGCGGCTATTGGCCGCCGGCAATAGCCTTCGCCGTACCGCCGGCGCCGACTTTCACTCACGTTCAAGAAAAAAGGGCAGCCGAAGCTGCCCTTTTTTCTTGACGCCGGTAAATTGCCGCTCAGTGCCGCCGCTTGCGCAACCGGTCGATGGCAGCAAGCTGGGCGGCCGCTTCAGCCAGTTCGGCCTGGGCACGCCCATAGTCCATTGCAGAGGCGCGATTGGTCATCGCTTCTGCCGCCGCCTTTCTCGATTCGAGTGCCTTCGCCTCATCGAGGTCGTGACCGCGAATAGCGGTGTCGGCCAAAACGGTGATCAAACCCGGCTGGACTTCGAGCAGGCCGCTCGCAACAAAAATCAGCTCTTCGGTGCCATCCTGACGCTTGATGCGGACCGCACCCGGCTTGATGCGGGTCATCAGCGGCATGTGGCCGGGCAATATCCCCAGTTCGCCTGCTTCGCCCGGCAGGACGACGAATTCCGCCAGGCCGGAGAAAATCGACTCCTCGGCGCTAACGACATCGACATGAATGGTCATGGCCATAACTTTACCCCTTTATTGCTGCGCTTATTGGAGCGTCTTGGCCTTCTCGAAGACTTCCTCGATCGCGCCGACCATGTAGAACGCCTGCTCGGGAATCGTGTCGCATTCGCCGTCGACGATCATCTTGAAGCCCTTGATGGTGTCGGCCAGCGGCACGATCTTGCCGGGCGTGCCGGTAAACACTTCGGCGACGTTGAAGGGCTGCGACAGGAAGCGCTGGATCTTGCGCGCGCGCGTCACGGCCAGCTTGTCTTCGGGGGCGAGTTCGTCCATGCCCAGAATCGCGATGATGTCGCGCAATTCCTTGTAGCGCTGCAGGTTCGACTGCACGCGGCGGGCGACGCTGTAGTGCTCTTCGCCGACCACCAGCGGATCGAGCTGGCGCGAGGTGGAGTCGAGCGGATCGACGGCCGGGTAGATGCCAAGCGAAGCGATATCGCGCGACAGCTCGTCGGTGGCGTCGAGGTGGAGGAAGGTCGTCGCCGGCGACGGGTCGGTCAAGTCATCGGCCGGCACAAACACGGCCTGGAGCGAGGTGATCGAACCGACCTTGGTCGAGGTGATGCGCTCCTGCAGCTTGCCCATTTCGTCGGCCAGCGTCGGCTGGTAACCCACGGCGGACGGCATGCGGCCGAGCAGCGCGGAAACTTCGGTACCAGCCAGCGTGTAGCGGTAGATGTTGTCGATGAAGAGCAGGATGTCCTTGCCTTCGTCGCGGAACTTCTCGGCCATGGTCTGGCCGGTCAGCGCGACGCGCTGGCGGGTGCCCGGGGGGTCGTTCATCTGGCCAATGACCATCGCCACCTTGTCGAGAACCTTCGACTCTTCCATCTCGTGGTAGAAGTCGTTGCCCTCGCGGGTGCGTTCGCCGACGCCGGCGAACACGGAGTAGCCGCCATAGGACTTGGCGATGTTATTGATCAGCTCCATCATGTTCACGGTCTTGCCGACGCCGGCGCCACCGAACAGGCCGATCTTGCCGCCCTTGGCGAACGGACACATCAGGTCGATAACCTTGATGCCGGTGGGCAGCAGCTCCTGGGAAGGCGACAGTTCATCGAACTTCGGCGCATGGACGTGAATCGGCCGCTTTTCTTCGTGGGGCACGGGGCCCGCCTCGTCGATCGGGCGACCCAGCACGTCCATGATGCGGCCCAGGGTTCCGTTACCGACCGGGATCGTGATGTATGCGCCTGTCGGCTTGACCGACATGCCGCGACGCAGGCCGTCGGAGGAACCGAGCGCAATGGTGCGCACGATGCCGTCGCCAAGCTGCTGCTGCACTTCGAAAGTCAGACCCGCTTCGGCGTTGCCGGAATCGGCTTCGTCGAGAGTCAGCGCTTCGTAAACCTTGGGCATGGCTTCGCGGGGGAACTTGATGTCCACCACGGCGCCAATACACTGAACGATGTTTCCGTTGCTCATGGTTGTTTCCTTAATGTAATTCGCCAAATTCAATCAACATGCAGCCGATCAACCGGCCGTCAACCCGTAATGGCCGCTGCGCCGCCGACAATCTCCGAAATTTCCGTGGTAATCGCCGCCTGCCGCGCCTTGTTGTAGACCAGTTGCAATTCCTTGATCACGCTGCCGGCGTTGTCGGTCGCAGCCTTCATCGCCACCATGCGCGCCGACTGCTCGGAGGCAAGATTCTCGGCAACACCCTGGTAAATCAGCGTCTCGATGTAGCGCACCAGCAACTCGTCAATCACGGTTTGCGCATCCGGTTCGTACAGGTAGTCCCAGTCCCGTTCCGGCGTACCCATGCGCTCGCCTGACAGCGGCAGCAAGGGCTCGATCACCGGCTCCTGCTTCATGGTATTAATGAAACGGGTATAGGCGATATGCACGGCGTCCAGTTCGCCGGCGCGGAAAGCATCGATCATGACCTTTATCGGTCCGACCAGCTTTTCCACGTGCGGGGCGTCACCCAGACCGGTAATCTGGGAGATGACATTGGCCCCCATGCGCTGCATGAAACCCAAGCCCTTGCCGCCAATGCAGGTGACGCGAATATCCGTGGCACCATCGGACTCCCACTGGCGCATGGTAGCCAGCGCCAAGCGCAGGATATTGGTATTGAGGCCTCCGCAAAGGCCCTTATCGGTCGTCACCACGATCAGTCCGACGCGCTTGATCACCTCCGCCTTGGTGCGGGCGAGGAAAGCATGGCGATACTCGGTCACGTTGGCCTGCGAAAGATTCGCCGCGAGGCGACGGATTTTTTCGGCGTAGGGACGAGCGGCACGCATCCGGTCCTGCGCCTTGCGCATTTTCGATGCAGCCACCATCTGCATGGCCTTGGTGATCTTGCGCGTGTTCTGGACGCTCTTGATCTTGCTGCGGATCTCTTGACTGCCTGCCATGATCGCCCCTCGTTAAACCGTTCGTCAGCGATTCGCGATCAGGACCAGGACTTCTTGAACTCGGTCACTGCAGCCTTGAGTTGGGCTTCGGCGTCCTTGTCCAGATCCTTGCTGGTCTCGATCTTGTTCATCAGGTCGGCATGCTTGTCGTGCATATGCTGATGCAGCGCGGTTTCGAAGGCGAGGATAGCGGCCACATCGATGTCGCTCATGAATCCTTCGTTGGATGCGTAGAGCGAGACGGCCATTTCGGCAATGGTCAGCGGCGCATACTGCAACTGCTTCATCAGCTCGGTCACCCGGCGACCATGTTCGAGCTGCTTGCGCGTGGCTTCATCGAGGTCGGAGGCGAACTGGGCAAATGCCGCCAGCTCGCGATACTGGGCCAGCGCCAGGCGCACGCCGCCGCCGCGCTTCTTGATGGCCTTGGTCTGGGCCGCACCGCCGACGCGGGATACCGAGATACCGGCGTTCATGGCGGGACGGATGCCGGCGTTGAACAAGTCGGTTTCAAGGAAGATCTGGCCGTCGGTAATCGAGATCACGTTGGTCGGCACGAACGCGGAAACGTCGCCGGCCTGAGTTTCGATGACAGGCAGCGCCGTCAGCGATCCGGTTTTGCCCTTGACTTCGCCATTGGTGAGTTTTTCCACCCAGGCTTCGGAAACGCGCGCGGCGCGCTCGAGCAGGCGCGAGTGCAGGTAGAAGACGTCGCCGGGGTAGGCTTCGCGGCCGGGCGGACGGCGCAGCAGCAGGGAAATCTGGCGATAGGCCCAGGCCTGCTTGGTCAAGTCGTCATAAATGATCAGGGCGTCCATGCCGCGGTCGCGGAAGTATTCGCCCATCGTACAACCGCTGAACGGCGCGATGTATTGGGTTGCTGCGGAGTCGGAGGCTGTGGCCGCAACCACGACGGTGTATTCCATCGCGCCGTGTTCCGTCAGCTTGCGCACTACGTTGGCGACGGTCGAAGCCTTCTGGCCGATCGCGACGTAGATGCAGAACATGTTCTGCCCCTTCTGGTTGATGATGGCATCCACCGCCACCGCCGTCTTGCCGGTCTGCCGGTCGCCGATGATCAGCTCGCGCTGGCCGCGGCCGACAGGAACCATCGAGTCTATGGCCTTGAGGCCGGTCTGCACCGGCTGCGATACGGACTTGCGCCAGATCACGCCCGGGGCGACCTTTTCGATCTTGTCGGTCATCTTGGCATTGATCGGGCCCTTGCCATCGATCGGCTCGCCCAGCGCGTTGACGACGCGACCGAGCAACTCGGGGCCGACCGGCACCTCGAGAATGCGGCCGGTACATTTGACCGTGTCGCCTTCGGAAATTTTTTCGTAGTTACCGAGAACCACGACGCCGACCGAGTCGCGGTCCAGGTTCAGGGCGAGGCCGAAAGTGTTGCCGGGAAACTCCACCATTTCGCCCTGCATCACGTCGGTCAGGCCATGAACGCGGCAGATGCCGTCGGTCACCGACACCACCGTACCCTCATTGCGGGCAGTGGCGGCCAGTTGCATGTTCTGGATCCGGCTCTTGAGCAGGTCACTGATTTCGGATGGGTTGAGGTTCATCGAATTGCTCCTAGTTCTTTAGCGCGATGGCCATGGCGGCGAGCTTGCCGCGGACCGAAGCGTCAATCACTTCATCGCCGACGGCAATGCGCACGCCACCGATAAGTTCGGCATCGACCTTGACGGTCGCCTGTATCTTGCATTCAAACTTGCGTTCGAGATCGGCCACGAGAGTCTTCAGCGTCGCGTCGTCGAGGGCAAAGGCCGAAGAGATCTCGGCATCCTTGACACCCTCGTGACCATGCTTGAGGTCGTTAAATAGTTCGGCGATCTCGGGCAGGACTATGAGGCGGTCGCTCTCGGCAAGGACACGGACGAAGTTCTGCTGGTCAGCCGACAGGCCGGATTTGGCATCGGCAGCTATTACTTCGAGGCAAAGCTGCGTCAGCTGGGCAGGACTCAAGCTCGGGTTGCCGATGCACTCTTCCATTTCCGGACGGACGGCCACGGCGGAAAGCCGCGAGAGCAGATCCGACCAGGCGGCCAGCGCGTTTCCGGCCTTGGCCAGCTGGTATGCGGCTTCGGCATAGGGACGCGCAAGGGTGACGTTTTCGGCCATGGCGGGTTACAGCTCCGACTTGAGTTGCGTCAGCAGCTCGGCATGGGCCTGGGCGTTGATCTCCTTGCGCAGGATGCGCTCGGCACCGGCAACGGCTAATGTGGCAACCTGGTCACGCAAGGCTTCCCTGGCACGCTGCGACGCTACCGCTGCTTCCGCCTCGGCGGCCTCGCGCGCCGCCTTGACGATCGCAGCACCTTCGTTGCGCGCATCTTCGATCATCTTGGCCACTTGTTTCTCGGCGGCACTGCGAGCGACGGCTGCCGACTCGCGCGCCTTGCGCATTTCTTCGGAGGCCTTCTTTTCTGCATGTGCCAGATCGGCCCTGGCCTTGTCTGCGGCCGCAAGCCCGTCGGCTATCTTGCCCGCACGCTCGTCGAGTGCCTTCATGATGGGCGGCCACACGAATTTCATCGTGAACCACGCCAAAATGAGGAACACAACCAGCTGGGCACACAGCGTTGCGTTC
>VEPA01000138.1 GCA_012026675.1 Betaproteobacteria bacterium | reverse complement strand
GGGCTCGCCGGTGGAACGGGCACCGAACTCCAACATCACGGCGGGCGCGACATAGCCAGTGCCGGTGGCCAATGGTGCGTAGTCGATGAACACTTTGTCACCCTCGGCCCGCACGGTTGCCGGTAGGCCATATTGCTCAAGGTCCAGCTTGAGACGTGGCACGATCTCGGCGCCGACCCAGTCCGACAGACGCGCACGAATCTCTTTGCTCCACTTCTTTTCCTGGCTCTTGCTGGTCGGCAGTGGCGCATCTGCATCGCCCACCAGATCGCTGGCTATAGCGCGAATGTCGTAAGTCAGGTCCACGTCTTCGGAGAAGCGCCGGATGACACCGTAGGCCTTCGACAAGGACGTGCCGCCCTTGAATACCAGGTGGGCAGCGTAGGGGCCGGCAAAGAGGTGCCGCAGCGTCCAGACCACCCAGATGTCTTTTTCCAGCAGATGGGGCAGCAGGCCCGATGTGTTGGCTGCCGCGTCGAGCGCGTCCAGGCGTTCCGCGGTGGAGAGTTGGAAGAACTCAGCCATGGGTCACCAGAGCGCTGACCTCTTGGGCCATCCAGGTCGGCAGGCGTGACCGCGCCGACGCGATTTCTTTCAATTCCGACGGCGGTAGTTTGGCGCGCAGCTTCCGGATCGCTTCACCGGCTTTTTCCGGGCCCAGCCAAGCCAGTGCCCGTACTACTTCGCCGGCGGCCCGCCCGGGAAAGATCAGTTGCCAGACTGGCGCGTGCCGAAACTCGACCATCTGCGCGCCCAATTTCAAGCGGCGACTGGGGCCGGACGTGAGATAGACCGCCCGCATCGGGATCTGCGTGGTCAGGCCCAGTGCGTTGGCGGCGGCGGCGCCGTGCGACACGATGGTTTCCCCACGCTGGTTCGCCAAGCCCTCGACCATCTTGACCGCCGAAGGAGCGCGGGTGCCATAGCGGCTCTCGACGGGCACGACATAGATACCGCGGCCGGCGCGCAGCAGGGAGCCGCGCCGCACCAAGCGGGACAGCACTTGATCCACGGCTGCTCGATTGCCTAGGTGCAGCAGTTCTTTTGCGACCAAAGGCATGCCTTCCGGCATTCCGGCAGCGTGTTCCAAGACTTGTTTGGTAAGGGTTTCCATGGCGATATCTCCAGACTGGTAGAAGTATGAGGCTACTTCTGACACTTTTCAAGTCCTAAGGCTCGCGAGAGCGGAGTCAACCAATCGGCCCTACGAACTCGATGCTGACGGAAAAGATTGACGAATCTAAGAAATTGCACGAAAATTCGATTGACGAATTTTAAAAAGTGCACAAAATGAACCTGCCGCCGCCTGCCACATTCAATCCCGAGCTTTCCTCTGATCGCCTAGAGGCCGTGTCGCAATGGCTGCTGGACGAGCTTTATGCGACCGAAGACGATCTGTCCCGTTCAACCGATAACGGCTATACCCGCGGCTGCACGGCCTTTGGGCGACAGAAAAACCGGATCATTGCGGAAGAGCGGTCGGGACGGCACGCGTGGCTCGGCCTGTCGAACAGCAACAACGACTTGGTTTTCACCATTGGCGGGGTGCCCTGCCGGTTCAGTAACGACGATCCGTCGAACCCGTCGAAAGACGCGGTCCTGACCGCCAATCGCTACCAGATGGACTTCTTGGAATTTGCAACCGATAGCGAGCCCGCCCGTTTCTGCTTCATCATCGATCGAGGCCATGACGGCGCCGCCGAACCTCGGGTTGAGTTTCTCGGTTTTACCCCCAGTGGCGAAATTGCATGTCGTTGGGTATCAAATACGGTGCGTGTCTTGCGAGTGGAAGGCCAGCAGACCTTGCCTCAACCTGTCGACGTGGCGAAGCCCCAGGTGGCGCCGAAGCGGCGCGACGAAGGCGATGCCGCCTCCGAAGCAGTGCGATGAGCGACTTCGTTGGAACCAACCTTCGGCTCATCCGCCTTTTCCACGACCTGTCACTCACAGAGTTGGGGGAGCGGGTCGGGGTGTCGAAGCAGTTCCTCAGTCGTGTGGAAACCGGCGCCGAATCAGTTGCCGCTCCGCTTGAGAATTCGCTTGCCGAAGAACTGGATGTCCTGCCGGAGTTTTTCTATCACCTCGACCCGAATCCGATTGCCGATGAGCAGTGCCACTTTCGTCGGCAACTGACGACCAAGGTGGTGTTGCGCCAGGTCGCGCGCGCCCGAGGCGAAATGCTCAAGCGCTTGGTGGGTGTGCTGGATGAGCACGTCGAACTGCCGCACTACCAAGTGAGCGAGGCCGATCCGGAGTCTTCCGAGACGATCGAGCGCGCCGCCGAAAAATTCCGTTCGCTCTTCGGTCTCGGTCTGGGTCCGCTGAGCAATGTCACGCGCATTGCGGAGAACGCCGGCGCCGTGGTGATGAAGGTGCACGGCCTGGCACCCGAAATCGATGCGGTGTCGTTCGCCACAAAGCGGCCGCTGATCGCGCTGAACAATTCGGGGCGTTCGGCATGCCGCGAGCGCTTTGGCATCGCCCACGAATTGGGGCATTTCTCGCTGCACATCGGCGTCTTGACCGGTGACCGATTGACAGAGACACAGGCCAACCGTTTCGCCAGCGCGTTCCTGATGCCACGCAGCACGTTCGCCAGCGAATGCCGATTGGCGATACGTGGCACGCGTCTCAACTGGCCGGGTCTGTCCGAATTGAAGTTGCGTTGGGGGGTGTCCAAGGCTGCGATTATTTTTCGTGGTCGGCAGCTTGGTATGTTTTCGGATGACCAGGCGCGGGCAGGGTATATCGGACTCAATCGTCATGGCGAAGCGGTGCAGGAATCGGAGGACCATCTGATTGCGAACGAAGAGCCAGAGGTCATTGTCGAGAGCCTTAAGGTGATGAAGGAGCACTTTGGCTTCCCACAATCGGCTGTTGCGCGCGAGATGCGAGTTCGGCCCGGCCTTTTGCAGACCTTGCTGGCATCGCCCCCTTCGGACCGTGCAGACAATGTCGTGAATCTGGTTACCGATCGATCGGCGCGGAAGGTCGCACCCCTATGAGCAGTCTCGCCGCTCGCTATAGAGGCTATGCCGATCTGGCAGCTCATCAAGCCGAGGGCACTGACTACAAGATTCACGTACGCAAGAACGCCCAGTCTTCTATCGCTGTCATCGCGCCGCACGGTGGTGGCATCGAAACGTGCACTTCTGAAATCGCGCGTGCAATCGCTGGCGGAGATCTCAATCTCTATCAGTTTGAGGGCATTCGACCTTCCAAGAATTACGGGTCGCTCCACCTTACCAGTCATCGCTTTGACGAACCACGATGTTTGGAGTTGCTGGCCGATTGCGATCATGTTGTCGCAATCCACGGCTGCAGTGGTGAAGCGCAACAGGCGTTGGTTGGAGGCCTCGATGCAGGGCTGAAAGTAGCGATGGCTCAGTCGATTGCGGCCCTCGGGATTGAAACGCTAATAGCAGATCACCCATTTCCTGCCGTCGATCCGATGAATATCTGCAACAGAGGCCGGCGCGGCGTAGGCGTGCAAATTGAAATGACTATGCCTTTGAGGCGGCGAGGCCCGCGCGATGCGCTCTGTGCTGCGATCCGCTCGGTTTTATTGGCTCTGCCGGAACATCCTTGCAGGGAAGGGAGCACCCAATGCTCCTGACAGAGCACGATCAAGATCGATTTTTCGACCAACGAGCTAATCAAGGCCCCGCGGTTCTACCATGCTCGTGCTTCAGCACTGGGAATGTGTCGACGATGCTTTGCGCCGTTGAAACGCTTGGCCTGTAGGCAAGAGCCCTATGCCACGCAACGTCAACCCAACGGCTAAAAAGGTTCTTCCTGCACCCCAAGCGAAAAGGCGTCGGGCAGTTGACGGTGGTGCGCCTGCTCGTCGTTCGGAAGGGGCCGAGAATCCGTCTTATGCGGGTTACGAGTATCAGATAACGGCGACCGTGTGGGTCGCGTTGGATTTGATGTTCGCAAAAGACGTAACTGACCAGTTGGTAGTCGAACCCCGGTCGCATGAGGACATTGAGGCGGCGGTCCGCGATTCAACAGCAGCGTTACTCGGCCTGGAAGCTTCGCTTGGCAGCTTCGATCTGGTTGTGCAGGTCAAATCCAGATCGACTGCCCCGTGGTCGACCACAGCGGTCGCAGACGTACTCCTGGGAGAGCCAACTGATGGCGCGGTAAGTAGCGGACTTAGCCCGAGAGCCAGGCCGCTGGCAATGCTAAAGGCATCTCCCAGCCAACGATATATATTTATCACGAACGAGAGCTTGCACCCATCGCTTCGCCCTCATGCCAGCGACGGTCTGCTCGACTTTCCAGACGTTACTCAGCTGCCGCCACACGCGCGCCGTGGCTTCGACGACAGCGCGCAACGGTCCATTGCCCCGCGCATTGCCCTTTGCTCGGGCGTGACGCTTGAAGTCCTCGATGCTCGGATTGCAGCGCTTCTGACGACGTACGGCCACATCCCGGGTCAGGTGTCTCGCTTAGCTTGCTTGAGGGATCTCAGGGATGAAGTTCGCTTGCGCATGGGTAAGCGCGAGTCAGGGGTCTGGGCAAAAGCCGACCTTCTGCAAGTCATCCGGCGGCATGGCGGTTCAGCCTTACCCAATAGGGCGATGGACCACTATGTCAAACCCAGTTCGTTCGACGCAGTTCGAGATACGTTGCTCAACAAGCATGCCGTGGTCATTACCGGGTCGTCGGGCACTGGCAAGACGTTAACTGCCGACATACTTGAAAACGAACTGAAGAGCTTTCCTGCTCCGTTCATGGTTGTGACTGAGGAAGGCGGCCCAAGTCGTGTCAGGCAGGAGATGAAGCGGGCGGAGCCGTTGTTGTTGCATTTACACGATCCGTGGGGTACCAACAGAGTCGAGCCGCAAGCTGACCGGTGGGCAAACGAACTGCCGAAGCTTCTAACGTCGGCAAGTCCTGATCGAAAATTCTTGGTTACGTCGCGTGCGGACGTCTTGCGGAGCGCAGGCAGTTCGCTGGCTAAGCAGTTGACACCATACACAGTTCGGATCGACGTTGAAGACTACGGACCGACCCGGCTCGCCGAAATCTACGATTTGATGTGCAGGGGGCTCGCAGGACATGCTCTGGACCTAGCTCAGATGCATCGCCAGCAGGCACTCAGGTCGCTCAAGCGGCCGTACGAGATCGATCGCTTCATTTTTACACTTAGCAACGAAGACCCCAGAAAACTGCGACAGCTTCACGAGATCGTGCGGGAGTCGCAGATCGAAGCGATCTCTTCTGTTGTAGCGGACCAGGTAGCGGGACTTCAGAACGGCGGCGTAGCTTGCGCAGCAATCATTTGGGCCATGCTCGGCGCACGTGGGGCAATACCAAATGATCTTGTATCGAAACTCCGACGCTGGATTCGCCAACAACATGCAGACTTGAACCTCGAGCTTGACGCTTTTGTTGACACCATGGTGCACGCCCGCAACCTCAAGCGGGACGGGCCCTTGCTCACAATTTATCATCCTCGAGTTGAAGACGGACTGCGCATGGCGCTGGAGCGCTCTCCCGGGGATGTCGAAAACGTCCTGTCCGCACTCGTGGACGCGCTAGTGGCTTCCGACGCCCAAGATGCTGACTGGGGTGTGGAGACGGCGCTCAAAGTGTTCAGAAACGCCAAGACGATATCGAACGTCGAGCTTTCCCTATCTGCCGCAACTCGCTTGAGGCTTGACGCATTCTTGGAGATGCAAGCCAATGTTGCTCAAAACCGCGACGGATTTGCTCGTGCGCTTAGCGACTTGGCGCTGTATGGATCGGAAATACACACACCAAGTTCGCTCGCGAGACTGCTCGTTGATGGAGCTCCAACGGAGCGGAGTAGTTTTCAAGGCAGAACCTGGCGGGCGCCGGCGATAAGCAAGGAAGTGCTTCATGAACTGCGTGTCGATCCGCGGTCGAGCCCAATCGTGCACCGCTTCGTGCGAGAGGTGCTACCGACTAGCGATACAGAGTACGGCACCGCGGTTGTCGGTCTTTTGCGGAGCATCGAGCCAGATATTGATGCCGACTTTTCGGCCGCGCTCGATGTGCTCTTGGCTCTGGGTGGGGTTGGCCACAGCATCGATGCTCTGGTGCTTGGCAACTGCCAAGGGGAAACCCCTGATTTTGACGGAGTGATCGAGCGGGCGGCCCGAGCGAACGACGAAGTTGACGAATGGATGAAGAAGTTCTCAAAGGACATTCGTGAGGCTGAAGAACACGAAGTAGATGCTATCTTAGCTGATCATGTCATTGAGGAGCCGGGAGAGAGCTACTACAACTCTAACGAAGTTCTACAAGCGGTAGCGGGGCTGCGGCGAGTTAGCCAAGGCGTATCTTGGGTCGAAACGCACCCTCATCGGCCGTTGCTTATTCCTGCTCTGTTGGATTCGCTGGCGCACATCCGAAAGGAGTTTCCATACGAGCAATTGCGAGCGTTGATGGAATTGGCGGAAGGATGGAACAAGGTTCGTGCATGGCGGATTGCACTGGAGCATTGGGAGGATGGGTTTAACGATCTCCTCGAAGTGGAAATCTGCCGTGACGACCTTGAGCCCCAAGAACTGCGTGAGATCCTGGCACGGTCGGCCGTCATTAATGGACTGCTAGACGAGCGTGATAGCAGACGGGGGTTGCCCATCGATCGAATGACGCCGATGCGTCGCATTCAGCTTGTATACGATATGTTCACTACGACTGTCGATAAAGATGGGCGCGGCGAAGCAGGAAAAACGGCCCGCCATGAACGGGCCACTCGCGTTGTTGGTCATTGCGACCCCGCGGAGGGCAATCTCGCGTTGGCCTTGATTTCAGTTCTGCAAGGAAATGACCTTCGAACATCTGCGCGGGGACTCTCGGTCGATGGTCTCGACCTGCTGAGTTCCTTGCTGCCGGCACTTGATCCGAGCCTTGCTGCTCCAATGGTCTGCCTCGCTGCAGCGGCTAAGCTCGATCCGATCGATGTTGCGCGCCGACTGCTAGATCGTGATGACGCTGATGAGGGCGTTGCAGCCGTCACTGCGCTTGTCGTATACGGCGATGACCGGTCGCTAACCATGCTAAGAGGCGCGCTCACGCACGGACGATATAGAGTTCGGCGATCAGCCATGAACAGCCTAATAGAATTAGGCTTTCAAGAGGATCGCGCGCTCATCCTGCGTATGGCGCGAGATCGTGGGGCCGACGTACGGCTTGGCTGGGCGGACGCAATGCGGAAGCAACAGTGGCCGGAAGCGGTCGATCCCCTTGTGGAGTTGCTGTCTGATGAGCGCAATTTTGGCGCGCAACCAGGCTATTTTGCCGGGCCGATGTGGGCGCACTATGCGGTGGCGCGTAGTGCGGCGGACGCGTTAGGTGCGTATGAAAAATTGCCGCAATCAGCCATTGACGCGCTGTTGTTGGCTGCAGTTGAGCGTGGCGCAGACCCCTTAGTAGCCTGCGCTGCATTGTCGGCTTTAGGAAGCCGAGACGATTCGCGCGTTGAGCGCATGCTATTGGATGCGCTTCAGGCACCGGGGCTTACCGGCGCCCCAAGTTACAAGCCATTGAGCCAAACCGCAGGCTGGTCGCTGTTCGATCGCGCGATTGCCGGGCTTCTCAAGGTCAGGGCCGATGATGAGGCTTTGCTTGTCAGGCTGTGCCGTGACGGTAACTCTGCTATTGCAGGTCCAATCATTGCCTGCGTTGCGGTGTTGGGTGGCGACATCCGTCGGTCGCTCATCTCGGTTTTGAGGTCAGGCGACAAGCCTGAACGATTCGAACTACTGCGGGTGGCTTCGGTGGCTGCCGACAAGGCGATCAAAGGCGAGGCGTCCGGAGCGATTTCAATACTTGAATCGTTCCCAGAAGAGGATCCTGATGGGATTGCGCCTGACTCCCGAGCTGAGGTGGAAGCGTGGAGCCTGTCCCTCGACGTGTCACGTGACGTCCAAGGTGTGACTGCGTGGGTGTTGGCGACGATCTTTTCGCTCCCGGTGGCGGACAAAGACTTCGATCCGCGAGCACTGGAGTTGCCTCGTCGCATCGGCGTCATGACAATGAGATCGCTTTCTCCAAATGCTGAAGAGGTTTGTGAATGATGATGGGGCTGGCCTGTACTTGAGTGGCGAACCACGGGCTCCATTTGCCGCGCGACTTAAGGAAGGGTAGCGCGAGCTTTGGATCGACCGTTTTAGGCCCCGCGCTGTGCAGTGGCCGTAATGACAGAGGTGCATGACTTGGTTAGGCCACGTTGCTATTGGCGCGGCGACGTCTTGACTCATAAGAAAGAGGTAACACAAGATGTGGACAGACAACGAGACAGCGCAAGATTTCTTGAACTTTGGCAGTGTCGCTCGGACGGTGGCTGAAGTCATCGAGCAAGCTCAGTCGCGCCCCATATCGATTGGTGTTTCCGGCGCTTGGGGGGTTGGCAAGTCGTCGATGATCAAACTGATACGTGGCGAGCTGGATGGTCGCGCTATAGGCGCAAATGAATCCGACTCAAGTGGGAGCGCTGTCCAGTCCAAGTTCATCTTCGTCGAGTTCAATGCTTGGCTCTATCAGGGCTATGACGACGCCCGCGCTGCGCTGATAGACGTGGTCGCCTCCGCCCTTGCGACGGAAGCGACGAAGCGCAAGACTGGAATCGAGAAGACGAAAGAGCTGTTGCAGCGGGTGAACTGGTTCCGCGCCATCAAATTGACAGCGGGATCTGCAGCTTCGCTCGCTCTCGGATTGCCACCGGTAGGTGTGCTCGGTGAACTTTGGGGAGTCGGCAAGGCGGTGCTTGGCGGGGACGTTGATCAAGAAACCATAGCCGAGGCGGATGCCGCTGCGGGCAAGGCTAGCGATTCCGTCGGCGGTTTGATCAAAGCCAAGCGTGCGTTTTCGCCACCCAAAGAGATTGAGGCGCTTCGTGCAAGTTTCGAAGGTGCTTTGGACGAGATGGGCGTCACCCTCATAGTCCTAATCGACGACCTTGATCGATGCTTGCCAGAGACCACGATCTCAACACTTGAAGCCATCCGGCTGCTGCTTTTTCTCAAGCACACCGCCTTTGTAATCGCCGCCGATGATCAGATGATCAAGCACGCGGTAAAGCGGCATTTCCAGGGTGTCGAAGATGAGCTCGTGACGAACTATTTTGACAAGCTCATTCAGTTTCCTATTCGCGTTCCGCCGCTGGGGACGCAGGAGGTACGCGCGTACATGATGCTCCTGTTCATCGAGAACAGCGGCTTGCAAAGCGATATCAAGGAGGCCTTGCGTGTCGGCGTGTGTTCGCAACTCGGAAAGACTTGGCAAGGCAAGCGTGTCGACCTCAAGTTTCTAAGAAGCCTGCACGACAAACTACCAGATGAATTGGTTGCGCGCCTTGACGTTGCAGATCGCCTTGCTCCGCTAATGACCACGGCCACCGGCATCGCTGGCAACCCGCGCTTGATCAAACGTTTTTTGAACGCTCTATCAATCCGTATGGCGATGTCCCGCGCGCAAGGCGTTGGCGTCGATGAATCCGAGCTTGCCAAGGTGCTGCTATTCGAGCGGTGTGGTGATCCCAAGGCCTATGTGGAACTAATCAAGTCCGTGACCGAGGGGGACGACGGTATGCCCAGCTTTCTCGTGCAATGGGAAGAGCGGGCAGTCGCCGGCGAGGCGCTTGAGCTGAAGGCGCCTTGGGATGATACTTTCATAGCGGAGTGGCTGCGGCTACCACCGCAGCTAGGCGCCAGCGATTTGCGGGGTGCCCTCTATGTTAGTCGAGAGCATGCGCCGCTGATCACTCCGGAAGACCGTCTTTCGGCCGAAGCTGCTGATTTGTTGGAGGGGCTTCTTGAACATCCCGACATGGCTGCCAGCATCAAGGACCGCCTTGTTGCGTTGGCTCGACCCGAGATGTCAGTGATCATGGATCGCCTGTTGGGAAGAGCTCGCCGAGAACAGGAATGGGGAACACCGGCCATCTTGGACGCATGCATCGTCGTGGCAGCCTCGGACGCCCCGCAGAGTCAGCGGCTAGCGGGCTTCTTAAAAGAAAGGCCAGCACTTCAGATTAAGCCCAGCATCGTCCCGAAGATCGCCGATGAGCCCTGGTCCAAAGGCGTGTTTGCCGCTTGGGACGAGGATGAGGAAATCAGCAAGCCGGTCAAGAATGCAATCAAGGCGCGGAGAACAAATGGGAACGTCTCAGTCAAGTAGCGGCTCGCCTTCGGGCGTTCCCATGGTTCCCCCTTGGGTGCCAGACCTTCCGCTGCCCGGTCCAGTTCCGGGGGCTGGTGACGCAGGTGAGGGCAGTCCGCCTGACAGCACGCCGGATCAAGGATCGCCACCGATTCCGGCCCCGGGAGCGGGGCCTCGGCAACCTATCCCGATTGCGCCGGCACGTCGATTTTTAGGCGCAAACAGGAACATCGGCGACTACTCGCGAACTGGTGACGGCGCGACTATGCGTCGGGGCCTTGGTCAGTACGTCAAGAAGGGCTACGGAGGGAGTGCCACCGCAGCCCGTCGAATGGGAGGCACTGCCCAGACGGCTCAAGCGTTGTACTCAGCGCTATCTGGCGAGCAAGCCAATCCGTATGGAGCACCAGGCAGTCCGTTAGATCCTGCGTTGGCCTCCGGTCGGTCTGCAGATGAAGTCATGGATGCCGTGGTGGAGGCCGTGCGACCTGTGGACGGAACACAAGACGCTGAAGCCAGTCGAACGTCCATCAAGGATGCGCTGGCGGATGTATTGAATCAGTTTCCCAATGCCGACTTGCTCAACCTTGAGCAGGAGCAACGCGATCTCGCAATCGCGCGTTTTGTTGCCGCCGATGTGTTCCGTCGCATCGACCTGGATATCGGAAAAACGATCCGCGAGAAGGCTCCGAACGCTGCCACCGGTTTAGGCCGCCTCAAAGAAGTTCGGGAGTATGTTCGCGAAACAGTGTCCGCGTCATTCAGACGGCTGCGTGAAGCCGGGCAGGGGTTAGCTGCGCGACGAGTTACGCAGATTGTTCAAAACGCCATTCGAGAGACCTTTCAAGTTTTTGAGGGGTACGCTGAATGAGGATCACTTGCGCACTTTCTGACTTCGACTTTCTTGGTACACAGAGTGATCTCGACGTCGTTCTCTTTGGCAATTCTGGCGATCCCATGCGCGGTTCGGTGGGCGCAGCGCTGAAGCACGCAATCATGCGAGAGAAGGTTGCGCCTGCAGCGCGAGCGTGGGATTTGCTGTCCGTGGCTTTGGCTGTCGTATCAGCAGATCTTGCCGGGCATCGTGATCGTAGCCCGGACGGCTGGACGCGAGTGTTCGACCTAACGGTATCAGTTGTCGATGCACCGTTTTGGAACGCGAACGTCCATGCGATACAGCAGCTCCTTGCGTACCTGAGTACGGATCGATGGACGCTGCGTTTCGTGGAGGGCGGTATCTTGCATCAACCCGATCGTCAGCCAGTGCACCCGAGCGAGGACTGCATCGTCCTGTTATCTGGTGGGCTCGATAGCTACATCGGAGCGATTGACCTGGTGGCGCAAGGGAAAAATCCTCTGGCTGTCAGTCAGATGGTCCGAGGCGATGGCGAGAAGCAGGTTGCGTTTGCTGCTGAAATTGGGGGCGGACTACGGCATTTCCAGGCCAACCACAACGCCGACGTGCCGGACCCTGAAAATCCGCCTTCACAACGCGCACGATCAATCATTTTCTTGGCGTACGGTGTTTTCATGGCCACGACGCTGGCCAGGTACCACGCTGGCGACGAGGTGACGCTGTACGTTTGTGAGAATGGCTTCATCGCGCTCAACCCGCCCTTGACCGGCGGCAGGATCGGAAGTCTAAGCACGCGAACGACACATCCCGTTGTTTTCGCGCTTCTTCAACAGGTGCTCGACGCAGCCGGATTGAGGGTGCGCATCGTCAATCCCTATCGGTTCAAGACCAAGGGGGAAATGCTGCGGGATTGTTTGAATCAGGAACTGCTTGGCGCTCACGCCTATCAAACGACAAGCTGCGGCCGCTTCAAGCAGTTTGGCTACAACCATTGCGGTAGATGCGTTCCTTGCCAAGTTCGTCGCGCGGCATTCCTTGCGTGGAAAGGCCAGGACCTGACCAACTACGTGTACAGCAACTTGGCGCTCGACGACGATGAGCACGCCGGATTTGATGACGTGAGATCAGCGCTGATCGGAATCGCCGAACGGCGAGAAGCAGGCACGGCGAGGTGGCTCGGATCAACCCTTAGCTCCGGATTGGTGACTGACAAGCAAGAGCTTGCAAATACGGTTGAACGAGGACTTGCCGAGATAGAAGCACTGATGCTCGCGCAGGGTGTCCGATGATTGATTTTCACGCCCACTTAGACCTATACCCCGATCCGCTTTCAGTGGTGCGTGAAATTTCGTCCCGCGGGATGTATGTGCTATCCGTCACAACTACGCCAAGCGCGTGGAAAGGGACATCGGCACTGATTCAACTTGGCTCGCGGGTTCGGCCAGCCCTAGGCTTGCATCCGGAACTTGCGCATCTGCGCTCTGGGGAGCTCGCCTTGTTTGACGAATACTTGCCCCAAGCGATGTACGTGGGTGAAGTCGGCCTTGATGGTGGACCGGAATACAAACAGCATTGGCAGGCGCAGTTGGCGGTCTTCGACCACATACTTCGAGCCTGCAAAGCTGCAGACGGAAGAACTTTGTCTATACACAGTCGCCGGGCCACCTCGGCTGTGCTTGATCGCCTTGAAGCTTTTCAAGGCGCAGGCACTCCGATCCTCCACTGGTTCTCTGGGAGTCGACGAGAGCTTGAGCGCGCAGTCGCGCTGGGCTGCTGGTTCAGCGTCGGTCCGGCAATGTTGGTCGCCGAGAAGGCACGAGGCCTAGTGCGTGCGATGCCAAAAGAACGCGTTCTGACAGAGACTGACGGTCCATTCGCTCAGGTTGACGGCGAGAGCGCTAAACCATGGGACGCAGGGAGGGCTACTGCAGGTCTAGCTGAGCTTTGGAACATGCCCCAGCCGGACGTGGACATGCTTTTGCATGCGAATCTTCGCGCCTTGGTCACTGCCAGCCGGGAGGCAGTGCAAATATTGGAACCGGCGAGCTCTTGAACGATGTGCCTGAGGGTGGAACGGTAGCCGCGCAAGTGAAGTGCATCTTCTGGGTCAGCGACAGGGATATTTTTTTGACGGTAAAAATGACGGTAAATTTAATGACTGAATGTCACTGGCCGCAATCGCTGCTTATGCCGGTGGGGCCGTGATAGGAAAGTCGGCGCTGGTGGGGCGGCGGTGATCGGCCAACTAAGCCATATATTGATAGTCAAATTGATAGTGGCAAATGCTATAAAAACAAAAAAGCCCATATAATCATGGGCTTAGTTGCTGTTACTGGCGGAGACGCAGGGATTCGAACCCTGGATCCAGGTTTTGCCCAGATGCGCCCTTAGCAGGGGCGTGCCTTCGACCACTCGGCCACGTCTCCGAAAACGGCGATGAACTTTTGGTTCGCGACCGTTTGCAGGGGGCGGAGTATACCCGAATCGACCGCCGCTGTTGGCGAACGCGCGCCGAAGGAGGGCGCGGTCTGTGAGCGGCCGCGACGCTAGCCGCGCAGGCTGATCCGCAGCCAGTCGCGCTCGGCGGCTACTTGCGCCAGCGTTGCGTCGGCATCGACCGCGACCGGGTGCGTGACTTTCTCCAGCAGCGGCAGGTCGTTGTGCGAATCGCTGTAGAACCAGCTCTGCTCGAAGCTGCCGAGCCAGAGGCCGATCGATTCGAGCCAAGCCTCGACGCGCGCAATCTTGCCTTCGCGAAACGAGGGCATGCCGCGCGGCTGCCCCGTGAAACAGCCATTTTCCTGCGCCGGGATGGTCGCGATCAGATGCGGGATATTGAACTCGCGCGCGATCGGCCCGGTGACGAAACTGTTGGTGGCGGTGACGATGGCGAGCAGGTCGCCGGACGCGGCGTGTTGCTGCACCAGCGCCCTCGCTGCCGGGGTGATCAGCGGGCGGATGCGCGTGGCGAGGAACTCGCTGTGCCAGGCATCGAGTTCGGCGCGTGAATGGCGCGCCAGCGGCGCCAGCTGGAAATCGAGGAAGGCATGGATGTCCAGCGTGCCGGCCTTGTATTGCTCGAAGAATGTGATGTTCGTCGCCTCATGGACTTCGCGGTCGAGCACGCCCTTGCCGATCAGGAACTGCGCCCATTCGAAATCCGAATCGCCGTTGAGCAAGGTGTTGTCGAGGTCGAACAGGGCGAGCTTCATGGTCTGCCGCCGGGCCGCCCCAAGGCAACCGTTCCATTGGCCTGCGAGCATCGCGAGCCGTAGTCACCCCGTTTCTCGGAAAAGGGGCTGGGGGATATGTCGTTCATGTCTTATCCAGGTCCAGTGAGGTCTGCATCAATTCACGCAGCAGGGGCAGCGTGGGCGGGCGTTTCTGTTCCAGCGAGGCGCGGTCGAGGCTGTTTAGCATGGCCATCAGCGAGGGCAGGTCGCGGCGGCCGTGGCGCAGCAGGTACTGGACTACGCCGGGATCCATGAGCATGCCGCGTTCGATGGCGTGGCGGCGCAGGGCCGCGGCTTTTTCGTCATCCGAAAGTGACTGGATTTCGTAGATCAGGGTCTGGCCGATGCGGGTGCGCAGATCCTCGCGCAGGCCGAGGCGCCGGGGCGGCTCATTGCCCGCCAGCAACAGTGCGAGGCCGAGAAAACGCGCCGCGTTGAAGGCGCGAAACAATGCGACCTGGGCCTCGGCATTGAGTTCCTGAATGTCATCGATCACCAGCAGGCTGCCGGGTGCGAGCGGCAGTTCCACTCCTGCCTCGGCCGCATGCAGATGGGCTATGGGTCGGCGGTTGTGCGCGCCTGTCGCGGTGGCCGTCAGCAGGTGACTCTTGCCGCAGCCCGCGTCGCCCCAAAGGTAAATGGCCTCGAAGTTGCCGGTGTCGCCCAGGCCGCGCAGGCGCACGACGAGTTCGGCGTTGGCGCCGATGACAAAATTGTTGAGGGTCGGCGGCTGCTCCGGCTTCAGGTCGAGCAGCATCTGCTGTTGCCGTGTGTCCATTCAAGCGTTCCGATGGAAGCGCCCAGCGAGATACCGCGTGCGAACTGCGCGCATGTCGCCGGCAAGCCGCGGGGCGGGCTGCCGGCGGTGACAGTGCATGGTATCTGGAGATGAGTTCATTTCCGGTAAAATTCGCGCGTTCGCCGTTTATTTCAGCGCGGATTATCGCCCATCCGGCGCCAAACCACGCTTTCCCCGGTCATTGCGCCTGCGCCTTCAAGGACTTCATCTTGACTGTTTCCAGTTCATCCTCGGCCCCGCTCACCTATCGCGATGCCGGCGTCGATATCGATGCCGGCGATGCGCTGGTCGAACGCATCAAGCCCGCGGCAAAGCGCACCATGCGGCCGGAAGTGCTGGCCGGCATCGGCGGCTTCGGCGCGCTGTTCGAAATTTCGAAGAAATACCGCGAACCGGTTCTGGTCTCGGGCACCGACGGCGTCGGCACCAAGCTCAAGCTGGCGTTCCAGTGGAACCGTCACGACACGGTGGGCCAGGATCTGGTGGCAATGAGCGGCAATGACATCCTGGTGCAGGGCGCCGAGCCGCTGTTCTTCCTCGATTACTTCGCCTGCGGCCGGCTCGACGTCAACTCGTCGGCCACGGTTGTCGAAGGCATCGCCCGCGGCTGCGAACTCGCCGGCTGCGCGCTGATCGGCGGCGAGACGGCGGAAATGCCCAGCATGTACCCGGATGGCGAATACGACCTGGCCGGATTTGCGGTCGGCGCCGTGGAAAAGTCGGCGATCATCGACGGCCGCGCTATCCAGCCGGGCGACGTGGTGCTCGGCCTCGCCTCGTCCGGTGCGCATTCCAACGGCTATTCGCTGATCCGCAAGATTCTCGAGCGCGCCAAACCGGATCTGGAAATGGATATCGGCGGCGTGCCGCTGGCCGATGCCGTGATGGCGCCAACGCGCATTTATGTCAAGTCGCTGCTGGCGCTGATGCAGGCTGTCCCTGTCAAGGGCATGGCGCACATCACCGGCGGCGGGCTCACCGAGAACATCCCGCGCGTCTTGCCCGACTATCTGATGGCGGTCATCGAGCGCAGCAAATGGCCCCTGCCGCCGCTTTTCCAGTGGCTGCAGAAGGAAGGCCAGGTCGCCGACGCCGAAATGCATCGCGTCTTCAACTGCGGCATCGGCATGGTGGTGATCGTCGCCGAGACCGACGCCGGCGCGGCGATGGACCTGCTGGCGGGGCTGGGCGAGCAGGTTCATCGCATCGGCGTCATCGAGGAGCGCAAGGGACGCGCGCAGACCGTCGTGGTCTGAACGCGGCGGCGCGTCGCCGCGCGGCCGTCACTTCGCCGGGATGCACGTACCTTTGGTCATCTGGGAACTGATCTGGCCGATGCGCTCCGGCTCCGCCCCAGCCTTCTTCGCCGCGTTATAGACCTCGGTCCATTCCTTGCGCATTTGCTGCTCGGCCGCCAGGCAATCGGCGAGATTGTTGAAGATCAGGTCGGTTTTGACCGGCGTGTTCATGACGATTGCGACAAGAAGCCATTTCATGGGTTGTGCCCTCCTTGATTTTTTCGCAGCTTACCCGGTCGAGTGCCTGCGGACAACGACGTTTGCGGGTTCGGCAAGGGCGGGTCTGCCACCATGTGGCGAAATCGCCGTGCCGCCGGCGCCGACTTTCAGCCCAGATGCCGTTCGAGCGTATCGATTACCGTCGCCGACGCCCGCCCATCCAGCGGATCGACAACCGACAAACCTGGCATAGACCTGAGCCAGGTCAGTTGCCGCTTGGCGAACTGGCGCGTGGCGAACACGCCGCGATCGCGCAGTTCGGCGCGTGGCAAAGTCCCTTCCAGCATGTCCCAGACCTGGCGGTAGCCAACGCAGCGCATCGAGGGCAGGTCGCCGTCGAGCCGGTATTTTTCGCGCAAGCCAAGCACTTCCTCGACCAGTCCGGCGTTGAGCATCGCGTCGAAGCGCTGTTCGATGCGCCGGTGCAATGCGCCGCGATCTTGCGGGACCAGCGCGAGTGTCAGGATGCGAAAGGGTGGTGCGCCGGCTTGCTGTTCGGCAAAAAAGCTGCCCAGGGTGCGGCCGGAGAGGCGCAGCACCTCGACGGCGCGCTGGATGCGCTGGGCGTCGGTGGGCTTCAGTCGCTCCGCGGTTTCCGGGTCGAGCAGCGCCAGTTCGGCATGCAGTGCCGGCCAGCCACGCGCGGCGGCTTCGGCATCTATCTCGGCGCGCAAGTTCGCGTCCGCCTGCGGCAACTCGGCCAGCCCCTCGCGCAGTGCCTTGACATAGAGCATGGTGCCGCCGACCAGCAGCGGGATGCGGTCAGCCGCGGTGATCGCCGCCATTTCGCGCAGCGCATCGCTGCGGAATTGCGCCGCCGAATAGCGTTCTTCCGGCGTGATGAGGTCGATCAGGCGGTGCGGAAAGCGCGCCAGCGTCGTCGCATCCGGCTTCGCGGTGCCTACATTCATGTCGCGGAATACCTGCGCCGAATCGACACTGATGATGTCGCAGGGAAAGCGCGTCGCCAGTTCGAGGGCCAGCGCGGTCTTGCCGCTGGCCGTGGGGCCAATCAGAAGGATGGCCGGCGGCTGGACCATCAGCGGCCGCGCATGAACAGCCTGTCGAGTTCCGCCATCGACAACTGCACCCAGGTCGGGCGGCCGTGGTTGCACTGGTCGGCGCGCTCGGTTTCTTCCATCTGGCGCAGCAGGGCATTCATCTCGGTAAGGCCCAGCGTGCGGTGGGCGCGCACCGCACCGTGGCAGGCCATGGTCGCCAGCAGTTCGTTGCGCCGGGTTTCGACCACGCGGCTGGCGGGATGCTCGGCCAGGTCTTTAAGCAGCGAGCGCACCAGGTCGACCGCGTTGCCGCCCGCCAGCAGCGCCGGCAGCGCGCGCACGGCAAGCTCGCGCGGCCCGGCGGCGGCAATGGCGAAGCCGAGTTCGGCCAGCGCCTCGCCCTGTTCCGCGGCGGTCGCCATTTCGGCTTCGCTGGCAGACAGCAGCAGCGGCACCAGCAGTGCCTGCGTCGCCGGCGGACCGGCATCGAGGCAACTCTTCAGTTTTTCGTAGAGGATGCGTTCGTGTGCGGCATGCATGTCGACCAGCACCAGGCCGGCGGCGTTCTGGGCCAGGATATACACGCCGTGGATCTGGGCGACGGCATAGCCAAGCAACGGGGTGGCGCTCGCGTCATCGCCGCCAATAGTCAGTGCTGACGGGACGGCAGTTTCGGCGGCATCGAAGGCGGCGCGGGCGAATTCGAGATAGGGCCGCGCGGCCGGTTCTCCGACCGCGAGGCCGGCCTGACGCGCGTACGAAAAGGCCGGCGGTACGAAGGCCGGAGCCGCCGGCGCGGCGTTCTCCGCCGCCGACAGCGGCTTCGCCAGCGTGCGCTGCAGCGCGTGGAAGACGAACTGATGTATGCCGCGCGCATCGCGAAAGCGCACCTCGGTCTTGGCCGGATGCACATTGACATCGACGCCGGCCGGGTCGAGCTCGAGGAACAGCACGTAGGCCGGGTGGCGCTGCCCGTGCAGGATGTCGGCCCAGGCCTGGCGCGCGGCGTGGGTCAGCAGCTTGTCGCGGACGAAGCGGCCATTGACGAAGAAATACTGCTCGTCGCGCCCTGCGCGCGAATAGGCCGGCAGCGCGGCCAAGCCCGACAGGCGCAGCGGACCGGCGGCGGCTTCGAGCGGACGCGCGTGCGGGAAGAAGTCGTCGCCGATGATCTCGCGGGCGCGACGTGGAAAGTCGGCGCTGGCAAGACGGCGCTTCGCGGCTCCGTTGTGGCTCAGCGTGAACGCGACATCGGGCCGCGCCAGCGCCATGCGCCGCAGCACCTCGTCGCAATGCGCGAATTCCGTGGCCTCGGTCTTGAGGAACTTGCGCCGTGCCGGGGTGTTGAAGTACAGGTCGGCGACTTCGATGACCGTGCCCGCAGCCAGTGCGGCCGGTTCGACGGAGTCGGACTCGCTGCGCAGACGCCAGGCATGGGCCTGCGAGGCTTGCCTGCTGGTAATTGTGACTCTTGCGACCGAGGCGAGCGAGGCCAGCGCCTCGCCGCGAAAGCCGTAGCTGGCGACGCGCTCCAGGTCGTCGAGGCTGCCGATCTTGCTCGTCGCATGTCGAGCCAGCGCCGGCGGCAGGTCCTCGGCGGCGATTCCGCTGCCGTCGTCGACGACGCGGATCAGGCGCACTCCGCCTTCTTCGAGTTGCACGTCGATCCTTGCCGCACCTGCGTCGAGGCTGTTCTCCAGAAGTTCCTTGAGTACCGACGCCGGCCGTTCGACGACCTCGCCGGCGGCGATCTGGCTGATCAGGAGATCCGGCAGCGGCTTGATGATTCCCATGGGGGGCCGATTATAGCTTCCGGCTAAATGCACCCCTCCGAGCTTCACTCATCAAAACACAGGCTTGCGAAGAACGAAAGAAAAGCGTTGATAGGGAAGTGAAGCGATGGGTTGCGGAGGGGTGTTGACATATGCGTTGGGGCGGGTACATTCCGCCCCGTGCCGAAGTTGGCATGCCTGACTAAACGGGCTGTAGGCCGAGCAAAGCAGTCCTGACCAACAGGGCTGAGAACGGGACTGCACCGGCGTCCTCACGATTAGACATGTGAGGTCGCACCATGGATATCCCGAAATACCTATCCCCGAATGAATTAGCTGACACCCTGTCTGTCAGCATAGAGACGCTCGCCCAATGGCGTTGGCTTCGTATTGGCCCGCCATTCATTCGCCTCGGCCACGGTCAGCGAAAGTTGGTGCGCTATCCCGCGCCTGCGGTAGCCCACTGGCTGTCGCAAGCCTCTCAAGCCGACTCAAAGCCGACTCAATAGCCTTTCAACGAGAGGCGGGGTAGCTGCGCCTGCTAAATGAGAAAATAACCTGTAAAGACAATGGCTTAGGTATTGCTCATGCTGTTTGGGTATGCCATAATAGGCTGTACATAACCACAGGAGTAAATCTATCATGCACGTCGTAAATGAATTCTTTGCAGGCAAGGAGATGATCCAAGCCGGTGAGGTTGCCAAGCGACTTGGCGTACATATCAACACCGTTCATCACTGGATTGAACGGGGCGTGGGCATTCCCTACCACGTTGTCCCAAACTTCGGAAGGATCTTCGACTGGGGGCAGGTGTCGCTCTGGGCTGAGGCCTGCAAGAACTACAAGCCACCCGCCAATCCCTACAAGACAGACGCTGAGCTAAAAGCAGAACGGGAAGCTAGCTTTGCCCGCACTGTCGCCGCTGCGAAGGCCACGCTGGAGGCAGCGGAAAAGCTAAGAGCGAAGGAGGCCGCATGAATAAGCCCGTTGACTTGGAAGTTCTGCAAAAGAGCGCCTGCACGGACATGGCATATCGCTTTGAAGCGTACCGTAGAGACCTGCCCTTCACGCTCAAGGAAGCACTGAGCCTTCAGCATAAAGTGAAGGACTGGCGCTTTATCGCCCCCGGCTTTATGGGAGCCCGACTTCACGATGGCACACGGGCGATCTGGGATGGGAGATTCCTTAACGTGTGGCCTGACTGGAGCAAAGAGCCGTACAGGGTGATCGAAAACCAAGCGGTTGAAGATATCCCAGAGCGGCCCGCCGTTCTAAAGCCCGATCCTGATCAGCCCGAGCGGGAAGAACTGCCAAATGACGATATCAGGGGGAAGTGTGGGCTTATAGAAGAGGATGAATACATCCCACCCCGTGAGCCTGGATCCTTGCTGGAAATCCTGTTTAACCAAGCGGAAAAGGCAGGCGTGTTCGGCCGGAAAGTGGTGCCTATCAAATGACCGCTCTCGCGTTTTATGGAATCTACGACGAAGGCAAGGTGCGCTTCGAGAAGTACGTCATTCTCGCGTGGCAATGGGGCAGCGGTATCGCCCCACACCCCGTGACCCTCTGCCCGTTGCCCACCGTCCGCCCTACGAAGCATCTGTTCCAAGTGGGGGAGCATCTTGGTTACATCATTTCCAACGATGCCTATGACCTAGACGGGTGCCGCACCACGCAACCGGCGCTAGAGCGTGACTTCAAAGAGCAGTGCGAGGAGATGCTGCTGGATTGGAAGCGTGACCACGGGGCTTTGACTAAATCGGTGATGCCGGATGCGTAGGACGTTTTCAAGAGGTGAGTAAAGTATGCAACCAGAATTGAAGCATATAGAGGCGGCACAAGCGGCATTCGCCTATCTGCAAAGGAGGGGCTTCCCAAAGGATGCCAGCATCTTCGCAGAAGTGGAAAAGATGCTCGGATGGAAGGTTACGTTATCGCAATGCGCTCACGCCCTTTATCCGAAATTGCCCCGCCCGCACAACTATCACGATGGCGCAATTCTTATGCGTCACTACCACCCCCGCTCCCGCAAGGAAATTGGGACTTCTGTTGTCTACACGTTCAGCAAAGCGGGCACGGTGGCTTTCACAGGGGCCAAGCGAACCCGTGCCAGATACTGCGAGGAGGGTAACAACCCTATCTATTTCAGTCTTAGAAAGGATTGGAGCGCCATTCCAGCGGGCACGACTATTTATATCTGCGAAAGTGCGATCAAGGCGGAAGTGCTATGCCGCCTCGGGCAGTGGGCTATCGGGCTAAACGGCATTCGTGGATATGGCGATGGTAGTGGTGGGATACATACCATGCTGTCACTTTTGCCGTGGCAAGAGTCCGCCTTACGAGCCTGTATCTTGTTCGACAGCGTATCCCCCGAAAACGAAGCAAATCAGCGTGACATAGCTGAGTCTACACAACGCATTGCTCGCCACTTGCAAGATGTCTACGGCTGCGAGGTTGGGCAGATAACGCTACCGCCGCCCCATTCCAAAGAATGGGCAAACGACAAGGGGTGTTGGGGTCTTGACGATTTCTACGAGTGCAATGGCGGCGATGCGGTGCTCGATTTGCTAGAGCAGGAAGTGCCTGTAGATACAAGCGAGGAGGCCGCGCAACATCGTTGCACCGACTTGGCGAATGCGTACAGGCTTAAGAACAAGTATGGGGAAGACATACGCTTTTGCCCCGCTTTCGGCTGGCTTCATTGGAATGGCAAGATTTGGGATCGCGACGAGGCGCATGTATTGCGAACAGCGCAACACTTGAGCAAGTTGGTAAGTGCAGAGATTTCCGTTATCAGCGCAGAGGCAGCGCAGGAGGTCAATGTAGAGAGAAGAACCCAACTTAACCTGACGATACGGGCGCTATCCGCATGGTCTATCAAGTGCGAAGGAAGCTCCGTAATTGACAACGCCCTAAAACAACTGAAGCCGCTCGTAACAGTTGGCGTTTCCAAGTTTGAACAGCATCCGTGGTATTTCAACTGCGACAACGGCACAGTGGATTTGCGAACTGGTGAGCTGCTTCCCCACACGAGGGAAGATTACCTGCTTTACCACACCCCAATCCGATACATGCCCCACGCCCGCTCGGAGCTTTGGGAAAGAACCCTCTTGGAAATCTTTTCAAGTGATTTGGAGCTTATCGCCTACAAGCAGCGCACCGTCGGTTACAGCATGACAGGAGTTGTGCGTGACGAAGTGCTGTTCGTTGACTGGGGTGGGGGCGGCAATGGTAAGGGAGTTATCAAGGACACGATAGCCAAAGTCATGGGGGCTTATATGGTTCCTGGCGCTAAAACGCTCATTGCTCATTCCAAGAACGCTGATCTAAAAGGAGAGTACGCGCACCTGTTCGGGAAGCGGATGGTTGTAGTGTCGGAAACAGAAGATCACTGCACCCTCAGCGCCGCATCGGTTAAAGAAATCACGGGCAATGGAAGGCTGACAGGTAAGAATCTCTACAAGGATTATTTCAGCTTCGATCCGACCCACAAGCTCCATCTTGATACGAACCACAAACCCCGCGTGGATGCTCAGGACGATGCAGTGTGGCGACGTCTAAAGCTACTCCACTATCGGGTGCAGTTCGCCGATGGGGGTGGAAAGGAGGGTAATACCAAGCTTCGGGAGGAGTTAAGCACCCCCGAAAACCTAGAAGGGGTGCTGGCATGGCTTGTCGCTGGCTGCTCAGAATGGCAAAGAATCGGTCTCGCCGTTCCACCTTCGGTGAAGAAATCCACGCAGGATTACCGCACTAGCGAAGACATCCTTCTGGAGTTTGCGGACGAGAAGTGTGAATTCGGGGAGGGCAAACAGATCCTCCGGTCGGAACTGTACAAGATGTACAAGTTCTGGTGCGCCGATAACAGTTACATACCCAAGTCCAATAAGAACATGATCGCGGCCATGTCAGAAAAATTTGAGTTAGGGACGCCCGTTAAGGTTGATGGAAATTACTTCATAAGGGGTGTGACCATCACTCCCACACGGGTGGAAGCAAAGATTAATGGAGAGGTTGTGC